>NZ_JARANT010000099.1 GCF_029889805.1 Halorubrum sp. Boch-26 | reverse complement strand
CGACCAAGCAACCGCCCGGGCGGCCGTCGTCCTCCAAGGTCTCGTCGAGGCCGGCGAGCGCGGCGACGAGCGTCGCGTCGAGGTCGGAGACGTCGACGCCGGCCGCGCGCGCCTGTGCGAGGTACGCGATCACGCTGCCGGTCTGGTCCGCCTGGTAGTCCACGTCCGGACCGTCCTCGATGCGGGCGTTCGCCCAGCCGGGCGCGAGCGCGCCGTTCCGCGGCCACACGCGGTGGGGCCACGAGCCGTCCGGGCGCTGGGTGGCGACGTACATCTCGGCCGAGCGGGCGTGCCAGTCGTCGAGCCCGAGCCCGAGCCGGTCGTCGGCGCCGAGCAGGAACGCCGAGATCTCCGCGTCGTCGCGGAACCACGTGTAGCCGTAGCCGCCGGAGGTCACGTAGAAGGGGTCGAAATCGGGCCCGGCGACCCGGAGCCCCGACTCGGCCGAGAGCAGCGAGAGCACGCGCAGGTCGGCGACCACCGACTCGCGGGCCGGCGCCGACCGGGGGACCGACGGCGTCGTCTCGCCCGCGGCCGCGGCGAGCGCGTCGACGTCGTCGAGATCGGCGAAGAGCCCGGCGAGCCGGTCGCGGGCCGCCTCGCGCGTCGTCTCGGCGCGGTCGGTCAGCAGCGACGCGACCGCGGCGGTACCGCCTTCGAACGGGACTTCGGCGATGACCTCGCCGGAGAGCCGTTCCTCCTCGTAACGGTCGCTGTCCCGGTCGCGAGGGAGGTCCGTCGGCGCGTCGTCGAGTATTTCGGGGAACGTCGCCGGGAGCTGGCCGCGCAGCTCCGAGAACCCGGTGTCGCTCGCGAGGAAGTCGTGCTCGTCGTCGTGGTACACCTCGACCGCGTCGTCGTACCGGAGCTGGCCGATCCGGTCGTCGCGGCCGTCCGGCGCGAACCGGGCGTAGACGACGAGCGACAGGGCCTCGGGGTCGACGTTCGCGTGGCTGTCCGTCCCGACCTCGACCGTCGCGCGGGTGACGTGCGCGTCCCCGATCGTCGCGTCGTGGCGCGTCACGGTCGCGGCGTCCGCCTCGTGGACCGTCTCGATCAGGGTCGTGTCGCCGACGTACCGCTGTTCGGTGGGCACCTCGTCGAGCCACGCGATCTCGTCGCCGACCGCGAGGCCGATCCGGGAGCGGACCACGCCGGTCTGCCCGGTCAGCGGGGAGCCGAAGTCGCGGAGTTCGCCGCCCTCGTCGACGTGGACCAGCCGCCCCTCGCCGCCGGAGAACCGCCCGGTGACCGTCCGGCGCTCGCCGGGGAACCGGGTGGCGTGTCCGGTGTTGCGCTTGTAGTCGTCGAGCGCGTCGCGGAGTTGCATTAGGCGGGTAAACGACCCCTCGGCGTATCAACTTTTGGTGTAATGGTTATTCGTACATTCCTGGAACGAAAACTCTCAAGCCGGGCGGCGCCCGGGTACCCCCATGCACGAACCCGGACCCCCGCGGACGACGAGCGTCGGCGAGGCGGTCGAGCTGGCGCCGCGATCACCGGACCCGGACGGGACGTACGAGTGGACGGTCCGCGACGCGCCCGCCGAGAGCGCCGTTGGCGCCGGCGACCGGTCGGAAGTCGAGGGCGAAGACGAGAGCGGACGAGACGGGCGCTCGCCGGTCTTCGTCCGCGGCGCGACGAGCCGGGCCGACGCGCCGGTCGTCCACCTCCGACCGGACGCGCCGGGGACCTACGTCCTGACGCTCGACGCGCCCGACGGGACGCACCGCCAGCGCGTGCGCGTCTTTCCGGACGAGCGCCGGGAGACGGAGCTCCGCGTGCCGGCCGCGGAGCTCCCGGTCGCCGACGCCGACGTCGACCGGGTCTCGCTGCTGTGGGCGCACAACGAGCGCCTCCTCGCCCGCGACCGCCCCGAGCGCGACGGCGGCGACTGGGTCACGGAGGCCCGCGTCCCTCCCGGCCGTCACGGGTTCGGCTTCGTCGCCAACGACGACCGGAGCAACGAGCACGGCGACGCCGTCGAGGTCCCCGGTCCCGGCCGACCCCGCCTCTCGCTCGACGCACGCGTCGAGAACGGCGGAGACGGCGACGACGGCGGGGGCGGCGGGCCGACGGTCGTCCTGACCGCCGACGTGGACGCGGCCCCAGCGCTGGGCGAGGACGAGTCGGGCGGCGAGACCGCCGTCGACGTCGAGTTCCTCGTCGACGACCGCGACGCGCCCCCGGAGACCGTCGCGCGGATCGAGTCGTTTGCGGACGGCGCCACGCTCGCGGTGCCCGTGGACGAACTCGTCGGCGACGACGGCGGCGCCCTCGACGGCGACGGCCTCCGAGTTCGCGCGGTCCCGCACGCGGAGCGGTACGGAGCGGCCGAGACGGTACGCATCGGGCGCGGGAACGGCGACGGCCGGACCGCCGAAGGCGGCGCCGTCGACGACGCGCCGGTCGAGGTTACCGACCCGCACGCGCCCCCGGAATGGGCCGACGCGCCGACGATATACGAGGTGTTCGTCAGGTCGTTCGCGGGCGACACCCTCCCGACGACGTTCCGCGAGATCGAGCGCCGGGTGCCGTACTTGGAGAGCCTGCGCGTCGACGCGCTCTGGCTGACGCCCGTGCTCGCCTCGCCGACGGAGCACGGCTACCACGTCACCGACTACTACGAGACGGCGAGCGATCTGGGCTCGCGGGAGTCGTTCGAGTCGCTCGTCGAGACCTGCCACGACGCCGGAATTCGGGTGATATTCGATCTGGTGATCAACCACACCTCGCGTGACCACCCCGCCTTCCAGCTGCACGCCGCCGGCGTCGAGGAGTACGCCGATCACTACCGGCGGGCCGACGGCGCGTTCGACGTGACCGACACCGACTGGGCGGAACTCTCCCCCGGCGACATGCCGGAGTACTACTTCGACTGGCGCCGGATCCCCAACCTCAACGTCGACAGTCCGGCGGTGCGAGCGTGGCTGCTGGACGTGGTCGACGAGTGGGCCGCCGTCGTCGACGGCTTCCGCGCCGACGTGGCGTGGGGCGTCCCCCACGGCTTCTGGAAGGAGGTCGCCGAGCGCGTCCCCGACGACGTGCTCCTGCTGGACGAGACGCTCCCGCACGACCCCTTCTACGGCGAGGGGGAGTTCGACCTCCACTACGACACCTCCCTGTACGAGGTCCTCCGCGACGTGGGGGCCGGCGAGGCGCCCGCGGACGCGGTCGCGGAGGCGTTCGAGCGCGCCGCGTGGCTCGGCTTCGACGATCCGGGCGCGCAGATGCGCTACGTCGAGAACCACGACGAGGAGCGGTACCTCGCCGAGTACGGCCGCGACGCCTTGAAAGCCGCCGCCGCGACCGCCTTCACCCTGCCCGGCGCGCCGATGATCTACGCCGGGCAGGAGCGCGGCAACGAGACGTACCGCGGACCCGTACGCTGGCACGACGGCGACAACGACCTCACCGACTTCCACCGCGAGCTCGCCGCCCTCCGAGAGCGCGAGCCGCTCCTTCGCGAGGGCGCCGTCGACTTCGACGGTCCCGCCGCCGACGTGACCGTCGTCGACGGCGACCCCGAGCGGGTGACCGCGTACGAGCGCACGCCGGCGACGGTGCCGGCGGATTCGGAGGGAGACGACTCCGAGGCAGACGCCGATCCGCTCCTCGTCGTCGTCAACTTCGCGGACGCGCCGGCGACCGTGACGGTCCCGCCGGAGTTCGAGACCGACCTGTTCGCGAGCGACGGGTCCGCCTCGGTCGACGGGTCCGCCACGGTCGAGAGCGTCGCGGTCCTGCGGTAGGGCGATCTCCCGGGCCCGCTCGCCGCGACGGTGCGCGAGACGACCCTTATAAGTGATCCCCTCGCGCATCTCCGTCACATGGACGACCGGACGCTGAACGATCTCCTCCGGCGGTTCGGGCTCTCGGACAAGGAGGTCGACACGTACCTCAGTCTCTTGGCCCACGGCGAGGCGAAGGCGAGCACCGTCGCCGACGCCGCCGGCGTGTCGAAACGCTACGTCTACAGCGTGAGCGAGTCGCTCGCGGAGCGCGGCTTCGTCGAGGTGAACGACCACGTCGTGCCGACGACGATACGCGCGAACCCGCCGGACGAGGTGATAAACCGGCTCCGTTCGGACGTCGACGCGATCCGCCCCGGGTTAGAGGAGCGCTTCTCGCGGGTGGAGCGACAGACCGAGCAGTTCGAGGTGATCAAGTCCCGGGTGACGGTGATAAAACGGGTCCGGTCGCTGCTCGCGGACGCCGACTCGGAGGTGACGCTGTCGGTCGCCGCGGACCACCTCCCCGAGATCCGCGACGCTCTCGTCGACGCGGTCGACCGCGGCGTCTTGGTGCTGCTCATCGTCTCCGGCGCCGACGACGTGTCGGACGACGTCGACGGGGGGCTCGACGGCGTCGCCAGCGTCGTCCGGACGTGGCGCGAGGCGATGCCCACGCTGCTCACCGTCGACTCCGCGGCCGGCGTCGTCGCACCGCCAGAGCTGCTCCGCCGGTCCGACACCGACCGGCAGGCGATCCACTTCTCGCAGGAGCAGCTCGCGCCCGTCATCGTCGGCTCCTTCCTCGGGAACTACTGGCCGGCCGCGGCCGAGGTCGCGACCGCGCCGCCCACGTCGCTCCCGGTCGAGTACGCGAACTTCAGGCACACGGTGTTACAGGCGACCTTGCGGCTCCGCGCCGGCGAGACGCCGCGCGTGACCGTCGGCGGGCGGCGGACCGAGAGCGACGAGGCCGTCGAGCTCGTGGGGCGCGTCGTCGAGTCGAAACAGGGGATGGTCGAGCCGACGAACAACGAGTTCCCAGTCCAGCACTCGCTCGTCGTGGAGACGGACGACGACACCGTCACGGTGGGCGGGCAGGGCGCGTTCGTCGAGGACGTCGAGGCCGACCTCGTGCGGATCGAGGCGGACGAGTCCGGCGACGCCGCCGAGTCCGACGGCACCGCCGACGCCGAGTAGGTCCACACCGAGCGGGCCGAGGCCAGCGCCTCGATGTAGTCGCTGATCGCGGCCAGCGTCGTCCCGATCGCGTCGCGGTCACGCTCCGCATCCGGTCACTCCTCCAGGCTCGGGTGGGTCTCCTGCGGGTCGGCATGCGGTTCCGCGAACCGCTCGCGCGTCGCGTCCAGCGCGCCGGCCTCGCGGTCGCGGCGCTCGTCGGCGTCGATCTCCTCGCAGCCCGGGGGCACCTCGCGGCCGCGGTCGGTGAAGTACCCCTCCGGCGTCACCCAGTCGTGGTAGAAGGGCACGTCGTCGTCCTCCAACAGCGTGACGGCGACCTCGGCGCCGTGGCCGGCGCACACCGCGGCCTGGTGGGGCTTCTCCGCGAGCCGCCCCGCCGCGTACAGCCCGTCGACGCCGGTCCGACCGCGCTCGTCGGTGTCGACGTACGACTTTCCGCGGTCGAGGATCCCGACCCCGTCGACACCGTCGAGATACCCGACCTCGTTCTTCGTCGCGGCGACGACGTGCCGGGCCCGGAGCAGGTCGGCGCGGTCGCCGGGAGCGTCGGCGTCGTCGCGGTCGTCGTCGACCTCAACGGCGAACCGGGCGCCGTCGGCCGGGTCGGAGCCGTCTGTGTCGCGGGAGTCGATCGACGCGACTCGCGTCACGCGGCCGTCGATCCGGTCCGCGCCGGCGGTCTCGGTCTGCTCGGCGAGGAGGTCGAGCAGCCGGCGGGCGTCCACGCCGAGCGGGAACCCGGGGAAGTTCTCCAAGCGGGCGTTCCGCCGGAGGATCGACTCGCCGCTGTCAACGACGAGCGTGTCGAGCCCCTGACGAGCCGTGAACACGGCCGCCGAGAGCCCGGCGACGCCGCCGCCGACGACGACCACGTCGCGGGAGTCGTGCTCCTGGTCTGCGGACGTCTCGTCCCCGCTCATCGGTCGGTCCCTCCTGTGAACCGCGAGTCGTCGCTGTCGATCGCCATACGCGTCGGCGCGCGCGAGTCGTCGTAGTCGCTTCGGTCCGGAACGGTCCGGATTCCGGCCGCGCCCGCGACGCCGCGAACGAGGCGACGCGCAGTCATCGCCTCACTCGAACCGGTCGCTCCGCCGCGATGAACGGCTCGTCGCGGTCGGCCGCCGCGAACGCGAGGTCGCCCGACTCGCCGCGCTCGACTCGCCACGCCGGAAGGGCCGGCACGTCGTAGTCGGTCGGGTCGCCGTAGATCGCCGCCACGGTCCACTCGCGGGCGCGCATCAGAACTCCCCGTTGATGACGGCCGCGACGCGCTGGCGGTCGAACAGCCGCTCTCCTTCCGGAATTTCCGGGTACGGGCCCTCCTCGTACCGCGGCCACGCGCCGAACGCGTCGGGGTAGAGCTGCTTCGCCGTCATCTCCAGCTGGAAGAGATTTAAGATCGGTCCCTGATACCGGGCGCCCTGCGGGTGGATGCGGTCGTTCCGGACGGCCGCGACCCGCGAGCCGACCGGGTCCTCCTCGAACGCGGTCCGCCGTCCGACCATGTCCGTCTCCGGCTCCATGCCGCCGAGGTAGAGGATGACGTCGGGGTCAGCTTCGAGTATCGTCTCGAAGTCGACCACCGTCCCGGATTCGACGCTTCCCTCGAACGCGTCGCGCGGGCCGAGCGGGCGCGTGTGCGACGTGAGGAAGCCGGGGTTGCTCAGCGTGTACGCGTAGATGCTCTCGATGTCGGCGGCGGCGATCATGATAGCGGTCGGGCGCTCCTCCGCCGGCGGCAGGCCCTCCTCGATCGTCGACAGGAGCCCCTCGCGGACCTCGGCGAGCGCCTCGTAGCGCTCGCGCTCCCGGAACGCGTCGGCGACGATCTCGAACTGCTCCCAGAGCCCGTAGTACTGATACCCGTCGGCCCACTCGTCCGCCGGCTCTTGGTGGCGGTCGCTGAGGGAGTTGCCGAACCACGGCGAGACGTTCTCGGCGATCTCGTCGATGTCCTCGCGGTCCCAGGCGTCGAGTTGGGTGATCCACGCCGGGTCCGCGAGGTGGACGTCGCTGTCGAGGTCGTACAGGGTCTCCTTGTCCGGCTGCCACGAGGAGTAGCGCCCGGACCAGTCGAGCGAGACGCCGGGGAGCCGCTCGACGAACTGGTTCCACAGCCCGTCGTAGTAGTCGGGCGCGTGCAGCGCGGTGACGCCGTCTCCCCGACCCAGCGCGAACGCCATGTCCGCGTGGTGGGTGAGCCGGGTGAACACCGTCTCCGGCGGTGAGTCGAACGTCACCTCGCCGGTCGGCGAGATCGACGCCGTGTAACTCTCGGCGGCGTCGTCCGTCGGGGAGTCGTCCGTCGGGGAGTCGTCCGATCCGCCGGACCCACCGTCCGCCGAGTCGGTCTCGTTCCCGTCCGAGCCGGCCGGATCTGACTCCGTGTCGCCGCCGGTACAGCCGGCGAGCAGGCCGCCGAGGGCGACCGCGCCGCCGTACTTCGCGAACGCTCTGCGGGTCGGGTCTCCGCGTGCCGCGTCGTCTCTGGGCATGTTTTTAGGCTGGCCTAAATCAAGTTAACCGCTTCGGTTTTTAGGCTGGCCTAAAATAAACGATGGCGGTCGGTCACCGATCACGCGCGTCGGGCGGGGCTACTCCTCGTGCCTGGCGCGCAACGGGGTGACGCGGGGGCCGTTCTCGGTCGCAACGACCTCGGCGTCGACGCGAAACACGTCGGCGAGCAGCTCCTCGGTCACGACGTCTTCGGGCGACCCGCGGGCCCGGACCTCGCCGTCTTTGAGCGCGACCATCCGGTCGGCGAGCCGCGCGGCCTGCTCGATGTCGTGAAGCACGACGACGACGGTGACCTCGCTCTCGTCGCGCAGCGTCTCGATGATCGCCATCACCTCCATCTGGTGGTGTAAATCGAGGAACGTCGTCGGCTCGTCGAGGAGGAGCACGTCGGTGTCCTGCGCGAGGACCATCGCGATCCACGCCAGTTGCTTCTGGCCGCCGCTGAGACTTCCGACTTCGCGGTCCCTGAGGTGGCCGCAGCCCGCCAGCTCGACGGCGCGGTCGACCGCGCGGGCGTCCGCCTCGGTCGTCCGCTCGAAGAAGCCGCGGTGCGGGTACCGACCGTGGTGGACCAGCTCCTCCACGGTGATGCTGTCCGGCGACGTGCTCTCCTGAGAGAGCAGCCCGAGCTCCCGGGCGAGCGCCTTCGTGTCCATCGAGTGCACGTCGCGTCCGTCCAGGAGCACGGAGCCGTCCTCGGGCGCGAGCTGGTTCGCCAACCCCTTCAGCAGGGTGCTCTTGCCCGACCCGTTCGGGCCGACGAGGGCGGTGACCGCGCCCGGCTCGGCCGCGATCGACGCGCCGTCGACGATCGGCGCCGGCGCGGTCGGGTACCCCAACACGAGCCCCTCGGCGTCGAGGTCGCTCGCGTCGCTGGCGTCCGCCGCGCGCTCGCCGGTCGTTTGGCTCGGCGCGTTCGCGCCGCTCAGTTCGTCCGGATCCGTCGCGTTCGTGCGTTCGATGGCCATTCAGAGTTCACCCATGTTCCGCTGTCTCCGCATCAGGTACAGGAAGTACGGACCGCCGACGAGCCCGGTGACGATCCCGACCGGGATCTGCGCGTCCGCGCCCGTCAACACGCTCATCCCGAGCCGGGCGCCAACGTCGGCGCCGACCATGAGAGCCGGGCCGACGAACAGGCAGCCGACGATCAGCTTCTTGTAGTCGCTCCCGACGAGGTTCCGCACCATGTGCGGGACGATCAGCCCGACGAAGCTGACGATGCCGGCCACCGCGATGCTCGCGGCCGCGGCGAGCACCGCCACCCCCGACAGCGCGAACCGCACCTTCTCGATCGACATCCCGAGCGACTTCGCGGTCTGTTCGCCCAACAGGAGCAGATTCAGCTGGCGCGAGCCGGCGACCGAGAGCAGCGCCGCGACGATCGTCCACGGCAGCGCCAGCCGGACCTGCGTCCAGTCCGTCCCGGTCAGCGAACCGGTCGTCCACTGGATCGCCGACTGGACGACGGCGATGTCGTCGGCGAAGAAGAACAGCGCCGTCTGGAGGCTCCCGAAGACCGTTCCGACGATCACGCCCGCGAGCACGAGCCGGACGGGGCTCGTCCCGTTCTTCCACGCGATCGCGTACACGATCAGGAACGCGACCGAGCCGCCCAGCGCCGCGATCAGCGGGAGGAACGCCGAGAGGCTCCCGAACACGACCAGCGTCAGCAGGATCATCAGCCCGGCGCCGGAGGAGACGCCGAGGATGAACGGGCTCGCGAGCTCGTTCCGGGTGACCGCCTGGAAGATCGCCCCCGAGACGCCGAGGTTCACCCCGACGAGCGCGCCGACGAGCACCCGCGGCAGGCGGATGTTCCAGACGATGAGCGTCTCGCGTGCCAGCTCGGGGAGCTCGCCCCCGTATCCCGTGACCGCCCGCATCAGCTCCTCGCCGACGAGGAAGTTGAGCAGCCACCGCGGGTCGAGGAGGACCGCGGGGTCGAGGACGGCCCGCCACGCCTCGCCGACCGTCATGGAGTAGGCGCCGAAGCTCACCTGCACGAGCCCCGCGACGACGATCACCGCGAGGCTCCCCAGCGCGACCGTGACGAGCTTCGGGTCGAGCAGCCAACCGAATCGGCTCGCTCCCTTCGACCGTCGCGTCGGAGCTCCGCCGCCGACCGCGGAGCCCTCGCGGCTCATCGCGTCCCCCCGCCGGATCCGGAGTCGGCGACATCCCCGTCGGCGCCCTCGGCGCCCGAGCCTCCGCCGGCCGCGTACGCCGCGATCGCCTCGTCGTCGATCGCGTCGAGCAGCGCGCCGGCCCCGCGGGCGTCGCCGACCGCGGCCGGGTCGAGGCGTTCGGCGAGGGCGCGCTGCCCCGCGCTCGCCCGCGATTCG
>NZ_JARANT010000098.1 GCF_029889805.1 Halorubrum sp. Boch-26 | reverse complement strand
TCCCCTTCGTCTCGCGGGCTCGTAGATGTGTATAAGAGATCGCTCGGCGCCGAGTTCGTCGGCGAGCTCGCCGACGGTGACGCCGGCGAGCTCCTTCTCGTGGGGAATCGCGCCGAACACGGTGATCCCCTTCGACTCGAGGAACGGGATCCCGTCTTGGTCCAGCGAATCGAACGCGTCGTCGGAGACCTTGTTGAACACGACGCCGACGAGCCGGTCGCCGAAGGCGTCGGCGGCCGCCAGCACGTCGTCGAGGTCGTTCGGCGAGGAGTATCCGGCGACGAGCACCACCCGCGCGTCGAGCAGTTCCGCGACGTCGACGTCGGTGAGGTCGACGACGCCGCCGGTCGTCCAGCTGCCGCCGCCCTCGATGAACATGTGGTCGCGGTCGGTCGAGAGCTCCTCGTACTCCTCGCGGATCCGGTCGCTGAGCGCGTCGGCGTCCTCGGTGCCGCGGATCGCGCCCTCGACGAACGTCGGCGAGTAGACGACGGGCTCCATCTGGTGCATCTCGGAGTCGAGGCCGAGCACCTCGCGGGCGAGCATGGGGTCCTGGTCGAGCGTCTTGCCGACGTTCGACTGCAGGCGCGTCCCCTTCGGCTTCATGTAGCCGACGCTACGGTCGCGGTCGGCGGCGAGCCGCGCGAGCGCGACGGTGATCGCTGTCTTTCCGACTCCTTCTCCGGTCGCGGTGACGAGTGTCGTGGGTGTGTCTGTCATGGGTCGAGTTCCTCCGGGTCAACCGTAAGTCTCACGTCGACGGCGGCGGCGTTCGTGCCGCCGTCGGCGTCGGGCAGTGCGACGAGCGGGTTGATATCGAGCTCCAAGATGGCCGGGAAGTCCGCGACCAGCTGGGAGAGCCGGCCGATCGTCTCGACGACGGCGTCGACGTCGACCGGATCGCGACCGCGGGCGCCCCGCAGCAGCGGCGCCGACTGGATCTCCTCGGTCATCTCGCGGGCCTCCGGTTCCGAAACGGGCGCGACGCGGAAGGTGGTGTCTTCCATCACCTCCACGAAGATGCCGCCGAGCCCGAACATCAGGAGCGGGCCGAACTGCGGGTCGCGGTTCATGCCGACGATCGTCTCGACCCCGTTGTCGAGGTCGACCATCTCCTGCACCTGCACGCCGAGGACCGTCGCGTCCGGCTGGTAGTTGCGCGCCCGGGTGATCAGATCCTCGTAGGTGTCCGCCACCTCGCCGTCTTCGACGCCGACGGCGACGCCGCCGATGTCGGACTTATGGAGGATGTCCGGCGAGACGATCTTCATCACGACGTCGCCGTCGATCCCGGCGGCGACCTCGGAGGCGCGCTCGGGCGTGTCGACGATCTCGCCGGCGGGCGTGGGGATCCCGTACGCGTCCAGCAGCTCCATCGCCTCGACGCCGAGGCGGTTGTCGTCGCGGTCGCGCACCGCTCCCAAGATTTCGCGGGCGCGCTCGCGATCGACATCGAACGACATCGGCGTCGCGTACTCGCGCTCCCTGATGTCGCGGTACTCCGCGAGCGTCGCGAGGCTCTCGATCCCGCGAGCGGGATCGAAGTAGCAGGGGATCCCCCGCGCCTGGAGCTGCTGTTTCGGCTCGCGCGTCCGGTCGCCGCCCATCAGACAGGCGGCGACGGGGGCGTCCATCTCCTCGCTGACCGCCTCGATGGCGTCCGCGAGCTCAGCGAAGTCGATCGTCGCCGTCGGCGCGGCCAGCACGAGGGCGGCCCCGACGTTGTCGTCGGCGACGGTTATCTCCAGGGCCTCGCGGAACCGCTCCACGTCGGCGTCGCCGATCACGTCGACGGGGTTGTGAATGTTCGCCTCCTCCGGCATCGACTCGCGGAGCGCGTCGCTCGTCTCCGCGGTGAACGACGCCATGTCGAGGTCGGCGTCGCCGACGGCGTCGGTCGCCATCACGCCGGGGCCGCCGGCGTTGGTGACGATGGCGACGCTGTCGGTGTCGGGGAGCGGCTGGCTCCCGAGAATACCGGCGGAGTCGAACAGCTCGTCGACCGACTCGGCGCGGATGACGCCCGCCTGGTCGAGCCCGGCCTCGTACGCCTTGTCGGAGCCGGCGAGGGTGCCGGTGTGCGAGGAGGCGGCCTGCGCGCCGGCGCTCGTTCGCCCCGACTTCACGGCGACGATCGGCGTATCTTGGGTCGTCTCGCGGGCGGCCTCGATGAACTCGCGGCCGTCCTCGATCCCCTCCAGATACCCGATGATCACGTCGGTCTCTCCGTCGTCGCCCCAGTGGTCCACGAAGTCCGTCTCGTCGAGGACGGCCTTGTTCCCGAGCGAGACGACGTCTTTGAACCCGATCCCGTTGTCGTTGGCCCAGTCGAGGACCGCGGTGACGAACGCGCCCGACTGGCTCATAAACGAGAGCCCGCCGGGGAGCGCGTTCTCCGGGCCGAACGTCGCGTTCATGCCCGAGGGCGTCGACATGATCCCCAGGCTGTTGGGGCCGACGAGGTTGAGGTCGTACTCGTCGGCTAGCTCCGCGAGGCGCCGTTCCCTCGCTGCCCCGTCCTCTCCCGTCTCGCCGAACCCGGCCGTGATCACGACGACGTTGCGAACGCCCGCCGTGCCGCACGCCTCGATCGCGTCCAACACGATCGAGGGCGGCACGACGATCACCGCGACGTCGGCGTCGGCGTCGGCCACGTCGTCGACGCAAGGCGTCCCGAGCACCTCGTCGTAGTTCGGGTTGACGGGAACGGTGTCGCCGTCGAAGTCGTCGAGCAGATTCGACGTGACGGCGCGACCGACGGCTCCCTCGCGGGAGGTCGCGCCGACGACGGCGACCCGATCCGGGTCGAACATCTCGTTGAGCGTACCCATCAAGTTGGAACTACGCGAACCGCTGGCTTAAGATCCGTGGGAACGTTTTCGTAGCCGAGTTAATAACGAACGATCGGAGAGTATTCGGCCCGAGTCGGTGTCGCCCGGTCCGTGTTCTCAGTCGAGTTCCGCCCCGCTCCCCGCTTCCGGACCGGGGCCGTCCCGTCTCTCGGCGTCGCCTCCGCGGTCCGCGGTCGTCCGCGGCCGATCGGCCCCCGACGCGAGCGAATCGCCGTTCGCCTCCCGTCGGACGTTCGGGACGGCGAGCGTGACCACGTTCCCGTTCGAGTGGGTGTCGAAGGAGAGGTCCCCGCCGGACCGGTTCGCGACCCAGTACACGAGCCACAGCCCCATTCCGCCGGTGTGGCGCAGGTCGTCCATCTCCCACCGATCTGTGATGACGTACCGTTCCTCTGCCGGGATTGGCGGACAGTTGTCGCGGATCGCGATCTCGACGGCCTCGTCCGTCTCCGTCACGCCGATCCGGACGCGAGGCGCCGACTCCGCGTGTTCGATGGCGTTCTCGACGAGTTCGGCGATCGCGTAATCCAACTCCGGGTGCGTGAACGCCTGCGCGTCAGTGGGGTACGAGACCGAGACGCTCGCGAAGGCCTCGCCGTCGGCTGTCGCCCCGTCGCCGCGTAGTCCGTCGACGGTCGGTTCGTGGTAGCTGACGTCGATCTCGTCGCGGTCGCCGAAGTCGTCGACGACCATGTCGACCGCCTCCTCGACGACGGGCGCGATCTCCACCGACCGAGGGGAGCCGCGCTGACGGAGCAGGTCGATGACGCCGCGCTGCTTCTCGGCGGTCGTCAGTAGCTCGGTGGCGATCCGGCGGATAGTCTCCGCGTACTCCGTGATATCTGCCCCGAGTTCGACCAGTTCGGCCGGATCGCTCGGTGACGGCGACTCGTCCGATGTCTCCGACCCGTCGCCACCCCACGCCTCGGGGGCGAAGCCCGCTGCTGTCGCCACGCGGTCGATGATCCGCTCCGCGGTGCCGTCGACGATGTTCATGTCGTTGCGGATCGTGTGGCGGAGCAGGTTGTCCATCACGGCGAGCTGTCGATCGCGGCGGTATTCGTCCGTGACGTCGCGCGCGAAGCCGGTGACGGCGACGACTTCGTCGTCTTCCACGACCGGCTCGCCGGGCACTCGGACCCATCGGGTGGCCGCGTCGGCCGTTCCGAGTCGGTAGTCGATCAGCGTCGACTCGCCGGCGGAGAGCCGCTCCATCGCTCGCTCGACGTATGGCCGGTCCTCGGGGTGGACCGAATCGAGGAAGGTCCGGGGATCGCGTTCGAGCCGCTCGGCGGAGATGTCGTACATCTGCTCGACGGCGTCGTTAACGAACAACAGCTCGGACCAGTCCGCGGTGAACATCCAGAACACGTCCGTCGACACCGAGGCGATCGTCTCTAACCGGCGCCGCGACTCCACCTCGCTCGTCACGTCGCGGGAGGTCAACACGTAGCCGTCGATCCCCGTCGACGCGGGCGTGTGCACCCGTGTCCGGAGCCAAACCCACCCGCCGTCCGCGGTGGCGTAGCGGTATTCGAGCGGCTCGTCCGGCTCGGGGCCGCCGGCGACGATCGCCGCGAACGTCTCCCGGAGCCGCTCCCCGTCCTCGGGATGGACGAGCGCGAACGCGTCCGTCCCGATGAGCTCGTCCGGCTCGAACCCGATCATATCGACGCTCGCGGCGTTCAGATGACGGTAGACCCCGTTCTCGTCGAGGACCACGACCTTGTCCTGAGCGAGGTCTAAGAGGGTCTCGGGGTCCGGCCCGTCACGCATGCAAAGGAGGTTTGCTAGCCGGCAGATAAGCCTGACTGCCCGATTATCACGAGGGAAAAGATCCGTAGGAAACTCAGTCGGCCGAGATTCCGGTCGTTTCCGCGGTCGCGGCGAGCGAGTCGAGGCCCCCGTCCTCGACGGTCAGCGTGACGCCGTCCTCTCCGAGTTCGATCGCCGCGTCGGTGGCGCCGCGGGTGTACTCGGCGGCGTGATCTCCCTCGGGGTCGAAGCGGACGCCTTCGACTAACAGCGGCGTCTCGCTGAGCCGTTCGACTTTCCGGTAGGCTGTCGAGAGCGCGATGCCGCACGCGTCCGCCAGTTCGCTCGTCGTCATCGGCGCGTCGGCGGCGCCGAGGATGGCTCGACAGTCGGGGTCAGCGAGGGCGTCGAAGGTCGCGTCGAGCGTCTCGTCTCCCTCTGTCGCCGTCGTCGGTCCGGTCGCGTACGAGGCCTGTCGCTTCATGGATGTAGGTAACGGCTCCACCCACCCCAACACCACCCCTGCATATGAGGGGTGTTTTATAAGCAACCCACGAACGGGGGCGTCGCCGACCCCCGCGAGCCGCGAGGAGTCGAACCGGCGGAGGCGGTCGCCGACGAGTCCGCGGCGTCAACGTTTTGCCCGGGGACGGTCACGGACGGACGCAGATGGGAACCGGCATCAGAGCGGAGGTCTCGCTCCCAACGGAGGCGCCCTCGCCGTTTGAGGGGGTCGCCGACGGCTCCACGCCGATCTACAGCGTCGCGCGCAGCGCGCCGAACGGGGCCGCGGGGGCAGTCGTCTTCGAGTTCATCGCCGACGCGGACCTGTCGGTGCCCGAGGGGGTCGATGTCGTCTTCGACTACGGCGTCAAGGCGGCCTACCGGTTCGAGGTCGACGCCGACGAGGCCTCTCCGTTCGCGGTGCTCGACCGCCACGGACTCCCGGTGTCGGAGACGACTATCCGAGACGGGCGGCTCCTCGTCACGTTCCACGCGACGGACCTCCCGACGCTCCGATCGGTGCTCGACGCGTTCAGAGAGTCGTCTCCGGATATGGAGGTGTTGCGGCTCCTCCAGTCGTCGTCGTCGCCGGAGGAGTCGGACTTGGTCACCGTCGACCGGAGCGACCTCACCGAGCGTCAGCGCGGGGTGCTCACGGCCGCCTACGACGCCGGCTACTTCGATCACCCCAAGGGGTCGAACGCCGGCGAAGTCGCCGAGTCGATCGGTATCGACCGCTCGACGTTCAGCGAGCACATCGCGGCCGCACAGCGGAAGCTGCTCTCGTCGCTACTGGACTGAGCGGTCGCGTGCGGCCGAGAGCCGCCGTTGACCGGATTCCGAAAATTCAGGAATCCAAACCATCCTTCATGAGTGTCTGTGTCGTACTCGTATTCATGACGAGTCCAGGGACTCACACGTTCGTCTGCCCGGAGTGTCGTCGGTCGATCGAGGTGGACGACGCGATGCGGGCGACGCTGCTCGACGTCGGCTGCGTCGTCTGCGGCGAACCCGTCACCGAGAGCGACATCACCGACCCCCAGACCGCGTAACGGCTCCCGGTCGTTTGCGTCGTCTCTTCCGTCGTTATTCCCACCTACGTCGACCGCATCGCCTTCGACCGTCGACCGCATCGCCTTCGACCGTCGACCGCGCGGACCTCCGCCCGCCTCGCCGCCCCTACGCCCCCGGTCCGTCTCGTATCCTTTATCCGGGCGTACACCGACCCTCCCGTATGGCGACGAACAGCGAGGTCGAGATGACCGACGCGGAGGTCGACGCGTTCCTCTCGCGTCACGAGACCGGCGTGCTGTCGCTCGCGCGCGACGAGACGCCGTACGCGATCCCGATCTCTTACGGATTCGACGAGGCGTCCCGCGACGCGTTCCTCCGACTGGTGTCGACGCCCGACAGCGAGAAGCGTGAGTTCCTCGCCTCGAACCCGCAGGCGCGGATCGTGGTGTACGAGGAGAACGGCGACGAGTACGGCAGCGTCGTCGGCGTCGGCACGCTCCACCGGGTCGACCTCGACGAGCTCACGCCCGAGACGATCGCGCAGTACGGGGAGACCCGCCGTCCGCTCTTCGAGATCTGGGCGGACGGGAAGCCCGACCTCGACATCGACCTCTACCGGTTCACTCCCGAGCGGCTCACCGGACGGACCATCGTCGTCGAGCGCGACGGCGAGTAGGCGGACCGCGAGGAACGTCGCTATCCGTCGTCGGCGTCGTCGAGTTCGTCCTCGCCGGCGTCACCGGAAAAGTCCTCCTCGCCGGCGTCGGTCGTACAGACCGGACAGCCAGTCGCGAGGATCGTCTCCCGCATCTCCTCGTTGACCTCGATGGTCTGCGCGCAGTCCGAACAGGTGAATTGAACGGTCAACACTGGACCTCTCTCGTCTCTCCGGGACGGTACCGGGCGATATAAATGACCGGCTTCGGGGACCGCGACGCCCCAGACCGATACGCTTCCCGCCCGCTCGGTCACCTCTCGCCAGCCTCAGTCAGTTCTCGGAACCGCGTACGCGCCGACCGCGAGGAAGGCGACGGCGAGGGCCGCGAGGACGGAGAGATCGCCGACCCACGGCCCGGGATCGTGGACGATCGCTCGCGTCCCGCGCGCGAAGTAGGTCAGCGGCGAGGCGGCGACGGCCGGCCGGAACCACGCCGGCAACAGCTCGGGCGACACGAACGTCTCCGAGAGGAAGAGGAGCGGGAGCGCGACCGTGTTGCTCGCGGCGATCACGCCGTCCTGCGAGTCCGTGAGCGCGCCGAGCACCGCCCCGAGCCCGCAGAACAGCGCGACGCCGACGGCGACGAAGACTGGCAGGACGGCGAGCGCGGGCGAGACGACCGGCTCGGCGTCGGTCACCGCGAGCACGAGCCCGAAGATCAGGAGGCTCGCCGCTCCGATAATCGCGACGTTGACGAGGGTGTGCGCGAGGAGCCACTCCCCGCGCGAGATCGGCGTCGTCGCCAGCTTCTCGAACCGCCCGCCGTCGCGGTGCCGGGCTATCTCGGAACCGACCCGGGAGAGCGGGGTGAAGAGGACGACGACCGCGAGATAGCCGGGGATGTAGTACCCCGCGGGCTCCGCGAACAGCCCCCCGCCCGTGGGCTGCGTGCGGACTAAGGCGCCGAATATCACCACGAGGATCACGGGGAAGAAGAACGTGAAGAACACCGCCGTCCGCCGGCGGAGGAACGACCGCGACGCCGCGGCCGCCTCGGTTCGGACCCGGCCGACCCGCGTCATCGGTCGCCTCCGTCGGGGTCGTCGCCGGTGGCGCCTCCGTCCGGCGCCGCGGCCGCCTCCTCGTTCGAGATCGCCTCCTCGTCTCGAACTGCTCTCTCCCGCGGCGAGTACTCCTCGCCGGTGAGACGCAGGTAGACGTCTTCCAGCGAGGGCTCGGACCACGCGAGCGACTCGAAAGCGACGCCGGCCGTATCGAGAGCGTCGACCGCGCTCCCGATCGCTTCGGGTCGAACGCCCCGGACCCGCAGCCCGTCGCGGGTCGACTCGACGGCGGCGTCGCCGGCGAGGCCCGCCTCGACGCGCCCGACGACCGCTTCGTCTGCGGTTCCGTCGAGGGTCACGTCAAGCCGGGGGGCGCCGCCGTGCTCGGCGATCAGTTCGTCCGGCGGACCGACGGCGACGACGGCGCCGTCTCGGAGGAGGGCGACGCGGTCGGCGAGCCGCTCGACCTCGTCCATCGCGTGGCTCGTGAGGAAGACGGTCGTCCCGCCGTCGGCGAGCCGCTCGATCAGGCGGTGGATCGACCGTCGGCCCGCCGGGTCGATCCCCGTCGTCGGCTCGTCGAGGAAGAGGAGGTCCGGGTCGTTGACGATGGCGGTCGCCACGCAAGTCCGGCGCTGCTGCCCGCCCGAGAGCGTCTCGTACCACGCGTCCGCGTCGTCGGCCATCCCCACGTCTCGGAGGACGCCCCCGACGTCGCGGGCGTCGTCGTAGAGCCCGCCGTAGTAGTCGACCAGCTCGGCCGCGGTGAGTCGTTCGGGCGGATCGAACGACTGCGGGAGGAGGCCGACGCGCTGCGGGTCGACCTCGCGGGGCGAGACGCCGAACACGCGCAGGTCGCCCTCGGCGTCGGTCGTGCCCGTCAGCGCGCGGACGAGCGTGGTCTTGCCCGCGCCGTTCGGACCGATGAGCCCGAACACCTCGCCGGTCTCGACCCGGAGATCGACCCCGTCGAGCGCGACGACGTCGCCGTACGACCGCCGAACGCCCTCCGCGACGAGGGCCGGATCGGCGTCGGAGCCGCGTCCTCGCGGCGCCCCCTCGGCCGCCGACGCGGCCGCAGTCTCGTTCATGCGACCGGGTCGGGCTGCCGCGCGCGTAAGAGTTGCTCTTCGCGACGGGCGGCGCGGGTAGTCTCGGCGGATCGGGTCGCCCCCGCGGCCGGAGGCGACGACCCGATCCGCCCCGGTCCGTTACGCCTAAGCGAGGCGACGCCGACCCACGGACATGGACTACCACGAGGCGGCGGCGTTCCTCTTCGACCTCCGCCGCTTCTCGGTCAAGCCGGGGACCGAGCGGATCGCGGCGCTGCTCGACCGGCTCGGCAACCCCGAGGACGACGTGCCGTTCGTGCAGGTGGCCGGCTCGAACGGGAAGGGGAGCACGGCGCGCATGACCGAATCGATCCTGCGCGAGGCCGGGCTCTCGGTCGGTCTCTACACCTCGCCGCACCTCTCCGCGCTCGCCGAGCGCGTCCGCGTCGACGGGCTCGCGATGACCGGGGACGCGATCGCCGACTTCGTCGTGGAGGCGAAACCGTGGCTCGTCGAGCGCGCGGCCGTCGGCGAGCCGCTCACCTTCTTCGAGGTCGTCACGGCGATGGCGATCCGCGACTTCGCGCGCCGCGACGTCGACGTCGCGGTGCTGGAGGTCGGGCTCGGCGGCGAGTACGACGCGACCAGCGCGGTCGATCCGGTCGCGACCGCCGTGACGAACGTCTCGCTCGAACACACCGCCGTCCTCGGCGACACGATCGCCGAGATCGCCCGCACCAAGGCCCGGATCGCCGACGCGGGCGCGCCCCTCGTAACGGCCTGCGAGGGCGAGGCGCTCGGCGTTGTCCGCGAGGTCGCCGACGAGGCGGGTGCGCCGGTCGCGACGGTGGTCGGGGCGGACGCGGACCGGGGGACCGACGGCGACGCGGCAACCGGCGACGATTCCGGTTCGGAGCCCGCCCACGCGG
>NZ_JARANT010000097.1 GCF_029889805.1 Halorubrum sp. Boch-26 | reverse complement strand
AAGTACTGGAGTGAGCGATCCTCTGGGAACCGCGGTTCGCCGCCTACCCATTCATACGGGGCGATTGCCCCACACAATTTCATTTTTCGACGAGTAGCGCGAGCGGTCCGCGGGCGTGGTTTGGTGTGTTGTCGCGGTGTGACACTCCACAGCTGGGTTTCGACGCCGTGTTACAGCGCCGCGCGACCGCGCTGTATCCGAATTTCAATATTGAGGCTCCCACCCATAAGTTTATCAATTTTGTCGCTGAAGCTAACGCCATCGATGGCTGTTCCGGCGGATTCTAACCACGACATCACGGTGCGGTTGTCCGCGGCCGGACAGCCGCCGGTGCGTGACGGAACCCCGCCGGAGCGGGTGATTTCGGTGCTGTTCGAGACCGGGGTCGAGGAGTGGCGTCGCGGGTGGCGCAGTTCGCTCGGATCAGGTCCGGCCCGAGAGGCGATCGTCTCCGCGAGCGACACCACCCGCGGAGCGACGGCGACGACGCAGATCGTCCCGGGAGGGCGACTCGCGTACACGACCCTCGACGCGTCCGCGGATCTCGATCGCGTGATTGACGCCGTTTCGTCGCACGTCGCCGATGTCGAGGGCGAGACGCCGTCCGTTATCGTCGACGATATTGCGTCGGTGCTCACCGACCGGGACGTCGCTGCGACCCGCTCGTTCGTCGCGGCGCTGCGCGGTCTCGTCGACGACGTGGTCGTCGGCTGTTCGTATCGTTCAGAGGTGGCCGCCGCCGTCAGGTCGCTCTTCGATCCGACCGACGTCGCAGGGCGCGTCGATCACCCCGTCGCCGGAGCTCTCGACCGACTCCGGCGGGACGACCCGACGACGTTCGGGTACGTCCGTCGTCACTGGTCGGAGGCGCGCGAGGGGATAGAGCGCTGTACGCGGAACTACCCGCAGTCGCGGCAGGTACACGCCGCGCTTTCCGACCCGGAGACGACGCCGCGGACGCTCGGCGCGGCGCTGTCGGGGCTCGTCCGGCTGGGCGTGCTTGACACGTGGGGCGAGACCGTCGGCTCGACGCGGTACGACCTCACCGCCTACGACCCCGACCGGATGTGGGTGATTGAGGCCGTCCTCGCGGCTTCGTCGGGTGGGACCGGCGCGACCGGAGAGTCGGCGGCGACCGGCGATACCTGAGCGATGGAGGCGATCAACCGCCCGGTCCGCCGCGTCTAACTGCCTGATTCCGCGCCCGGTGCGTCGAGCTCGTGGTCGACGACAGTCCCGTCCGGTTCGAGGGTAACTGTGCCGAGCGTGACCGTCTCCCCCGCTTCGAACCGGTCGGCGACCGTCCCGAGAACGGTCTGTTGATCGAGCAGGTCCCAGACCGTCTCGGCGACGAGGGACTGGAACGCTTCGGGGTCCGTCCACCCGGAATCGACGTCCGACGGGACGTGAACGACGAACTGGAGTTCCTCCTCGGTGAGGTGGATTCCCACGCCGAACGTGTCTGCGCACATACGTCCCCGTTCGAACCGGAGTCGCAAATCTCCGTCGGGAGGGAGTCGGACGCACCGCTCCGTCTCGAAACCGGTAAGCGGGGGGCGCCGGAACCGACCGACGGACCGATGTCGACCGACCCGCGGATCCCGCCGGCGGCCGCCCTCGCGACCGCGGTCGTCGCCGTGAGCGCCGGAGCGATCCTCGTCAGGCTCAGCGAGGCACCGAGCTCGGTGGCCGCGTTCTACCGCGTCCTGTTCACGACGCTGCCGCTGCTTCCGGTCGCGATCTGGCGCAATCGGGCCGAGTTCGCCCGCATCGGGCGACGCGACCTCGCGATGGCGGCGCTGTCGGGCGTCGCGCTCGCACTCCACTTCGCCGCGTGGTTCGAGAGCTTGGAGTGGACGAGCGTCGCGGCGAGCGTCACGCTCGTCCAGGCGCAGCCGGTGTTCGTCGCGCTCGGTGCGTGGCTGCTCCTCAGAGAGCGCGTGACGCGACGGATGGTCGCCGGTATCGCGGTCGCGGTCGCGGGAATGGTCGCGATGTCCGTCGGCGACCTCCTCGGCGGGGTACTCGTTGGTCCTCGACCACTCTACGGAAACGGACTGGCGCTGTTCGGCGCCGTGACCGCGGCCGGCTACGTCCTCGCCGGGCGATCCCTCAGGCAGCGCGTCTCGCTCGTCCCGTACGTGGTCGTCGTTTACGGCGTCTGTACCGTGACGCTGCTCCTCGTCGTGCTTGCGGAGGGGCACTCTCTCGCGGGCTACCCGCCCCGCGAGTGGGCGCTCTTCGCGGGCCTCGCGCTCGGCCCGGGGCTGCTCGGCCACACTGTTCTCAACTGGGCGCTGGCACACGTCGAATCGAGCGTGGCGTCCGTCTCCTTGCTCGGCGAACCGGTCGGCGCGACGCTGCTCGCGTTCATCCTCCTCGCCGAGGCGCCGACTCCCGTCACGCTCGTCGGCGGCGGCGTCGTCCTTGCCGGGATCGCGCTGACGTCGACGGGGACGACGAACTAACGTTCTCACGACCGATACTCGGGAGTTAACGTTGAAATACGGGAACCCACATCTCATGGTATGCACCGTCGTTCCGTCGTCGCCTACGTGGGCGACGACACGAACGTACGTGACCGCGTCGCGGACGCGATCGAGGCCGCGTGGAGCGGCTCTCGCTCGCCGGGCTACGAGGCGCTTGCGCCGACAGCGCTGGAGACCGTCGCCGACGAGAGTCCGTCGCCGTTGGATGACGCCTGCGGAGTCGTCGCCACGGTCGACGCGCTCGCGTCGAACGCCGTCCGGGATCACCTCAGGGCAACGCCCGAGACCGCTCCCGTCATCGTCGTCGTCGAAGATCCGGAGATCGAAACGCTTCGCGCCGTTCTCGACGCAGACGTGGACGATGTCGTCTCCATCGAACCGAACAATCGGTCGGGGACTGCATGCGAGGAAGGCGAGACCGATCCGCTCGTCGAGCGCCTGCGAGACGCCGTGGACCACGAGTTGACGCGGCTCGGCGAGGGCGATGTCGCACAGCTCCGAGAGGTGTTGTTAGACGCCGGAACCACCCTGATGAGCACCAGATCGGACGAGGTCGGGACGAAGATCGCTTGGACGATGGAGAACGTCGGCCAGCAGGTCGCGGTCGATCGGATCGTCTGTTACTTGGAGGACGAGGGCGCGTTCGAGCCGGCGTATCACTGGGCGTCCGGAGAGTGCGACCCTGCCCCGCGATCCTTCTCGGAGTTCCCTGACCCCGATGGACTTTCTACCTTCGAGAACGTTGCTCGTCCGCCAATAGCTTCGGAGAAATCGGGCGGGATGCACGCGGACGCCGATGGGGTGATGCCGGCGGACGACAGAGCGCTTCCGATCGGAGGTACCGACACCCGGCCGGCGACGGTTCACGTCCCGCTCGTCACCGACTGGGAGCTGAGCGGCGTCCTCGCGTTCGAGACCGACGACCCGCGCGCGTGGACCGAAGAAGAGGTCTCCGCGTACCGCACGTTCGGCGATCTGATCGCCCACACCATAGCGCGGAACGAGCGCCGCCTCGAACTACGCCGCCAGACGGAGCGGCTCGAACAGTTCAGCGCGGTCGTCTCGCACGACCTCCGGAACCCGCTCAACGTCCTCTCCGGCTACCTCGACCTCGTCGAGGACGACGTCGCGCGCCCGAAGTACGAGGCGATGGAGCGCGCGGTGCTCCGAATGGAGACGCTCATCGACGACCTTCTCATGCTGGCGAAGCGCGGCGATGCGATCGACGAGACGGAGTCCGTCCCGGTAGCGGCGATGGCCGAGGACGCCTGGAGCTCCGTTCAGGCGCCGGAAGCGACGCTGACGATCGCCGACGATGTCGGCCACGTGGAGGCCGATCCCGGCCGCCTGCGACAGTTGCTCGAGAACCTCTTCCGAAACGCCGTCGACCACGGCGGGAGGGGCGTCAGCGTTGAGGTCGGGGTTGGGGACGGCAGTTCGGGGCTGGGAGGAATGTACGTCGCCGACGATGGACCGGGGGTTCCACCCGACGCGTGCGATGCGCTGTTCGAATCGGGGTTCTCGACCGCGGGGAGCTCCGGGCTCGGGCTCGCCATCGTCGACCGGATTGTCGACGCCCACGGCTGGGAGCTCGACGTGCGCAACGACGGCGGCGCGGTGTTTGAACTCTCTTTTGAGACGGAGCCGGCGACTGCCCCTGCCTGACCTCGAATCGCCCCGTTCTCGCGACACCTACGGTTCGAACCGGGCGATCGTCCGTCGGTGTCGGTCGCGGAACATGCCCTCGAATCCCACCTTCGCGAACGGCCCGGCGAGATCGCCGAGGGGGCCTAGGGGGAGCCGGTACGACACGGAGTCGACGAGGAGCGTCTCTTCGCCGTCGGCGTAGAAGGCGTGGGTGTGTTCCCACCGTCGGAAAGGGCCGCCGACCATGTCGTCGACGAAGTGCGCGCTCTCTCCGACCGGCGCGTCGCCGTCGGGCTCCCGCTCTACGATCCGGGAGACCCACCGCTGTCTGGGCCCGACGCCGAGCGGTCGCATCGACATTCGTATCCGAGACCCCTCGGCGAGCACCGCCGGGTCCGGCTCCCCGTCCGGTCCCTCGACGCCGGCGATACGGAGGTTCATCCAGTCGGGCGTGAGCGCCCGAAGGCCGTCGATCGTGGAGTGGAAGGCCCACACTTCGTCGATGGGGGCTGGAACGCGGGTCGTCCGGCGGTACGTCGGCATACCGTCGCTACGTGCCGACGGGCCAAAAACCCCGCTTCGCCCGTGGGAGTTGCCGGCGACCGGGGTGTGCCGTCGATTTCGCATCGCCTCACCGGTATCGAAATCCGAATACGGCTGCGCCCCCAGCGGATCCGTAATGGAACGAGGCGCGATCGATCTCGCGGATCTGGCCGGCCCGTTCGACCTGCAGGCGACCGTCGAGAGCGGCCAGAGCTATCTCTGGAACCGCGCCGACGGCGAGACCTACGCGGATCTCCACGCCCGCGGTGGCGACGAGTGGTACCAGACGGTCGTCGCTCCGATCTCCGGCGTCGTCGACGAGCGTGTCCCTCTGCGCGTCAGACAGGAGGGCGGAGTACACGACGGGACCCTGCACTGGGAGTCGGCGACCGACGCCGCTCCGCTCGTCGAACACCTGTTCCGGCTCGACGACGACCTCGACGCGATCCTCGGCGCGACGCCCGACCTCCCGCTTCTCGAACGGGCGTACGACGCGTACGAGGGAATGCGGCTCACCCGCGACCCGGTGTTCCCGTGTCTGATCTCTTTCATCTGCTCGGCGCAGATGCGCGTCGCGCGGATCCACGGGATGCAGCGCCGCCTCCGCGAGACGTACGGCGATGTCGTCGAGCTCGACGGGGAGGGATACCACGCGTTCCCGACGCCCGATCAGCTCGCCGCCCGAACGGAGAACGAGCTTCGCGACCTCTCGCTGGGCTACCGCGCGCCCTACGTCCAGCGGACGGCCGAGCTGGTCGCGTCGGGCGAGGCGGACCCGCTGGCGGCCGCGGACCTCCAGTACGAGGAGGCGCGCGAGTCGCTGACGCGATTCGTCGGCGTCGGGGAGAAGGTCGCCGACTGCGTGCTGCTGTTCTCGCTCGGCTTCCTCGAAGCGGTGCCGCTCGACACTTGGATCCGGACGACCATCGAGGAGTACTACCCCGACTGCGAGCGCGGTAACTACGTCGAGACGTCGCGTGCGATCCGCGAGCGCTTCGGCGGCAAGTACGCCGGATACGCTCAGACGTACGTGTTCTACTACCTTCGAGCGGGCGGCGAGTAGACCGGGACTGTCGCGCGCGCGGTCGTTGTTCCCCTCCCCGACCTGTCGGCCGAAGTTTCATACTCGCTCGTGTGGTACGTGCCACCGTGATGGACTGCCGAGTCGTCGTGGAGGCCGCCGTCCCCGTGTACGACGTCGGGACCGCCGACGAAGCCGTCCGGATCGCGATCTCGAAGACCGGCGAGATGCTGAATCCGGACCTCAGTTACGTCGAGATCGACACCGGAAGCCGCACGTCACCCGCGGGCGAGGAGCTGCCGCCGGCGTTCGTCGCCGCCGACGAGGCGCTCGTCGCCCTCGAACTCCGAATGGACGTGTTCAACGTCGAGCGCACCGAACACGCCAGCCGGGTCGCGCGCAAGGAGATCGGCCAACGACTCCGGAACATCCCCTTGACAGTGCTCGATGTCGAGGAGATCGAGACGGACGAAGAGCCAGAGAGCGCGGACGAAGCGTAGGCGACTCGCTGAGAACGGCGTGGAGACTAGGCTGCTAACGAACGGTCGACAACGGAAGTGAAGTCTCAGTCTGCGGTCGGGGCCAGCGGCTCCGATTCGGACTCGTCCATCGGCTCGGTAATTCCCTCAGTCAGCTTGAAAACGGCCGCTTTGTGGTCTGTTTTCGACTTATGAATCGATGTCGGCTTTACACCCAGCTCCTCGTAGGCCTCGAGATCGACATCCTCGTCCCAGAACTCGCACTGTTTTCGTACCTCCGCAAGAAGGCCGTGAAGATGGATGAGCTCCTGCTTCTTCATGAGTAACAGCCCTTTGCTACCGGAGGTTTATATTATTATCTTGAGTCACGTTACCATGGGTAGTTCGCGTATTCGGCGTTTTCGGGGCACAGACGGAGGTTTTTGGGTTATCGATCGGGAAGGTTTCACCAACCCGTGCTCGTCGCAGGGCTTCGAGACGGGAGGATATCGCGCCGAGCCTCGGTCAGCTTCGAAGGCTTCGGACGCGAGGAACCGTCGCGTGAGTCTCACGACTCCGGCGCCGCTCGCCTCCGACGGTGCGACTCACTGGAATTGTTCGACGGCTTCGAGATCCCGCTCGGTCCGCATAAACTCCGTCAGCCGACGGGTCGCGTGGCACTCGGGACAGCTGAAGTTTGAGCGGAGATCTTGAAGATCCGCGGGGTTGTCCTGCCACTCCTTAGTACACTCCGGACAGACAAGTCTGACGAACGCATCGACCATGACAGACCGTACATTCGGCTGGGTTAAAAACGTACGTGCGAAGAGGATCCGAGCGACGCCGACGCAGAAAAGATGTCTCGGAGAGAACGCACCGAACGAGAGCGGTCGCCGCGGAGAGACGGCGTCGAACGGTGACGGTTAGGCCGCCAGTCCCTCGCTCGCTTCGAGGAGCTCCTTGTATCGGTTCCGAATGGTGACCTCGCTGATATCGGCGACCGCCGATACCTCGCTCTGGGTCACCTTTTCGTTCGAGAGGAGCGCGGCCGCGTACACTGCGGACGCGGCGAGCCCGACCGGGGACTTCCCGCTCGTGATGCCGGTCTCCTTCGCGCCCTCGAGGAGTTCGCGGGCCTGTCGCTGTGTCTCCTCCGAGAGCTCCAGCCGCGAGACGAACCGCGGGACGTAGCTCTCGGGGTCCGCCGGCTGGACTCGCAGCCCCAGTTCGCGGATGACGTAGCGGTACGTCCGTGTGAGCTCCATCTTCTCGACGCGGGAGACGGCGGTGAACTCGTCGAGGCTCCGCGGGTTCCCCACCTGCCGGGCGGCCGCGTACAGCGACGCGGTCGCGACGCCCTCGATCGAGCGGCCGGGGAGAAGGTTCTCGCTCAGCGCGCGGCGGTAGATGACGGAGGCGGTCTCGCGGACGTTGTCCGGGAGGCCGAGCGCCGAGGCCATGCGGTCGATCTCGCCGAGCGCCTGTTTCAGGTTCCGTTCCTTGGAGTCGCGGGTGCGGAACCGCTCGTTCCAGGTGCGGAGCCGCTGCATCTTCTCGCGCTGGCGGCTGGACAGCGACTTGCCGTAGGCGTCTTTGTCCTGCCAGCCGATGTTCGTCGAGAGCCCCTTATCGTGCATCATGTTCGTCGTCGGGGCCCCGACGCGGGACTTGCTGTCGCGCTCGCCGGAGTTGAACGCGCGCCACTCCGGCCCGCGGTCCACCGAGTCCTGTTCGACGACGAGCCCGCAGTCGTCACACACCGTCTCACCGTGCTCCGTGTCGCTGATGAGGCTCCCGCCGCACTCGGGGCAGGTCGTGGTCCGCTCCGCCGCGGCCGACTCCGACTCGTCGGACTCCGTCTCTGCCTCTGCCGCTCGGTTTCTGCTCGTTCGCTCTCGTTCCGATTCTCCGCCGTAGTCGCGCGTGCGTGTCTCTGTCATAGGTTCTCTCCGATCGAACTCCCGACTGAAATACTGATGCCGGGCGCGCCGATTCGTTAACCAATAGTAAGTCGCCAGAGTATATAAATATACTGTGTGTTAAGTTATCATATCTCTCGGTGAAACGCCTCAACAGTCGCTTAGACGGTCGTCTCCGATTTATCAGGTCTACGTCACAATCGGTGACTCGACGACGCTCACATATTCGTGATATATAAACTATGCAGGAACGAGGCTACCTTCCGACTGGCGCCGCGCTACCGGCTCCGACTCACCGGGAACGCCACTCGGTCCGGTGCGTCGTTGAAGCGGTCGAGGATCCGCTCGTACAGTTCGTTTTTCACCCGCTGTCCCCGACGCGGATGGGTGAGGTACCGGACGCGGAGCTCCATCCACGACTCGCCCTGCGTCACGTTCACCGTCGGCCGATCGTACACCTCCAGTTCCACCGGCGTCTCGGCGAGCGCCTCCCGGTACGCCGCGATGCCGGCGGCCATCTCGTCGCCGAGGAGGTCGCTCGCCTCTTCGGCCATGACCTCGCGAGCGAAGTCGAGGTCGGTCTCGTAGGCGACCTGAATCCCGATCTCGTTCCACACGTAAGGGGAGCCGCCCCCGCCGAAGTTGACGACGTTCGAGGAGAGCACGACGCTGTTGGGCACCGTCACCACTCGTCCGGAGGGCTGATTGGTGGTGACCAGCTCGCCGTTGATCTCCCACAGCGTCGTCACGAGAAAATCGACCCCGATAACGTCTCCCTTCGCGTCGTCGATCCGGACCCGATCACCGACGCCGTACGGCTGTTTCACGGTGATGTACACCCACGCTATGAGCGACAGGAGTGGCTGCTGGAGCGCGAACGTGATCGCGAAGCCGATCACTCCGAGCGAGAACAGGAGTCCGAGCCAGTTCTCGGTCAACACCGCGAGCGTCGCGACCGTCCCCACGAAACCGAAGACGAGCCGCAGGAGGTTGCGCGTGTTATACGCGCGCCGCTTGTTCGAGGACCGCATCAGGATACCGACCGCGAGGAGGTACGACCCGTACAGCAGCGCCCCAACCGCGCCGACGAGCAGCGCCCGGCCGACGACGAGCGTCGCGGGGTAGCCCACCAAGTCGGGCCAGCCGCCGAGGACGCCCGTCGTCCCAACGAGCGTGCCGGCGACGGCGGCGACGGCGCCGAGCGCGACGGCGCCGAGCGCGAGTGGCTGTCTCACGCTTGTGGGTCGCGGCCAACCGGCAAAACGGTTGTGACGCCCGCCCGGTCTCACGGCTCGCCGGCGAGTCGCCCGCGGGTATCGGGGTGTCGGCTACTCCCCGTCGACCGCGACCCGCGCTATCGCCCCCGACAGTACCTCGGTCGCGGCCGCGCAGTCCTCCCAGTCGGTCCACTCGCGGGGGCTGTGCGAGATCCCGTCTCGCGAGGGCGCGAACAGGAGGGAGGCGTCGGTGACGCGGGCGACGCGCATCGCGTCGTGCGCCGCGCCGGAGTGGAGGTCGAGCGCGGCTCGGTCGGCGTCTGCCGCGGCGGCGTGGGCGGCCTCTCGGAGGCGCTCGCTCATCGGCGTGGGCGCCACGTCGAAGGGGCGGTCGAAGGCGGTGTCGACGCCCCGTTCGCGCTCCAGTCGGGCGAGCGACTCGCGAGCGGCCGAAACGATCGCGTCCATCGATTCGGTCTCGACGTCGCGGACGTCGACGCCGGCGTCGACGCGGCCCGGAACGACGTTCGTCGCGTTCGGCGAGACGGAGAGCGCGCCGACGGTGCCGCCCGCGGAGGCGCTAAGCACGTCGACGCCCGCGGTCG
>NZ_JARANT010000096.1 GCF_029889805.1 Halorubrum sp. Boch-26 | reverse complement strand
ATTGTTGACCGGCGGCCTCCCCCTCTGTTCTATCCCTCCCTCCCCCCCTCCGGGCCCCCCCCGCGCCCCCCCCCCCGCCGCCGCCGGCGACGACGACCCTGTCACCCGACTCTAGCGTCGTCTCTGGCGAGATGTCGGTTCGGAACTGCCCGTTTCGCTCGATCGCGACCGGGAAGCAGTCCGACTCGCGCACGGCCGGATCGGACAGCGTGCTTCCGGGGAGATCGTCGGCTTCGACGCCCACCAGTTCGACCTGACGATCGTAAGAGAGCACGGCTTCGCGGAGGACGTTCAGCGCGACCAGTCGCCCGCTGATGTCCGGCACGCTGAGCACGTAGGTCGCTCCCGCTCGGCGCGCCTTCGACTCGGTGTCAATGCCGTTCATTCGGGCGGCGATGTCGATCTCGCCCGCGATCGTCCGCGCGTGGAGCACCGAGAGGATGGCGTCGTTATCGTCCGCGAGCGCCGCGACGAACGCGTCCGCGTCCTCGACGCCGGCCTCGCGAAGCACGGCCTCGTCGGTCGCGTCGCCGGTCACGTCGGCGACCTCCTCGCGCAGGTCGATCACCGTACACGTGACGCCCGCCTCGGAGAGCCGGTCCCGTGCGGTCGAGCCGACCTCGCCGGCCCCCGCGATGACGACCTCGGTCGCCGCCTCCGTGTCCGGACGGCTCCGGATCTCGATCGCTCGGAGTTCGGCCTCGGACCCCGTGAGGATCACCGTCGCGGTCCGATCGAGCACCGTCTTCGGCGAGGGGTCCGGCCGGTACTCGCCGTCGTACCACAGCCCGGCGACAGTCACGTCATCGCTCGCGGACAGCCCGCTTTCCCCGAGCGTGGTCCCGTGGATCGGGCTCGACTCGTCGATTGTCACCTCGACCATCGCGAACTCGTCCCCGAGGCTCACGATGTCGCTGAACCGGAGATCGAACTCGGAGAGCAGTCTGTCGGCGATCCGGCGACCGACCAACTGGCGGGGCATCACGACGGTGTCGGCCCCCGCGTATTCCAGCGACGTTCGCAGCGAGGGGCTCTCGCACTGCGCGACGACCAGCACGTCGTCGTCGTGCTCGCGGACGGAGAGAACTGCGCTCGGCGCGTCGGTCCCCGCGACGTCAACGAGAACCGCCGCGGCGTCGCCGACGTTCGCCCGGCCGAGGGCGGCCGCCGCGGTCGGGTCGCCGCGAATCGCGGACCGGCCCGCCGACTCGAGGTCGATGACCGTCTCCTCGTCCGCCGCCACGACGACGTACTCCACGCCCCGGGCCTCGAATTCGTCCATGAGCCGTTCGACGCGTGCGGTGAGCTCGCAGGCGACGACCACGTGGTCGGTGAGCGCCGTCGACCTCGGCGCGGTCGGCGAGAGCCGATCCTCCAAGATCGGTTGGAACACGTACGGGAGAACGATGAACAGGATGAGGAACGTCGACAGGTCTACTCCGATCACGAACAGGTTCGCCACCGGCGACTCCCACGGGGCGTCCGAGCCGTATCCCGTCCCCGTGAACGTCTCGATGACGACCTGCGTCGAGTGGAAGTACCCGGCCGCGCTCCCCTCGACCGTGACCATCAGGGAGTGGTACGCCACGGACGTGACGAACGCGAGCACGGTGAGGACGGCGATTGTCTTCGCCACCCGCTGCTGCCACTGCTCCATGGGTCCGCCATCGGAACCGCGACGAATAGTTCACGCGGTCGCGGAGGTCGCCCTCCCTCCGCGAAGATCACCGGTGTAGGCTATCGAAGTCTGGCAGGGCGGAGCCGGTGCAGACCGGGGGCCGGCGGGAGCCTTATACGACCGGCCCGCCTTCCGGACGTGCATGGACGAGACCACCGATGCCGGAGGCGACGGGGGGAAGACCGACGCCGACCCCGGACCGGGCGCCGACCCTAGATCGAGCGCCGACCCCGGACCGGGCGCCGACCCCGGACCGGACGCCGACATCGCCGCCGACACCGACGCCGACCGGCACGAGTACCACCCCGACGGGGAACACGCCTTCCCCGACGCCCGGCTCAACGAGGTGCTCGACCGGATCGAGTCGGACCCGGAGATCGAGGCGTACCTGGAGGCGCAGAACGTCAACCCCGTCGATCGGAAGGGGTACAACGACCACGGCGCGAAACACGTCGAGATCGTCCGGGACCGCGCGCTCCGGCTGTACGACCTGCTGAAGGCCGGCGGCGTCGAGTTCAACGGCGCTCGCCAGCAGGGGCTCGACGAGGCCGACGAAGCGGTGATCATCGCGCTCGCGGCCACGCTCCACGACATCGGGCACGTCGTCCACCGCCACGACCACCCGTACTACTCGATCCCGCTCGCGGCCGACTTGCTCGACGACTTCCTCCCCTCGTTTTACGACGTTCCGGAGCAGGTCCGGGTCAAGGCAGAAGTCCTCCACGCCATACTCTGTCACCACACCGAAGAACAGCCGCTGACGCTGGAGGCCGGGGTCGTCCGGATCGCCGACGGGCTCGACATGGAGCGGGGGCGCTCGCGGGTTCCCTACGAGGAGGGCGGCCGCGGGATAAACACCGTCTCCTCGCAGGCGATCGAGCGCGTCTCGCTGCGGGAGGGCGAGGAGACCCCCGTGCAGGTCGTGATCCGGATGAACAACGCCGCGGGCGTCTACCAGGTGGATTCGCTACTGAAGGCGAAGATGGAGGGATCGCTGGTAGGGGACCGGATACAGACGATAGCGATCAACACCCACAACGACGAGGACGGAACGAAGTCGATCGTCGACCGGATCGAGCTGTAAGCGGGTCGCTTCGCGTCGTCTCGTCCGGACCGTCCCGTGTCGTAACGGCTTTGCGCGTGGCCGGGACAGTGCGGGTATGACCGACGCCGACGCGCTCGCGGACCTGCGGACCGGCGCCGACTACCAGTTCGGCGCCGGCGCGGGCCGCGCCCTCTTTCCCCCGGACGAGCCGCTGACCCTCCGCCGGTCGAGCGGCGGCCGCCCGCGGCAGGTGATCGTCGGGGACGTGGACGACACGCCCGGCAGCTCCGAGGGCGACCGCCTCGTCTCGTACGGCACCGACGGGCGCTTCACGCTCGGCGTCGCCGGCGGCCGGCGGCTCCGCGAGGCGTTCGACCCGCCGCGGCACCGGATGGTCGTCGGGGAGGAGAGCGAGCCGTTCGTCCGCGAGGGACGCAACGCCTTCGCGAAGTTCGTGACCGCGGCCGACGACGGGATCCGCCCCGGCGACGAGGTGCTCGTCGTCGACGGCGACGACGCGCTGTTCGCGGTCGGCCGCGCGGAGCTCTCCGGCGCCGAGGCCGAGGCGTTCGAGAGCGGCGTCGCGGTCAAGGTGCGGAACGGCGTCGGCGACGCGGAGTGACGGGAGCGCCGGCGCCGCCGTCGCCGACGTTCTTCCCCGATCGAAACGACCATTTCCTGCCCGCGAGACCCACGTGTATGCACGTCGTCGTCAACGCCGCCCAGAGCGTCGACGGGAAGCTCGCGACGCGGCGCCGGGAGCAGCTCCGCATCTCGGGCTCGGAGGACTTCGATCGGGTCGACCGCGTCAGGGCCGCCGCGGACGCGGTGCTCGTGGGCGTCGGAACGGTGCTCGCCGACGACCCGCACCTCACGCTCGACGAAGAGGACCGTCGCGTCCAGCGCCTGCGGAACGGCCGCCCCGGTCACCCCGCGCGCGTCGTCGTCGACTCGAAGGGGCGGACGCCGGCCGACGCCCGAATCCTCGACGACGCGGCGACGACGTACCTGCTCGTCTCGGACGCGGCGGCCGAGGAGCGCCGCGAGGCGCTGACCGCGGCCGGCGCGGAGGTCGTCGTGGCCGGGCGGAGCGGACCGGACGGCGGCTCGGGTTCGGACGGCGACCGCGTCGACCTCGCCGCGGGGTTCGACGAGCTGGCCGACCGCGGCGTCGACCGGCTGATGGTCGAGGGGGGCGGCGAGGTCATCTACTCGTGTTTCGCCGCGGGGCTCGTCGACGAGCTCCACGTCTATGTGGGGTCGACGGTGATCGGCGGCCGCGACGCGCCGACGCTCGCCGACGGCGAGGGGTTCGCCGAGTCGTTCCCGCGGCTCGACCTCGTCGATACCGAGCGGCTCGACGACGGGATCGTGCTCTCGTACGAGGTTCCCGGAAAGGTCCCGTAAGGCCTCGAAGCGCGACCGGCGCGTACGCGGCGGCACGACGGATCTCACGGTTGAGTTAATAAATAGCGATAGGTGTGTGATCGTTCGTCACGGATCGGCGGGTATACGGCCCGTGCTACCGGGTTACACCCGATTCACCGAAGTCTTTATATGTCGGCCTGCGGTAGGATCTGATACCAGAACGCCTCCGGCGCTGGTGGGATCGCACGCTGAAATGAACGGGAGCTCTTGTGAACGGCCCGACGCACGACGGCGAGCGATCGCTACCCCCGGAGCGGTGATGGAGAGATAAAAAATGGTAACGAAAGACGAAGTCATCGAGCAGTACGAGATCGAACCGATGGACGAAGCGGACAACGTGGACCTTTCTGAGGACGACCTCGACAACGGGTCGAAAGGTCAGCTCATCAAACGCGCCGGGCAGCTGCGGGACCGACGCAACGAGCTGAACCAGATGGCCTCCGAGCGCGCCTCCAAGCGCGACGACCTCAACGCGAAGACGCGTGAGAAGGTCGACGAGGCGCAGGAACACCGCGAGAAGCGCGACGAGCTCAACGAGCAGGTCCAAGAGCACAAGGACAAGCGAAACGAGCTCAACGCCGAGGCCAACGAGCTGTTCGACGAGGTCGAGGATCTCAAACAGGACATGGAGCTCGGCTCCGGAAAGTCCATCGAGGAGCTCAAAGAGGAGATCGAGGACCTCGAGTTCCGTCAGCAGACCGAAGTGCTCGACGCGGACGACGAGCGCGAGCTCATCGAGAAGATCGACGAGAAGCGCGAGAAGCTCGCCGAGAAGAAGGAGAAGGTCGACGACACCAGCGAGCTCGACGAGCTGGTCGAGGAGGCCGAGGAGGTCCGGTCCGAGGCGTCCCAGCACCACCAGAAGGTGACGGAGCTCGCGGACAAGGCCCAGGAGCACCACAACCAGATGATCGAGGCCTACCGCGAGGCCGACGACATCCGCGACGAGGCCGACGAGATGCACGAGCTGTTCGTGGAGGCCCAGGAGGCCGCCGACCAGCATCACGAGGACTTCGTGCGCGTCCAGAAGCGCCTGCGCGAGCTCGACAAGGAAGAGGAGCGCGAGCGCAAGGACGAGCGCGCGGAGAAGCGCGAGGAGGAGAAGGAGGAGGCCGAGGAGATCTATCAGAAGTTCAAGGAGGGCGAGACGCTCGACACCGAGGACCTGATGAAGCTCCAGAAGACCGGCCTGCTGTAAGCCGGACGCCGATTTCCCCCGATTTTGCGGTTGTTTTCGTCCCGTCAGTGACGACGTACTCGATCGATCGGACGCGGGACGAGCGGCGCCTCGGCGTCCGCCGCCGACGCCGGTCCCCGTAGCGCAACCATATAAACGGCCGCGCCCCCAACCGGCGGTATGGAGAGCGACGCGCGTTCGGACGGACGGACCCTCCTCGCGGCCGCCGCGGTCGGCGCGACGGCGACGGTGGCGGGCAGGCGGATCGTGGCCCGGCTCACCCGCGGACGGTTCGGTGATGCCGAGGAGTACAACGCGGCGAAGGTGACGGTCTCCGGACCCATCCGGCGCGACACCGGGCGCCCCTCGCCGCTGTCGGGACCGGGCGGGACGACCGCGGACGACGTGGTCGAGCAGATCGAGGCGGCCGACGAGGACGAGGACGCCGAAGCGCTCGTCGTCGAGCTCAACACGCCGGGCGGCGAGGTGCTCCCGAGCGACGACATCCGGCGCGCGGCCGCCGACTTCGACGGTCCGACGGTCGCGTACGCGACCGACACCTGCGCGTCCGGCGGCTACTGGATCGCGAGCGGCTGCGACGAGCTGTGGGCGCGCGACGCGAGCCTCGTCGGCTCCATCGGCGTCGTCGGCTCCCGGCCGAACGCGGCCGGGCTCGCGGACAAGCTCGGGATATCCTACGAGCAGTTCACCGCGGGCGAGTTCAAGGACGCCGGCGTCCCGCTGCGCGAGATCGAGGAGGACGAGCGGGAGTACCTCCAGGGGATCATCGACGGCTACTACGACCAGTTCGTCGAGACCGTCAGCGAGGGGCGCGACATGGATCCGGAGGCGGTCCGGGAGACCGAGGCGCGGGTCTACCTCGGGAGCGACGCGGCTGAGATCGGACTCGTCGACGAGCTCGGTACCGAGGACGACGTCGAGGACCGGCTCGAAGAGCTGATCGACGCGGAGCCGGAGGTCCGCGAGTTCACGCCCGACCGCGGGCTCGCGGAGCGGCTCGGCATCGGCGCGGAGCGCGTCGCGTTCGCCGCCGGCAGCGGCGTCGCGAGCGTGTTCGCGAGCGAGGGCGGCGACGTGGACGTCGAGCTGCGGTAGACGGAGCGTCGGCACCGGCGACCGGGCGGGAATCGGCACCGACGATCCGCTCGACGACGGGGAGCTTTTTATCCGGGCGGATCGAGAGTCGAAGCGTGACGACGCTGGTCATCTGCATCGACCGCTCCGGGACGATCGGACGGGCCACGAACGTCCCCATGCCGGTCGCCGGCTGGGAGGCGGTCCGGTCGCTCGTCACCGACGCCGGGCTCAGCGACCCGGAGGACGCCAGCGTCAACTGCCTGCTCGAATCGCTGCGGGTCGCGCGCGACCTCCGGGACGAGCGCGAGGAGTCGGTGGTCGCCGTCGTCTCGGCGGAGAGCGACACCGCGGTCGGCGCCGACCGATCGATCGCGTCCCAGCTCGACGACCTCGTGGATCGGTACGACCCCCGGGCCGCGGTCGTCGTCGTCGACTCCGCCGAGGACGAGCAGGTGCTCCCGATCGTGGAGTCGCGGATCCCGGTCGACTCCGTCGACCGCGTCGTCGTCCGCCAAGCCCGCGACATCGAGTCGACGTACTACCTGCTCAAGCAGTTCCTCGCCGACGAGCAGCTGCGCTCGACGGTCCTCGTCCCGTTCGGGATCGCGTTGCTCCTGTTGCCAGCGCTGTTCTACTGGTTCTCCCCCGCCGAGGCGGTCGCGGGCGTCGCCGGGCTGCTCGGCGCGGCGCTTCTTTATAAGGGTCTCGCGATCGACCGGTTCGTCGGGGGGATGCCGGAGCGGGTCCGGGAGGCGCTGTACGCCGGCCAAGTGTCGATCGTGACGTACGTCGTCGCCGGCGGACTCGCACTCGTCGGCGGCTTCTTCGGCGTGCTCTCCGCGTCGGTGCTGAGAGGCGTGCCGACGCTGGTGGAGGCGGTCGAGTTCACCTACGCCGCGGTCCCGTGGTTCGCAGTCGCGGGCGTCACCGCGGCCGTGGGACGGCTGCTCGACGAACTGATCCGCGACGAGGGGATCCGAACGCCGTACCTCAACCTCCCGTTCGTCATCGTCGCCGTCTCGCTCGTCGTCCGCGGGTTCGCCGGCTACTTCCTCGCGCAGGAGGCGATCCTCGACCCGTTAGAGCTGGGAAGCGTCGCCGTCAGCCCGGTCCAACAGCTCGCGGGATTCATCGTCGCGGGGCTCCTCGTCTCCCTCGTCGGCGTCAAGCTCGCGAGCGACGTGGGCACGGAGACGCTGGAAGACGTTATCGACGCGGACCGGGAGACGGACGGGGAGTGAGGACGACCGCGCCGTTCCCGCGGTCCCCGCACCGCGACCGCGCCGTTCCCGCGGTCCCCGCACCGCGACCGCGCCCCTTTTGTCGGTTGCGGCCGCGTGAGCGCCCATGGACGTGTACGGACTCATCGGGAATCCCGTCGAGCACTCGCTGTCGCCGCCGATGCACGAGGCCGGCTACGAGGCGCTCGGGATCGACGCGCGCTACGTCACCTTCGAGCCGGAGGCCGACGCGGCGGCCGCGGCGGTCGCGGGCGCGGCCGACCTCGGCGTGGCCGGACTCAACGTCACGGTGCCGTTCAAGCGCGACGTGCTCGACGCGGTCGACGCCGCACCCCTCGCCGATCGCATCGGCGCGGTCAACACGATTGACTTCGGCCCGGTCCGCGCGGGCGACCACCCCCGTGGCCACAACACCGACGCGGCCGGCGTGAAGCGTGCGTTCTCCCATCACGGCGTCGCTCTGGAGGGACGAGACGCCGTCGTCGTCGGAGCGGGCGGCGCGGGGCGGGCGGCCGCGTTCGCGCTGGCCGACGCGGGCGCGGCGGTCCACGTCGCGAACCGCACCGCGGAGCGGGCGGTCGACCTGGCGGAGGCGGTCCCCGGCGCGACCGGCGGGGGGCTCGGCGATCTCGGCGACCGCGTCGCCGGCGCCGACGTGCTGGTCAACGCGACCAGCGTGGGGATGGACGAGCCCGAGGCGACGCCGGTTCCGGCGGCCCACCTCCACGGCGACCTCGCGGTGCTCGACGCGGTGTACGCGCCCATCGAGACGCGGCTCCTCCGGGAGGCGGCCGACGCGGGCGCGACGACGGTCGACGGGGCGTGGATGCTCCTGTTCCAAGGCGTCGAGGCGTTCGAGATCTGGACCGGCCGAGAGGCGCCCGTCGACGCGATGAACGCGGCGCTGCGAGCGGAGCTGAAGTAGTCGACGGCCGATCGAATCGGCGTTCGATCTCTTACATAATCCCGGGGGTCGCCAGCAGCCCGGCGGTACCGACGAGGACCACGGAGAGGCCGGCGGCGCCGTAGAGGAAGGGCTTCGCGTCGCGGGCGGGCTCGCGGAGTTTACCGGCGTCGAGCCCGTCGGTCAGCTTTCCGCTCCCGACCTCGACGAGCCCGGTGATCAGGAACCAGAGCGCGATCATCGTCAACACGAGGTGACCCCGACCGGTGCCGGTGAGCGACTCGAACGTGTACAGCGTCCCGGCCATGTGCCCGCCCGACGCGAGGAAGACGAGGGCGCCGACGCGGGTGATCCACCGGAGGCGTCCGACGATCCCCTCGAGAACGCCGCCGTCGACGTCACCGCGGAGCGCCGGCGGGAGCACCGCGAGAGCGACGAACAACACGCTGCCGGTCCAGAGGACCGCGAAGCCGACGTGGAGTGACCACATGACCGGATTGACGATCTCCATGCCCGTCGGAGGGTCCGACGCCACTTATATACCGACGAGACGGATCCGCGCGACGGCGACGACGACGGCGGTCGCGAGAGCGGCCGTCGGCGAGGGTTTTTAAATATCCCACGGGCGTATACAGCGGTAATGGCCCTACTGCAGAAGATCAAGGAGAAACTCGGATTCGGGACCGGTCGCGCCGAGCGCGACGAAACGGAGGCGAAAGTGACCGTCGAGAGCGACCCGACGGCCGAGGAGGACGCGGGAACGGACGAGAGCGAGGATCCGGAGCCCGCCGCTGCCGGGACCGAGGCGGCGGCCTCAGCGGGGTCGGTGGTCGAGGACGAGCCGACGGCGGAAGCGGAGGCCGAGGACGCCGCGACCGCCGACGAGAAAGCCGAAGCGACAGCGGACGCGGAGTCGGCCGACACCGCCGCCGAACCGGCGGAGGCCGCCGACGCCGGGACGGAGGACGTGGCGGTCGACGCCGACGACGCCGGCACCGACGTCGAGGAGATCAAGGGGATCGGTCCGGCCTACGGCGAGCGGCTCGCCGGGATCGGCATCGAGACCGTCGAGGACCTCGCGGCCGCCGACGCCGCGTCCGTCGCGGAAGGCGCCAGCGTCGGCGAGGGGCGCGCCGCGACGTGGATCGAGCGGGCGAGCGAGTTCTGAGGCCGCCGACCGACCCTTCGTGAGGCCGTCGACCGCAACTGTTTCGTCGCGCCCGCCGAACCGAGCCACATGCAGCGATCGGTACACACCGACCGGGACCGCTTCCGCGAGGTCGCCGCCGCGGCGCCCGCGGGGGCCCGCGTCCCGGTCGAGCGCCGGGTCGCCGTCGACGACCCCTTCGCGGCCTACCGGCGGGCCCGCGACGGTCCCGGCGGCTTCTGTTACGAGACCACCGGCGGACAGCCCGGGTGGGGGTACTTCGGCGTCGACCCGGTCGAGCGGCTGACCGTCTCGGGCGCGGCCGCCGTCGCCGGAGGCGCCGAGGGCGACGCCGCCGACGCCCGCGACGGCACGGACGCGGGCGATCGGAGCCCGACCGGCGACTACCGGCGCCCGAGCCCGACGCTCGCGG
>NZ_JARANT010000095.1 GCF_029889805.1 Halorubrum sp. Boch-26 | reverse complement strand
ATACTAACTGGAAGTGGTGTCCCGGCCCGAGTGTGAACCGTGTCAAGTTCGGTGGTTCGGCTGATATCGTGCATACCAGCGGTGCTATAGCCGCCGTAGTCTCAACTTCACGGCGCAGAGCGCGAACTGCCGTGCTGTGTAGATACGGAACTGCGAATCGACGGAAACGGAGGAAAGCGGTTACCTACCGCCGAACTCCCACTCGGCGTCGAGCTCGCGGTGGGTGTACGGGAGGGCGTCTTCGCCGCTGTAGCTCGCGACGAGGTGGCCGTCGCCCTCGAGGTAGTACTTGTAGGTGGTGAGGCCGTCCAGCCCGACCGGGCCGCGCGCGTGGACCTTCCCGGTCGAGATGCCGACCTCGGCGCCGAGCCCGTAGCGGTAGCCGTCGGCGAAGCGGGTCGAGGCGTTGTGGAAGACGCTCGCGGCGTCGATCCCGGTCATGAACGCCTCGGCGGCCGCCTGGTCTTCGGTAACGATGGACTCGGTGTGTTTCGAGCCGTGCGCGTTGACGTGCTCGACCGCGTCGTACACGTCGTCGACGAGCTTGATCGACAGCTCGAGGTCGCCGTACTCCGTGTCCCAGTCGTCGTCGGTCGCCGCGCCGATATCGACGATCTCGCGGGTCGCGGCGTCGCCCCGGAGTTCGACGCCCGCGGCCTCGTAGCGCTCGACGAGGTCCGGGAGCAGGTCGGGCGCGACGGACTCGTTCACGAGCAGCGTCTCGACCGCGTTACACACCGCCGGGTACTGGACCTTGGCGTCGAACGCGACATCGGCGGCCATCTCTCGATCGGCGTCGTCGTCGACGTAGACGTGACAGATCCCCTCCGTGTGGCCGAGCACGGGAATCTGGGTGTTGTCCTGGATGTAGGAGACGAACTCCGAGGAGCCCCGCGGCATCACCAAGTCGACCGCGTCGTCGCGTTCGAGGAGGCGGTCGACCTCCTCGTGAGCCTCGACGAGCCCCGCCCAGCCGTCGGGGAGGTCCGCGGTCGCCTCGCGGATCACCCGGTGGAGGACGCGGTTCGACTCGCTCGCCTCGCTGCCGCCCTTGAGGATGACGGCGTTGCCGGACTTCAGCGCGAGCGCCGCGATCTGGACGAGCGCGTCCGGCCGCGACTCGAAGACGGTCGCGACGACGCCGATCGGCACCGACACGCGGAACAGCTCCAGCCCCTCGTCGAGCTCGCGGGCCGAGAGCGTCCGACCGAGGGGGTCGTCCTGCTCGGCGACTGACTCGACCATCTCGGCGACGTCGTCGAGCTTCGCGGCGTCGAGCTTCAGGCGGTCGACGAGCGCCTGCGTGTACTCGCCGCGATCCAACATCTCCTCGGCCGCCTCGACGTCCCGCTCGTTCGCCTCGAGGACCTCGGCCTCGTTCGCGCGGAGCGCGTCGGCGATCGACCGGAGCCCTTCGTTCCGGGTCGCCTCGTCGGCGTTGGCGAGCCGTAGGGCGGCTCGCTGTGACCCCTCGACCAGTTCGTCCGCGTCGCGCTCGATCTCCGTTGTCTCACTCATTCGTCTCACCCGCTGTCGGCACGAATAGCGTGCCCGTCGGTTTACCGGCTGCGATCCGGTCCAACACGTCCCGGGTCGCTGAGCCGGCGATCACCGCCGGCGTGCCGCTCTCGGCGGCGTCGCGGGCCCCCTCCACCTTCGTCTGGATCCCGCCGAAGTCGGTGGTCGTGCTGTCGCCGACGAGCTCGCGGACCACGTCGTAGTTCGTCCCGACGGCCTCGATGACGGTCGCGTCCGGGTCGCGCTTCGGATTACCGGTGTAGACGCCGTCGACGTCGGTGAGCGTGACCAGCAGGTCGACGCCGAGCGCGATCGCGACCGACGCCGACAGCATGTCGTTGTCGCCGATCCGCAGCTCGTCGGTCGCGACCGCGTCGTTCTCGTTGATGACGGGGACGACGCCCCATTCCAGCAGCGTCTCGACGGTGTTCGTGAAGTTCTCGAACCGCTCGGGCGCGTCGAGGTCGGCGCCGGTCACGAGGATCTGCGCGACCGGCTGGTCGTAGCGGTCGAAGCTCTGCGTGTAGTGGCGCATCAGGAGGCTCTGGCCGACCGTCGAGAGCGCCTGGCGCTCGTCGATCACGTCGCTTCCGCGGTCGATCTCGACGTCGACCGATCCCGTCCCCTCGCCGTTGCCGAGCCGACCGATACCGGCTCCGACGGCCCCCGACGAGACGAGGACGACTTCCTTACCGCGCCGGCGGAGGTCCATCACGTCGGCGACGAGCTTGTCGAGTTTCACGCGGTCGAGCCGCGAGTCCCCGTCGGTCAGAGAGTTGGTCCCGGCCTTCACCACCACGCGGTCGGCGTCGGCGGCCGCGGTCCGAGCGCGGGCGACGGCCTCCCGGTCCACCCCACCGACCGCGACGCCGTCACTCGTCATCGAACGCCTCGGCCAGCTCCCGCGAGCGCTCCTCGGCCGCCGCGACGGCGTCGACCACCGCCTCGTCGGCGTCGCTGTCCCAGAGGACCTCCATCCCCTCGATCGTCGTCCCGTTCGGCGAGCAGACCGCATCGATGAGCTCGTCGACGCTCCGGTCGTCTCGGAGCACGGTCTCGGCCGCGCCCTTGAACGTCTGGGCCGCGAGCGTCTCGGCCTGCTCGGGGTCGAGCCCGCCGTCGATTCCGGCCTGCTTCACCGCGTCGATGAGATAGAAGGCGAAGGCGGGGCCGCTGCCGTTGACGGCGGTCGAGACGTCCATCAGCGACTCGTCGACCTCGACGAACTCGCCGGCGTCGTCGAGCATCTCCCGCACCTCGTCGGTGAGCCCCTCGTTCGTCGCCGCCGCAGCCATCTCGCCCGTCTCGGCCGCGAGGTTGGGCATGATCCGGACGACCGAGGCGGGCGTCCGCTCCGCGACGAACTCGCGGGGGAGTCCGGCGGCCAGCGTCACGAGCTGTTGACCTGCGTCCAGATCGAGGTCCGCGAGGACGTGCTCGGCGATGTCCGGCTTCACGGCGAGGACCACGATATCGGCCTCCTTCGCCGCGGCGGCGTCGTCGGTCGCCACGTCGACGACGTCCTCGACGGCGGCGAGCGCGTCGGGATCCAGATCGATCGCCGTCAGGTGATACGAGTCGGTTCTCGCGAGGCCGCGCAACAGGGAACCGCCCATGTTCCCGCAGCCGATGACGCTCACGCGTGTCATGTTACCTGCAGGGAGTGCATTCAGGGTCATACCAACTGCGGTTTGAACGAGGCCGCGGTCAAGTGACCGGAACCCCCGGTCCCGGTCGACCCGATCTCAGATCAGCCCTTCGTACAGCGATCGGTACCGTTCCGCGATAGCGTCCAGGGAGAACGCCTCGCTACGGTCGGCCGCGTTCGATCCGAGCCGCTCGCGGAGCGCGGGGTCCGAGAGCCGACGGATCGCGTCGGCGAACGCCTCGGTCTCCGCGGCGCCGTCGGCGGGGTCGACTTTGAGGCAGTCCTCGCCGTCGTCGAGCCACGAGAACGTCTCGATATCGCGGACGACGACGGCCTTGCCGGCGGTCATCGCCTCCAGCAGCGCGATCCCCTCGTTCTCCTCGTGGGTCGGGAACAGGAACACGTCACCCGCGGCGAACGCCCCTCGGATGTCGTCGACGAAGCCGGGGAACGTGCAGTTGTCCGGCGACTCCTCGATCAGCCGGGTCGTCTCGCGGCCCTTTAACGTGAGATCGAGCGGGCCGAACCACGCGAAGTCGACGTCGGGGAGTTCGCGGGCGAGGTCCACGAACGTCTCTAACCCCTTCCGCTTGATCACGTGACCGACGAGGAACACCGTCGGCGGCCCTAGGTCGTACCGCTCGCGGTACTCGGTCTCCAGCGACTCGAAGCCCGCCAGCTTCTCGCGGTCGACGCCGTTCGAGATGACGGTGGTCGGGGCGTCGGCGTACCCCGCGATCACGCCGCGATTGTACTCAGAGGGGCAGACGAGCGCGTCGGCGAGGCCGTACGAGCGGCTGAGATAGGGTTTGAGGGGCCTCGCGAGCGCGTTGGTGAACCGGAAGCTGTCACCGAAGTCCTCGGCGGTGACGTGGGTGTGCGCGACCACCGGAACGCCGCGGTCCCGCGCGCGCTTCGCGTGCCACACCGAGCGCGGCCCCATCAGGTTGCAGTGGAGCACGTCGGCGTCGAGGGTCGGCTCCGTGGTGTACGCGATCGACTCCCGGTCGAGCATCTTCCGCTGGTGGACGACCGACTCGCGGATCCCGCCCGTGACGTGGTCTTCGAACTCGAAGTAGTGGCTGACCTTCATCGCGGGGTCGCGACCGTCGTCGGATCTCTCCCGCTCGCTTCGATTCCGCTCACTGCACTTCCAGCCACGGGACCTCCATCAGCGGCGGGATATGGGTCTCGATGTGGTGTTCCCACACGCCCTCCTCGCCGAACGCCTCGCCGTGGTCGGCGGTGACGATAACGGTGCCGTCGAGTTCCTCGACGAGCTCCGCGACCGACTCGAGGGCGATCCGCAGGTTCTCCTCGTAAAGGCGGAGCGCGGTGACGCGCGTGCCGTCTTTCACGAGGTCCGCGGGGTCGAGCTCCAGCCACAGCCCCGCCTTCTGGGCGAACTCGCTGTCGTCTAGCCGGCTCTCGATCTTGGGTCGGACCGCGTCGCTGAGCGAGGAGAGGAGGCCGCCGTCGCCGTCTCCCGCGTCGCCCGCTCCGGCGTCCTCCTCGTCCTGCCGTTTGATCCCCTTCTGGATCTGTTTGAGCTTCTGGCCCTTCCCTCGCGAGAGGTACGGGGCGTGCGGCTGCATGTAGTGGAGCACCGTGCGGTCGGCGTTCTCGATCGCCTCGGTGTTGCTCCGGTACGCCTCCGCGAGGCTCTCCGGCGGGACCGTCCCGAGATCCTCGTCCCAGCCGGTCTTCCAGACGTCGTGAATGTCGCTGATGTGCTCGGAGGCGGTCCACTCGTAGTCGCAGCTCGCGCCCCACTTCAGCTCGTTCAGCGGGATACCGAGGTCGTTGATAAAGGGATTCCCGGAGAAGTAAGCGATGTCGTGGTCGTCGGTGAACGTCCGGTAGGCCCACTCCGGCGTCGACGAGCCGACGCTCCAGCGCTTCTCGAGGTCGCCGTCGAGGTACTCGTCGTACACGTCCTCGAACACGTCGTAGCGACACGCGTCGAGGACCAGACAGTAGTCCCACTCGGAGGTGAGGAACCGCTGGTCTTCCATAGGTTGCGCTACCGTACCCGACCGACCGTTGTATTCTTGTTGGTGCTCGGTCGCGAGGTCCCGTCCGCGGATCGCCGGACTGAGGCGGGACGAGACCGACCGCGGGGACCAGACGTTTCAAGTTCGCCACCGACGCAGAGGCCGTATGGACGGGAGCCGTCGGCGCGGGGTGGTGATCGGCGCGGTCGCGGCGGTCGGGATCCTCGCGGTGCTGTTCGTTGTCGTCGGCGCGGGTCGCGTCGTCGACACGCTTCGCGGGGCCGACCGCGGGCTGGTCGCGGCGACGTTCGGTCTCGCGCTCTGTTGGCTGCTCGCGTGGAGCCTGATGCTCAGAACGGTCCTCGGCGCGGTCGGCGTTCACCTCCCGGTCGCGACGTCGTTCCTCGTGTACGCCGGCGCCGTCTTCGCGAACAACGTCACGCCCTTCGGACAGGCCGGCGGCGAGCCGGTCGCCGCGGCGCTCATCGCCAAGGTGTCGGGTTCGCGCTACGAGACGGGGCTCGTCGGGATCGCCAGCGTCGACGTGCTCAACGTCGTCCCTTCGATTTCCCTGGTCTTCCTCGGAGTCAGCGCCTACGCCGCCACCGCGGCCGTCGGCGAGCGGCTGGAGGTCGCCGTCGCCGTCGCCGTGGCGCTGATCGCGTCGATCGCGACCGCGATCGCGCTCGGCTGGCGCTCCAGGCGGGCGATCGCCGACCGCCTCCCGGCCGCCGTGGGGGGGGCCATCGGGCGATTTCGGCGGTTCGACGCCGCCGCGGTCGAGGAGGCGCTCGCGGCGCGCCTGCGGAACTTCTTCGAGGACATCGAGCGCGTCGGCACGAGCCCCCGGCGACTCGCGGTCGCGGTCGGCCTCTCGCTCGCGGGCTGGACGCTGCAGGCGGCCGCGCTCGCGGTCGCGTTCGCCGCGGTCGGCGCCCCGATCGCGCCGGAGGTCGCGCTGTTCGCGGTCCCGCTCGCGTACGTCGCGGGCGCCACGCCCCTTCCCGGCGGGCTCGGCGGGATCGAGGCGGCGTTCGTCGCGCTGCTCGTCCCGACGACGGGCGTCGCCGCGGCGACCGTTACCGCCGCCGTGCTCGTGTTCCGCGGCGCCGTCTACTGGCTCCCGATGCTGATCGGCGGGATATCCGTCTCGGTGCTCGGGATCGACGCGGTGCGGTGAGCGAGGCGAGCGAAGACTAGGACGTGCGTCTCGTCGGTGACCGACGAGAGGAGTTCCCTGCGCTCGCCGCCAGCTGCCGTCGGGCTCCACACCGCCGGCCAGCTCGTCGACAGGGACCCCAACGAGAGCGAACACCGTGTCCGCCGGCGCGTCGAACACGTGATAGAACGGGATCTCGATCTCGCGTTGGGCCTGACTGACCGAACGGTCGCTCGAACGATGCGTGTCCAAGTCGTCGGCGGTGTTGCTGTCTTCCGGTTCGCCGCGCGCGAGGATGCTTTTCTAGCCCGCGTCGTCGAGCGCCTCGCCGGTCTGTCGGTTCATGCGTTACCATGTGTTAGAGACAAGCTAAAACCATCGGGGACGTCGTCGGGTCCCTCGGGATCTGTGATCTCGGTTCCCTCCACGGCGACGCGTACCGTACAAACGGCCCCCTGTGATCGACCGCCGCACGGAGAGACCGTGACTCCCCGTCGAAGCCTTAGTTGACGAGAGCAGTCGGTCGATCGCGATAGACGGTCTGCTATCTCGGTCGCGAACGGATTTCGACGGGAAAATGGCTTATAAACCGGTGTCAGGGAGCGAGACAACTGCGTACTCGACCGGATTCCGAACGGCCGCCTGCCGGTCTACCCCGTTCAGAAGAACAGCCACAACACGAGCAGCCCGTACAGCGCCAGCAGCGCGATCACGGTCAGTCGGATGAGGATGTTGACGCTGAAGACGAGCCCGTTATAGTCGTTTTTGAGGAGCTTCAGCGGCGCCGTGGTCCGGCTTTCGAGCCCGATAGTCGCCGGCGAGACGTCGTCGAGGGCGCGCTCGATCGCCGCTTCGAGGGCGTCGACGTTGGACTGTTTCATATTCGCGAGCTCGTAGATCGAGGCGTGGGTGTCCGTCGAGAACACGAGGACCTCGTCGAACGTCTCCCCGTAGCGGGCCTCCATCTCCCGGATGTCGGGCGTGACGCCGTTCGTGTCGATCCCGATCGTCAGCACGTCCTGGCCGTCGACGGTCTCGACCACCGCGATCATGTCCTGCTCGGTGCGCTCGACCGCGAACCCGGCGGCGTAGCCGTAGAGCGGCTCCTCGGCGAGCCGTTCGCGGAACTCGTCGAAGTGGTCTTTCAGCCGGTCGGCCTCGCTGGAGCCGTACTGCACCTCCTTCGTCGGTCCGTCTTGGATGTCGTGCTTGTGGAGGTCGACCAAGAGCACCTCGGACTCGTCGACGTCCCGCATGAACACCCCGGTGTCGTAGTCGTCGATCCCTTCGCCGTGGAGGTAGACGACCTGCTTGTCGCCGAACCGTCGCCCGTAGAACTCGATCTCGCCGTAGTCCTCGTGGACGAGCCGCGAGGCGCGACCGACGCCGTCGGGCGCGGAAACCGCGTCGAGGATCTTCTCGGCGTCGGTCGGGTTCGAGAGGTCCTCCTTGTGCGTGCAGGGGACGTGAAGGAAGAAGCCGTGGTCGTCGCCCCCGTCGTTCAGCGCGTCGATGACGTTCCCGCTGAGCTGGCCGCCACCGAAGCCGCCGAGCGGGCCGGGGTGGACCCACGGGGCGGCGAGCGTCAGGCGGTCGCCGTTGTCGATCGCGAGGGTCCCGACCGCGGGCTCGGCCTCGACGCCGAGGTCGAGCGACTCCCGGTCGTTCCTGAGGATCCCGGACGTGAGCGCGAACGCGGAGACGTCCGTGTTGCTCCGGATGAGGTAATCGACCAAGGCGAGCACCGACACGAGGAACGCGGCCGCGATCCCCAGCGACGCGAACGCGAACACGTGGCGGTACGTCGAGAAGCCCAAGTCCCCGCCCGCGAACGCGTAAAAGGCCGCGATCAGCGCCGCCGGCTCCGCGAGCGCGACGACGAGGATCCGCTTGTATCGGTCGATCCCCGTCGACACGACGAGCACGAGGATGTTGATCAGGTATATCGTGATAAAGAGGAGCCAGACGATACTCCAGACGTTCCCGACGTCGTTGGCGCCGGAGAGGATCAGCGTGTAGAAGAACAGTACGAACTGGTTGACCAAGGCGAGGAAGAAGCTCCACGACCGCGGATAGTTGGAGAGCACGCGGTGGAACAGCTCCCCGGCGAACAGAAAGGGGAGGAGAAAGAGGAGGACCGCGACCGGCAGGACGCTGGAGGGCGCCGGAGAGAGCGGCGTGAACATCGAGAACGCGACGTACGCGACGACGCTGTATACGGCACTGAGTCCGACGAGCGCCGGGATCTGAGCTCTCAGCGGCGGGACGCTGAACACCAGCCGTTGGAAGACGTCGACGTTGTCCGCCCCCATCTACGACGACACCCCGTAGATAGACTCCAGTTCGTCTATCGTTCGGGTCACCGAGAACCTCTCTACCGCCTCTCGGGTCCGGCGGTCGCCGTCGAGGCAGTCGTCGACAGCGCGCTCCATGTCGTCGCGGTCGCCGTACGCGAAGCGGGCGCCGTTGGCCTCGCCGATGGTCTCGTCGAACGGGGAGACGTCGGCCGCGGCGACGGGGGTCCCGCAGGCGTTCGCCTCCAGCGTCGAGAGTCCGAGGGTGTCACAGGTCGAGGCGGTGACGAAGACGTCGAGCGCGGAGTAGAAGGCCGGCAGGTCTTCGCGCGAGAGGAAGTCGCGGAACCGGACGTTATCCGGCGCGTCGCGTTCGAGGGCGTTCCGCACCGGCCCCTCGCCGACGAGTTCGAAGGACAGGTCGGGAGTCCGCTCGGCCAGCCGGAGGATCTCGTCGACGTTCTTGTTGCGGGTCATCCGCCCGCTGTAGCCGACGATGGGTTCGTCGCGCTCGAACCGCGAGCCCTCGACGGGGCGGAACGTGTCCATCTCGATACCGACCGGGAGCTTCCGGGGTGCCACGTCGCGGCGAATCCGCGAGGTCGACGCGGTGACGCAGTCGAACGAGCGGAGGAACCGGTTCTCGTAGGCGACGTACAGGCGCCCGGCGATGTCGGAGAGCGACTTCAGTTTGAGCCCTTGGACGAAGTAGTCCTCGACCGGCGTGTGGTGGGTGTACACGGACTTCACGCCGCGCTTCTTCGCGTATCGGCGTCCCATCACCCCGGTCGACGCCGGGCCGTGACAGTGGACGACGTCGAGGTCGGGCAGCGTGGAGAGCCGTCGGTAGAGGGGAACGCGGTACTGCCGGTAGAAGGGGTTCGGGAGCGACCGCACGGGGATCTCCCGATCGTCCGGCTCGTGGCTGCTCGCCGGGTAGACGACGTACACGTCGTGGCCTCGGTCTTCCAAGCGTTCGCGCCACGCGCGGATCGTGTACGTGACGCCGTCGACGCCGGGAAAGTAGCTGTCCGTGAAGAATCCGATGTTCATACGAGGGTCCGTCGTCCGCGCGTCTGGATGTACAGCGGGTCGCACGGGTTCTGTCTCCCGGATTTCCCACCGAAAAGCTTCAACATTTTCATTCCGAGCGCGGCCGGGTCACCGTGGGACCGCCGGGGCCGGCCGCCCACGCCCCCTCGCCGCGACCCCACGCTTAATCCCGCGGGGCCCGGATCTAGGGACATGATACCGACCGAACGCATGGCCGCGGTCGACGCCAACGCCGCGGCCCTCGGCGTGCCGCGCAAGCAGCTGATGGAGTCGTCGGGCAACGCCGTCGCGCGCGAGGTGCGGGCGGTCGCCGATCCGGGCGCCGACGTCGCGCTGCTCTGCGGCCGCGGGAACAACGGCGGCGACGCGTTCGTCGCCGCGCGGTTCCTCTCCTCGTACGGCGTCACGGTCCACCTGCTCGGCCGCCCGGAGTCGATCCGGACCGACATCGCGCGGGAGAACTGGGAGGCCCTCGGCGCGGCCGAGATCCCGACGGAGACCGTCGCGGACTCGACCGACCTGTCGCTCGGCGACCCCGACGTGATCGTCGACGCGATGCTCGGCACGGGCGTGACGGGCGCGCTCCGGGAGCCGGAGCGGACGGCGGCGCGGCTCGCGAACGAGAGCGACGCCGTCGTCGTCGCCGTCGACGTCCCCTCCGGGATCGACGCCGACACGGGCGAGCCGACCGGGAGCGCCGACGCCGCCGAGGGCCGCGCGGAGGCTGACCCTCTCGTCGAGACCGGGCAGCTAGTCCCCATACACGGCGGGACGCCGG
>NZ_JARANT010000094.1 GCF_029889805.1 Halorubrum sp. Boch-26 | reverse complement strand
TTGTTACGGCCTCCACCCAGATTTACACTAGTTTTTACGACAGCAGCGACAAAAGAATAACATAGACAGGACTGACGCGCTGACCAACGAAACGGACGATCCGATCGACGAGGCAACAGGCGACGTTGGTGACGCGAGCGGGCCAGAGGGCGGCGATGGCGCCGGCGGCGGAACCGGCGGTGCGGACCCTGCCGACGGCGTCGAGGCGAGCGAAAACGACGACTCCAACGCGCCCGTCGACGACGACACCTCCGACGACGAGGCACCCGGGTTCGGAGCGACCGCCGGGATCCTCGCGCTGCTCGCGGCGACGCTGCTCGTGCGACTAGGCGTCGGGAGCGGCTGAGATCGCTGTCGGAACGCCCGTCGGCGAGCCGGGAATAACGAAAAAACAGACAGAAGAGCGGCCGAAACCGCCGATCGGTGTCAGACGGCCTACCGCTTCACAGCTCGCCGAGCTTGCGGAGCAGCTGGCCGCGGTACTCCTCGTCGGCGTTGACGCCCTTGATCTCTAAGACGTTGCGCTCCAGCTTGTCGAGCGCGACGTGGAAGGCGTGCTCGGCGCCGTACCCCTCACCGGAGCCGCCGACTTGGCCCTCGTTGGTCCGGAGGCGGATCTGACACTGGATCAGGGGCGTGCCGCGGAGCTTCTCCTTGTGCGCGTGGAGCCGGACGTGCGCGTGGATGACGTGCATGTCCGCGTACTTGTTCGCGACCTGCTCGATGGACTCGACGATGTGCTCGCGCGAGGTCGTGTCCAGCAGGTCGACGTTGGTGATCTGGACGTCCATCGAGTTCTGCTCCGTGAACGTGAGCGCGCGCAACACGTCGGTTTTCGTCACCACGCCAGCGACGGTGTCGACGTTTCTGGGGGTGACGATCAGTCCGGAGATGTCGTTGTCGAACATGCGGCCAACGACGGTCTCCGCGGTCTCCTCGGCGTTCGCGGTGACGACGGGGCTCGACATGATGTCGTAGACGGGGATGTCGAGCATTCGGTCGATGTCGCCGGCGCGGTCGCCGCTCCCCTGTCGCTCGTGGTCGCGGACGACGAACTCGATGATGTCGTTCGTGGTCACGACGCCGACGAGCTGTCCCTCCTCGTCGAGCACTGGGAGCCGGGAGATGCCGTTCTCGCGGAGGCGGTTGATCGCGCTTCCGACGCTGTCCTTCTCGCTGATCCCGATCACGTCCTCGGACGCGATCTGGCCGACGGTGATCGCGTCGAGGCTGTCGAGGACGGCCTCGAGGATCTGATCGACGGTGACGATTCCGTAGAGCTTCTCGCCCTCGTACACTGGCGCGATCTTCACGTTGCCCTCGACGAGGAGGCGGGCGGTTTCACGGATGTCCTCGTGGCGGTCGACCGACGGGGCCGACTTCATGACGGCCGACACCTTGGTGTCGTCCTCCATCCGGGAGCGCATAAGCTGTTTCTCCCCGACGACGCCGGCGTACTCGCCGTCCTCGGTGACGACGATCCCCTTCGGATTTTCGCGTTCGAAGATGGACCGGACCTTGGCGAGTCGTTCGCTGACGTCGACTTCGACGTACTCCGGCACCGCGATATCAACAATATTCATGGTCCAATCTGAGGGTTGGACGCGCCGGGTATTGAAAGTGCGGGAGTCGTCGTAGGCCGTGGGAGTCAGACGAGCGCGTCCCGAGGAAGTCGACTCCACCGGGGACGACGAGCGCACGCCCGGCGGTACACCGGTCGGTGAAACCTTTTTCCCGGTTACCCACGGAGGGTGGGCCGTGTACGACGCCGTCGTCCTCGACAAAGACGGGGTGCTCGTCGGGCGGACCTCGTTCGACACGCTCCGGGAGGCCGCCTGGGACACGTTCGTGAGCCTCGGCGTCGAGGATCCCGACTTGGCCCACGTCGACGACGTCGCCGTCGGCGTCGACCCCGCGACGCTGGCCGACATCTGCGAGCGCTACGGGGTGGACCCGGTGGAGTTCTGGCGCGTCCGCGACGAGATGGCCTCGGCCGCCCAGATCGACGCGGCGCGGAAGGGCCGGAAGACGCCGTACGAGGACGTCGACGCGCTCCGCTACCTCGACGCCCCGCTCGGCGTGGTCTCGTCGAACCAGCAGGCGACCGTCGACGCCGTCCTCGACCACTTCGGGCTCGCCGGGCAGTTCGCGGTGGCGTACGGCCGCGAGCCGTCGATCGCCAGCCTATCGCGCAAGAAGCCGTCGCCGTACTACCTCGAACGCGCCTTAGAGGACCTCGGCGCCGAGACGGCCCTGTTCGTCGGCGACAACGAGTCGGACGTGCACGCCGCCGACAACGCCGGTATCGACTCCGCGTTCGTCCGGCGCCCGCACCGTCGGTCCGCGGAGCTCTCCTGCCAGCCGACGTACGAGATCGACGACCTCCACGACCTCGTGGGCATCTGCGGGCGAGCGCCGGTGAACCCCGACGTTGGCGATCGGATTTAACGATCGTCGGTGCGGCCGGACTCTCGCTCGTCGAACCGCAACCACTAATCAACCCGTGGCCGAGTGACCGCTCGTGTCTCCGCCCTCCGCGAGCCCGGACGCCGACGGTCGGCGCTCGGACGTGCGGTCCGTCGCGAAGCGGTATCGCCGCGTCGAGCTGGCCGTCAGTAGGTTCGTCGCGCTGTCCGTCGCCGGGACCGTCCTCGTCGCGTACGCTCGCCTAGACATCGTGTCGGCGCTGGCGGTGGGCGGCGCGCGTCTCGTCGCGACTCGCGCTCCGCTCCTCCGGAGACGCGGGACGACCAGACTCCGGACGGACGCGCCGCCGGACGGGGTGATCGAGGAGTTCGCGTCGGCGACAGCCCCGGTCATCGCGTTCCAGTGGGCCACCGCCGCGGTCGACGTCGCCGACGCGTTCGCGACGCAGGGATGCGCGGTCGTCGACCGCGACGTGTCGTTCGCGGTCTAGCGGACCCCTTTCCCTGACCGCCCGGTGGGAGAGTCACGCGAGCAGCTCGGTCTTCGGCACGTCGATGACGGTCCGGGAGACCGCCTCGTCGCCCTCGACTCCCCGGAGGTCGACCCCGCGGAGCCGAAGCGCGACCGCCGCGTCGGCCCGCTGCGCGTCGTCGAGGGGGCGGACTCGCTCCGTCTCGCGCTCGTCGTCCGCCTCGCTCCGGTGGACGATCGCGAGCTCGCCCTCGTCGAAGGCGACGTGCTCGATGTCGCGGAGTGGGATCGCCGCCGTCCGCTCGCGGGCGACTGACACGGCGACGCCGCCGACCGCTGCGAGTAGACCGAGCAGGCCGAACGTCGTCTGCACGGTTCCGCCGCCCTGTAAGAGCCACTCGACCGCGGCGGGAACGACCGCCGTGACGGCCGCGATTCCAGTCCAGCCGACGTCCCGGAGAGCCGACGGGAGGCGCCCGGCGGCGAGGGCGCTGCCGGCTTCGGCGACGGTTCGGGTCACGCCGCGGCGGATCCGGAGTTCGTCGGGAGCGACGCGGACGGACCCGCGGGCGGTGGCGAACGACCACGCGCTCGACCGGCTCATCGGTCGGAGGTCGCGGCTCTCGGTCGACCTAGCCTCAGGGACGGCGTTCGCGGCGTGATGGCGACTTGCCAACCGCGGGGGAGGGGGCGAAGCGACATGGAGGGGTGTCTGGCGTTCCGCCTGGAACAGCTTAAATTATCGAGGTGAGCAACCGGATTCGAGAGCGTATCACGACCGTAGTACCGGTCACTCCGTACCGCCCCACGGATGACGGACGGGTCGACGGCGGGACCTCTGCGGCGCTGTACGACCGGCTCGTGGGTCGAACGGGCCGACACGCGCTGGTCGGCGCTGCGGTCGCGCTCTGGGTCGTCGGGTTCGTCGCGGCCGGAGCGCTCTCGGCGGTCGAGGGCATCGCGCTCCTCGTCGCGCTGACTCGTCGATAGCGGGCGCGCCGGCGGGGCGCGGCGAGAGGGCGACGCGCCTCGGGTCCGAGACGAAACGGGAGAAAGCGACTGGGCCCGAGCGCGTAGAGACGGGCCCTTTTAGGCTCGGCCGGGCGGACACCCCGACATGGACCTCCCTCCCGTCGGTCTCGGCACCATGGGAATCGGCGACCCCGAGACGGTCGCGACCGCGCTCTCGGTCGGCTACCGCCACCTCGACACCGCGCGGATCTACGACAACGAGGCCGTCGTCGGCGAGGGGCTCGCTGCCGGACTCGCCGCGAGCGACGCGACCCGCGACGGCGTGGCCGGCGACGGGGCGAGCGACGGCCTGACCCGCGAGGACGTGACCGTCGCGACGAAGCTGTGGATCGACGACCTCGCCCCCGACGCGGTCGGCCCGGCCGCCCGCGAGAGCGCCGACCGGCTCGGCGTCGAGACGCTCGATCTGCTGTACGTCCACCGTCCGCGGGGCGACTACGAGCCGGAGGCGACGCTGCCCGCGCTGGATCGGCTGGTCGAGGAGGGAGTCATCCGGAACGCCGGCGTCTCGAACTTCGAGCTCGACCACCTAGACCGCGCGACCGAGGTCCTCGACGCACCGCTGGCGGCTCACCAGACCGAACTGCATCCGCTGTTGTATCAGCCGGAACTGCTGGAGCACGCCCGCGAGCACGGCTACGCCGTGGTCGCCTACTCGCCGCTGGCCGGCGATCGGGTGCGCGAGGTCGACGCCGTGGTCGAGGTCGCCGAGGCGCGCGACGCGACGCCCGAGTCGGTCGCGATCGCGTGGGCGACCGCGAAGGATCCGGTCGTGACGATCCCGAAGGCGTCGAGCGAGGACCACCTCCGTGCGAACTTCGCGGCCGCGGAGCTGGAGCTGACCTCGGCCGAGATCGCCGCGATCGACGCGGTCGAGCGCGAAACGGAGCTGTTCCCGGAGTAGCGCGCGACGCGAGTATATCCAAATTTGTGTATAAACACACCACTAGAGTATCCGAGATCGACACGATCCCGCGTCACTTTTGTATCGGCTCGTCGTCGGTTCGGGTATGACTGAAGGCTCCGACGACGCGGACGCGACGACGATCATCGACGGGGAGGCGGTCGCGGCCGACGTGCGCACCGACGTGACTGCGCACGTCGAGACGCTGGAGGACGCCGGGGTGACACCGGGCCTCGCCACCGTCCTGATGAGCGACGACCCCGCCAGCGAGACGTACGTCTCGATGAAACAGCGAGACTGCGAGGAGGTCGGCATCGAGAGCGTCCACGTCGAGATCGACGCCGACGCGCCCGCGGCGGAGCTGTACGACACCATCGACGACCTCAACGAGCGCGCGGACGTCCACGGCATCCTCGTGCAGCTTCCCGTCCCCGATCACGTCGACAAACGGAGCGTCCTCCGGCGGATCGCCCCCGAGAAGGACGTGGACGGCTTCCACCCGGAGAACGTCGGGCGACTCGTCGCCGGCGACGCCCGGTTCAAACCCTGCACGCCCCACGGCGTCCAGAAGCTCCTCGCGGCGTACGACGTGGAGACCGAGGGCGCGGACGCGGTCGTCGTCGGCCGGTCGGACATCGTCGGGAAGCCGATGGCGAACCTCCTGATCCAGAAGAGCCCGGTCGGGAACGCGACCACGACGGTCTGTCACTCCCGGACCGCGGATCTGGAGGGGAAGCTCGCGGACGCCGACATCGTGATCGCGGCCGCCGGGATCCCCGAGTTCGTCGACGGCCCGATGCTCAAGCCCGGCGCGACCGTGATCGACGTCGGCATAAATCGAGTCGAGGCGGAGACCGAGAAGGGGTACGAGCTCGTCGGCGACGTGGACTACGAGTCGGCGAAGGAGGTGGCGGGCGCGATCACGCCGGTCCCCGGCGGCGTCGGGCCGATGACGCGGGCGATGCTCCTTCACAACACGGTGAAGGCGGCGGGGATCCAGTCCGACGTCGCGATCGACCTCGATTAGGAGGGACCGCGACGGACGCGCTCACTCCCGCCGAAACGTCGCGGTCGTTGCTCGTCGCTCGTCGCGGCGTCCGCCTACGCCTCGGGTCGCCATCGCCCCCCGATCTCGTCGCGGGGGTAGTCCTGGTACGTGCCGTTCAGAAACGTGGTGACGCGTCCGTCCTCCTCGCTGAGCGTGACTCCCCAGAGGACGTCGTCGCGGAGCGACGTCTCCAGGGCGCTCATGTGTTTAGTCCCCATCCAGTCGGGGAACTCGAGGTCCTCGACGTTCTCGACCTCGCCCCGGTAGGGATTCCGGACGCGCACCATCTGTCGCTGAATGGTGCCGTCGCCGGTCACGATGACGGCGCCGTCTCGGCTGAACGCCACGTCCCGTGCGACCTTCGTGAACACGTCGCGCGACTCGGTGACGACGCGGCAGCGGTCGACCGGCCACTCGTTGTCGCCGAGGGGGTCCGTGTAGTCGGCGAAGTTCACCTCCGCGACGATGAGGATGTAGAGACTGGGACCGCTCACGTACTGTTCACCCCACTTATCGAACTCCATGCTCAGCGACTCGGCGGTGTACCTGATGTGATCCATCAGGCTCTGGCTCGTCGCGTACTTCTGGAGCACCTCGTCAAGCGCGTTCATCTGACACATGTACACACGCAACAAACTATGTTAAAGCCTCTCAGAGGTTTGACCGACCTCAAGGGAGCAGTGTGACGCCGCCCTCACCGCTTCGAGCCTCGATTCGACGCTCGCGACGCCGGCCGCTCAATCCTCGTCGCCGGCGGCCGCGCGGTTCCGGATCTCGATGCGCCCCTCGATCTCGGGGTGGATCCCGTGTTCGCGGGCGTAGGCGGCCAGCACCTCGTACTGGATGTCGGCCTCGTCGATCCGGTGGCGCTGCGCGAGCGTCGGGAACTCGTGTTCGGAGTGAAGCAGGTACTCCGAGACGGCGACAGTGTAGCGCGCCTCGGGGTCGATCGGCTCGCCCTCGACGGTCGCCTCCAAGATGAGCTCGGCGTCGGCGTCCCAGACGACCTCGGCGTTCGAGACGTGGCCGTGCCACCAGTCGTCCTCGCCGAAGTCGACGTCGGGCGCTGCCATCTCGCGGAACACGTCGTGGAGCTCCGCACCGGTGACCGAGGCGAGCGTGACGGGCTCCTCGAACGGGATCAGGCTGATCAGGTCGGCCTTCGTCACGTCGCCCGCCCACGGGTCGCCCTGCCGGAGCCCGCCGGCGTTCGAGAGCCCCACGTCGGCGTCGTGGGCCCACCGGAACGCGTCCGCGACGAAGTTGCCGACGCGGCACTCGCCGCCGTGGACGATCTCGCCCGTGCGCTCGATCGGGTCGTCGACGACGTCGACGGTCTCGTCGAGGTCGGCCGCGGCCATGCGCTCGCCGAGGGAGTCGGCCAGTCCCGGTGCGGGCGTCGCGCTGTCGGGCTCGTGAAGCGTCGCGGCGGAGACGAGACTCCCGCCGCCGTCCGCCGCGGCGTCCCCCGAGGCGCCGCCGAATTCCACTTCGGCGACCGTCTCGCCGTTGACGCCGGGACGGACGATCCGGGTGCCGGCGACGACGTCGTTGCGCCGGCTGTGAACGTGGCCGCCGAGGACCGCATCGACGTCGAGCGCACGGGCGAGGTCGTCGTCGCCCGCGCCGAGATGCGAGAGGACGACGGTGTGATCGAGCGCGTCGGCGTCAGCGCCAGCGCCCTCTGCACCCTCCGCGTCCGCTTCGACCTCCCCGCGCTCCGCGACCGCGGCTCGCATCCCGGCGAGCGCGTCGCGCGCGGCGTCGACCGGGTCGTCGAAGGAGAGGTCGGCGGCCATCGGGTTCAGCGAGTCGGTCGCGGGATCGGTGACGCCGACGAACCCGATCGTGGCCCCGTCGACTTCGAGGGTTGTCCACGGGACGACCCCCTCGGCGCGGCCGAAGGGCTCGCCCGCCTCGTCGCGGACGTTCGCGGAGACGAAGGTCGCGGGCGCGTCGGCGACGAGCCCGCGGAGCGCGTCAGGGCCGTAGTCGAACTCGTGGTTGCCGAACGTGTCGAGGACGGTGTCGGTGGCGTCGTAGAAGTCGAGGACCTGCCGCCCGGTGGCGACCAGTGAGAGGACGCCCGGCGCGGTGGTGTCGCCGGTGGCGACGACCGCGGCGTCGGGCCCCGAGAGCGCCCGGATCCGACCGGCGAGCCGAGCCGCCCGCTCGGGCGAGTCGAAGACGTTCTCGATGTCGGAGTAGTGGACGAGACGGACCATTCGATGTCCGAACGGAGGGGCGACCGACGCTTAAAAACCGCGGAGTCGGGTAAGGGCCGTCTCCCCCCGTGACTCCCGCTCGCACACGCGGGGGACATTGAAAGCGCTTTTATGGACGTCCGGACTACGTCGGGTCACAGCCTCTGTGGGGTTGATGATGTGCCGTTCCGTTAGGGACCGACCACGGGACGGGCACGCGAGCCCGCACGGAGGATAGGTGAACAACATATGCCCGTTTACGTAGACTACGAAACCCCAGCCGACCTCGCCGAGCGATCGCTCGAGACGCTCGAGGTCGCCCGAGACACAGGAACCGTGAAGAAAGGAACCAACGAGACCACCAAGGCCGTCGAGCGCGGCAACGCCGACCTCGTCATCGTCGCGGAGGACGTCTCCCCCGAGGAGATCGTCATGCACCTCCCCGAGCTCGCCGACGAGAAGGGGATCCCGGTCGTCTTCGTCGACACCCAAGACGACGTCGGCCACGCCGCCGGCCTCGAAGTCGGCTCGGCCGCCGCCGCCGTCGTGGACGCCGGCGACGCCGAGGACGACGTCGATGACATCGGCGAGAAGGTCGCGGAGCTCCGATAACCACCCATGAGCGCAGAAGAGGGTATCGACGACTCGACCACCGCCGAGGTGATTGAGGTCGTCGGCAAGACCGGGATGCACGGCGAGGCCATGCAGGTCAAATGCCGCATCCAAGAGGGATCGAACCAGGGCCGGATCATCACCCGGAACGTCCTGGGCCCCGTCCGCATGGGCGACGTGCTCCAGCTCCGGGAGACCCAGCGCGACGCGGACTCCATCGGAGGCCGATAACCAATGGTCGAGACACGTACCTGCGACTACACCGGCGAGGAGATCGAGCCCGGCACGGGCACGATGTACGTCAAGAAGGACGGACAGATTCTCCACTTCGTCGACTCGAAGGCGGAGAAGAACTACTTCCTCGGCCGCGAGGCGCGCGACCTCGAGTGGACCGAGGAGGGGCGCGAGCACGGTGGCGAGTAGATGAGCCACCACGACGAGCGCACCTTCGTGATGGTGAAGCCCGACGGCGTCCAGCGCGGCCTCATCGGTGAGATCGTCTCCCGATTCGAGGAGCGCGGGCTGAAGCTCGTCGGCGGGAAATTCATGCGGATCGACGAGGCGCTCGCCCACGACCACTACGGCGAGCACGAGGACAAGCCGTTCTTCGACGGCCTCGTCGAGTTCATCACCTCCGGCCCCGTCTTCGCGATGGTGTGGGAGGGCGCGGACGCGACCCGACAGGTCCGCGCGATGGTCGGCGAGACCGACCCCGCCGAGTCCGCCCCGGGCACGATCCGCGGCGACTTCGGCTTGGACCTCGGCCACAACGTGATCCACGCGTCGGACCACGAGGACGAGGGCGCCAACGAGCGCGAGATCGACCTGTTCTTCGACGAGGACGAGCTCGTCGACTACGGCCTCGACACCGCCGCGTGGGTGTACGAGGACGAGCAGCACTGAGTTCGCGGACCGATTTTCTCGCGTTCGACGCCAGCGCGGAGACGGGATCGACCGCCTCGTCCGCACACCGCGTTTCCGATGAATAACCGTCAACGATCCCGCTCAGTCGTGCGATTTTTCTGTCAGGATAGTATATAAAACATCACTCAGTCGTCGAGCGCGACGACGCGACCGTCGGCGGTGACGACGAGCGCCTCGTCGGTCCCGTCGCCCGTCACGTCCGCGAACAGCGGCCCCGCGTACACCACGGCGTCGCCCGCCTCGCCCCGCGCGATCGCCTCGCCGTTGGCGTTCAAGACGAGCACGTCGCCCCCGCGGTTCACCGCGACCGGTCCGGGGTCGCCGCTCCCGACGACGTCGGCGACGCCCGGGGGGTTCACGCGGGTCTCCCCGCCGTACTGCTGTTTCCAGGCGACCTCGCCGTCGCGGAGGTCGACGGCCCAGACGCTGCCCGCCCCGCCGACGTAGATACGGCCGGGGGCGGCGTCGCCGACCGTCACGGGGAGGTCCTGGAGCCCGATCTCGAACCGACCGGCGCCGTCGGCGAGGTCGACCGTCTGGAGGTTCCCGTTCGTTCCGCCGAGCGCGAGCGCCGGCCCGTCGGGCGTGTCGACCGCGGTCCACGTCAGCGGCGTGACGGCGGGCGTCGCGGTCCACCGCGCGTCGCCGTTCGCGTCGAGCAGGCGGACGGTCGTCTCGTCGTCCCCGACGGTCGCGACCGCGACGCCGCGAGGAACTCCGTCGCCGTCTACGCCGCCGTTCCCGTCGCCCTCGTCGGTCTCGAAGTCGGCGACCAGCGGCCGGCGGTCCACCGACGCGCCGAGAGCCGTCTCGAAGGCCACGTCGCCGACCGCGTCGACGGCGAGAACGGTCCCGTCGGTCGCGGCCGCGACGACCTCAGCGGCGCCGTCGGCGTCGATGTCGCCGATCGCCGGTCGGAGCCCGCTCGGTCCGCCGAGGTCGGCGACGAACCGGGTCGACCCGTCTCTCGCGTCGAGCACGACGAGCGAGCCCGCGTCCGTCGTGAACGCGACGACGGGGCCGCCGTCGAGCGACTCGGAGACGAAGCCGCTGATTTCCGGGGGATCACCGTCCCCGTCCCCGCTAGCGAGGTCGCTCGCGGCGACGGCGGAGAGCGGCGTTCGCCACGCGACGTCGCCGCCGACCGCGGTCGCGCGGACGACCCGCTCGCCGTCCGCGGTCGTCGACTGGACGACGACCGGGTCGCCGTCCATCGTGGCGACGACCGCGCCGCTCCCGTCGTCGCCGGCGACGGGCTCGGTCTCCCACACGATCTCGGAGTCGGCCGCGGCGTCGTCGATGCCGGCGAGCGCGAA
>NZ_JARANT010000093.1 GCF_029889805.1 Halorubrum sp. Boch-26 | reverse complement strand
CGCGGCCGCGCGATCGAAAAGGTAGATGAGGCGGACCAGACCGACGACGAGTACGACGGCGTCGTCCGGAAGGGGGAGCCGGGTCGCGTCGCCGGCGACGTACGGCAGCCCTGTCTCCTCGCGGGCGACCGCCAGGAGGTCGGGGTCGGCGTCGACGCCCACGACGGTCGCGTCCGAGCCCGCCTCCGCGTCGAGGACGCGGGTCAGCTCGCCGGTGCCGCAGCCGGCGTCGAGGACGCGGCGGCGGCTCGACAGCTCCAGGTCCGCGATGGCCTCTCGGCCGTCGGCCCACATCCCCTGTCGGGTGTGTTCGAGGTACTCAGCGGAGAAGCGTCGCACGGCCCCGCGTTCGACGCGGGACGGATTAAACGTGCGGAACTCGCTCGTCGGGGCGCGGATCGGTTCACTCCGCGTCGTCTGCGTCGCCGTCCGCGTTCTCGCCGTCGGTCCCGAGTCCGACGAGATCAGCGACGAGCGCGGCGGTGACGCCGGCGCAGTAGCCGACGAACGCCCCGGTCAGCCCGACCGCCGCGAACGCCATCGTCACCCCGCCGATCGGCGAGTCGCCGGCGCCCACGCCCGGCACGCCGAAGACCGTCCCGACGACGACGAGCGCGGTGAAGACGACCGCGGGCACCGCGCCCACCGCGAGACACGCCGGGCCGCCGCAGCGCGCGTACCCGCCGACGGCCGCGATAGGCGCCGGCGCGTAAAACACCAGTAACGGCACCAGCCGATCGGTCAGCGCCGACGCGGCGGGGACGTTCGCGCGCTCGGCGACGACCGCGACCGCGAGCGAGAGCGCCACGACCGCGGCGAACCCGCCGACCATCGTGAGGGCCAGCCGGCGCCGCCGACCGATGAGAAGCGCCTCTGCGGTGGTCATACCTGCGGATCACGACTCTGAGTACATAAAGGCGCGTCGGACGTTATTAACTGAACTCCGCGGATCGGCTCCGTCCTCCCTCGTAACGGGTCACTCCGCGCGCAGTTCGCGGACGCGTTCGATGTTCCACGCGAAGCTCTTCCCGTTCTCCGTCGGCGTCTCCAGCGCCAGCGGCACGTCAGCCAGCTCCGGATGATTGACGATTCGCTCCATCCCCGCCTCGCCGATGTGGCCTTCACCGATGTGGGCGTGCTCGTCTTTGTTGGTGCCGCAGGCGTGCTTCGAGTCGTTGAGGTGGATGTATTCGAGGTGTTCTAACCCGACGGCGTCATCGAACTCGGTGATCGTCTGATCGACCGCGTCGGGCGTTGAGAGGTCGTATCCCGCCGCGAACGCGTGGGCCGTGTCGACGCAGACGTCGATGTCGGTCTCAGTGCGGTCGATGACGCCCGCGAGGTGCTCGAACTCGCCGCCGAGTTTCGTCCCGGCGCCGGCGTCGCTCTCGATCAGGATCGTGACCCCGTCGGGTACGTCCACGTCGTCGATCACCGAGGCGGCGTTGTCGAGGCCGCCGCCGACGCCGGCCCCCGTGTGCGCCCCGAGGTGGACGTTGACGTACGGGATGTCCAGCGTCGCGGCCGCGTCGACCTCCTTCTGCATCGAGTCGAGGGACTTCTCGCGGAGCCCCTCCTTCGGCGTACAGAGGTTGACGAGGTAGGAGGTGTGGATCACCCACGGCCCCTCCAGATCGCGCTTCGTGCCCTCGCGGAACTGTTCGGCCTCTTCGTCGCTGATGTCCGGATCCTGCCACACCTGCGGCGAGTGGGTGAATATCTGTCCGCAGTTGCCGCCGAACTGCTTCTGTCTGAACACCGCGTTCGCGATGTTTCCGTACGGGGGCGTTTCGGGATCGTTAGACGCTCTCGAACCGGAGATCGAGACGTGGGCGCCGAGCTTGAGACTCATACGGTTAGCAGGTGGTCGACTGAAAAAGCCCCTTCGGAAATCGAGCGGTCTCCTACCGGCCGCTTCCGGGTCGCGTCCGCACCCACTCGTCGTCGCGGTACTTCGTCTCGACGAGCTCTTGGGCCCGCGCGAGCTCCGCGCTCGACCACGACCCGTCGCGGTCGAGTTCGACCGCGCCTCCGTCGCGCTCCGTCTCGCCGTCGCCCTCGTCCCCGCTCACCCACGCGGCGAGGGCGGCCTCCACCGCCGCCACGGCGTCCGTCCGATCGATGTCGGCCAGCTCGTTCATTCCGACGACGCGCTCGCGGAATTCGTCGGGCGTAACGGGCGGATCGGAAAAGACGCCGAGGTGACGCTCCGCCTCGACGGCGAACGTCAGCGAACCGTGCTGGATCACGGCGTCGCGCTTGCGGTACTGCGCGTTGCCGGCGACCTTCCGGCGGCCGGTCGCGTCGCGGTCGTCGCCGTTTCCACCCGCACCCCCCGCCACCACGTCGTGAGCCGGATGCAGCTCCCGGAGGTAGCAGGCGGGGTGGTACAGCCCCGGCACCGACTCCTCGACGTAGCCCGCGTCGATCCCGAGGCGGCCGAACGCGTCGAGGACGGGCTCGCAGAGCAGGTGATAGCAGTCGAGCAGCTCGCCGGGCACGTCGGCGGCGGGCACCGCGATCGAGTAGGCGATATCCCCGCGCCCGTCGTGGTAGATGCCGCCGCCGCCGGTCTGCCGCCGGGTCACGTCGATCCCCTCGCGCTCGCAGACCGCCCAGTCGACCGTCTCCGGGGCCTGCCGGTAGCCGAGCGTGAGACAGCTCGGATCCCACCGATAGGTCCTGACCGTCGCGGGGCCGCCCGCCGCCGCCGTCTCGGCGGCGACCTCGTCGAGCGCCATCTGCATCGGCCCCGAGCGGGCCTCCTCCCGGATCAGCCGCCAGTCGCCCGTCGGCGCAGTCATGCGGGCCACTCCGCCCGCCGTCCCGAAAGCGGTTGCGCTCGGGCGGTACGGCGGCCGAAGTCGAATTTGCTATCGCGGAATGTGATTTATAAATTGATCTCGCGGAACGCGCGTCCCTTTTAGGAATCGCCGGAGTAAGGGCCGTATGGTTCGAAACGTGGCCGGTGACATGGCGGAGCTCGAGCCCGAGGACTTCTATCTCCTCTCGGGCGTCGAGCAGGGGATGCGGTTCTCGGAGTGGGTCCGTCGGGACAAGCTCCCCGACTACGCCGACCTCACGCGCGAGGAGGTCGACTACCGGATCGACCGGTGTCTCGACCGCGAGCTCATCCAGCGAAAGACGATCCAGTACGAGGGGTACCAGCTCACCTTCGAGGGGTACGACGCCCTCGCGCTCCGCACGTTCGCCGAGCGCGAGACCATCGACGGCGTGGGCTCGCCCCTGGGGTTCGGCAAGGAGGGCGACGTGTACGAGGCCCAGTCGTTCAAGCCACTCGCGTTGAAGTACCACCGCGAGGGGTACACCAACTTCCGCGAGGTGAACCGCGAGCGCGAGTACACCGCCGACCGCGACCACGTCTCGTGGATGTACACCGCGCGCAAGGCGGCCGAACGCGAGTACGAGGCGATGGAGGCGATGTATCCCGACGTGAGCGTGCCGCGGCCGGTCGACCACAACCGCCACGCCATCGTGATGGACAAGTTCGACGGCGCGGAACTCGCGCGCGCGAAACTCGAGCCCGAACAGGCTTCCGCGGTCCTCGATTTAGTCCTCCGCGAACTCGTGACCGCGTACGACCTCGGCTGGGTCCACGCCGACATGTCCGAACACAACGTCGCGGTCGCGGAGAGCGGCGTCACGATATTCGACTGGCCGCAGGCGGTCCCCGTCGATCACGAGAACGCCCGCGAGTTCCTCGAACGCGACGTCGCGAACCTCCTGCGGTACTTCAGCCGGAAGTATCCCCACGAGGTCCCCCGAGAGGCCGATATCGAAGGTATCGCCGCCGCTATCGCCGACGATTCGTTCGAGACGGTTCGCGCGTTCGCGGTTGAATAAATCGTATAGTACGATACGAAATCTGTCCGCCACGTCCGGAGGATCTTCGTCCGCTATGGTTCCCCCTCCGGGGAGTTTCCGTACCGCTGCGACGCGTAGAACCCGATCGCGTACATCCCGAACGCAAACGGGCCGACAGCGAAGATTCCGATCGAGAATATTCCGACCGAGAACACTCCGACTGAGAACACCCCGACAGAGAAGATCCCGGCGGACAGAACGCCGAGGCTGAAGTTCCCCGCTGCGAGGAATCCGAACGCCGTTTGTCCGGCGGCCAACACCTCGTATCCCGCGATTGTTTCGATACCGGCCACCGTCAACACCAGCGCGATTACCAGTAGGCCGATTGCCACGAGACCACCTGTGTCTTGCCAATTCGTTTTCATACACGAATATTCATTTAAGACACCCCTAATTATGCCGCAGATTCCATGTCACTGAGAATTAACACACCACGTAACATCTCCGTCCTTGTAACCGCCGGTCGGTCGACGGACGATCTGTTATATTTTACCGTAGTGCGGATCCGTCGCTTCGCGAAGACGTCCCCCGCGAGATCGAGAAGCGAGCCGTCGGGGCGTGGGTGAACTACTTATCTGCCCGGAATCTGGTCTAAGCGAACGTATTGCTGACTACTCCAGTCTCGGCGAGCGAGGATCGCGCTGGCGCGGCAAGCCGATCAAATCGATACCTCTCCCTACTCGTACGAAGAATTACCTAAAGTACAGACCTACACACGGTCCAGCTGTTCACCCTCATTCGGCGATTCACTCAGAGGTGGGAAACGCCGTGAGGTCGCTCACCGCGGCGGTAACGGTCACGCGGTCGGTCTCGCGGAGCCCGTCGCGATCCCGCTCGACGGTCACCACCTCACCGGAGTCGACCTCGACGCGCGCGTCGTAGCGGCGTCCCACGTCACTGACGTGTGTTACCGTTCCGCGCATCTCGATCGTTCCCGGTCGCTCGTCGGACGTCCCCCCATCGGTCGACGCGCCCGCCCGATCTGACGCGGTCCCGGTCCCGCTCGACGGCTCGTCGGACCGCGGTGCGGGCCTCATCGTCAGGTCGCTCGGGCGGACGTGAACGACCGCCCGGGACGCGCCGACGAGTTCGCTCGGCACGGTGTCGGCCGCGAGTTCGGTCCCGCCGATCCTCACCGTCGGCGAGTCGCCGCCGTCGACCCACGCCGAGAGTTCGTTCGAGCGTCCGAGGAACGACGCGACGAAGCGACTCGGCGGCGATTCGTAGAGTTGCCGGGGCGCTCCGGCCGCGACGACCGCCCCGTCGCGGAGGACGACGAGCCGGTCCGCGACCGACATCGCGTCCTCCTGATCGTGGGTGACGAACAGCGTCGTCACGCCGGTCCGCTGCTGGATGCGGACGATCTCGTCGCGGAGTCGCGCCCGGAGCCCCTTGTCGAGCGCCGACAGCGGCTCGTCGAGCAGGAGTACGTCCGGCTCGGGAGCGAGCGCGCGAGCGAGTTCGACGCGCCGGGTCTCGCCCCCGCTCAGCGACTTCGGAGACGCATTACGCCGGTCGGCGAGTTCGACCAGTTCGAGATACCTACCGACGCGCTCGCTTACCTGCTCGGCCGTGAGATCGCCGCTTTTCAGCCCGTACGCGACGTTCTCGCCGACGGTCATGTGGGGGTACAGCGTCGATCGCTGGAAGACGATCCCGACGTTTCGGTCCTCCGGCGGGACGCCGGTGACGTCGGTCCCGCGGAGCGACACCCGCCCCGCCGTCGGGTCGAGGTGTCCGGCGATCGCTTGGACGACGGTCGTCTTCCCGCAGCCGCTCGGTCCGAGCAGCGCGACGAGCTCCCCGTCGTCGAGGGCGAGCGACACGTCGTCGAGGGCGCGCTCGTTCCCGTACCGATGGCTCAAGCCGTCGAGTTCGAGGGTCATTGCTCCACCACGGTCGGAACCCCGGCGAACCGCTGTACCGTGGCGACCACGACGAGCGTGATCGCCAGCAGCGCGAGCGCGAGCGGGACGATCGCGTCGATGCCGCCGGCGATGAAGTCGACCCAGATGCGCGTCGGCATCGTCCGGGGGTTGTACGCGACCATCATCGTGGCGCCGAACTCGCCGATGGCCCGCGCGAACGTGAGCACGATTCCGGCGACGATCGCTCGGCTCGCGAGGGGGAGCGACACGCGTCTGAACGTGGCTAGCGGCCCGTATCCGAGCGACCGGGACGCCTGTTCGAGGCGCTCGTCGACGGCGCCGAACCCGGCGCGAGCGGTGATCACCACGAACGGCGCGGCGACGAACGTCTGTGCGAGGACGACGCCGAGGAGACTGTCCGTCAGCGGCAGCCCCACGCGCGCCGCGGCGGCGCCGATCGGCGTGAACCGGCCCACCACGCTGAGCAGCATCGCACCGCCGACGACCGGCGGGACGACGAGCGGGAGCACGACGAGCGCCTCGATGAGCCGCTTTCCCGGGAACGTCTCGCGTGCGAGGACGTACGCGAGCGGAACGCCGAACGCGGTCGCGATCGCGGTGGCGGCCGGCGCGGTGAGCAGCGAGTTCCGGACCGCCGTCCGGCTCGCCGTCTGCAGCAGGGTCTCGACGACGGGGACCGAGCCGATTCGGCCGAGAAACACCGCGAAGGGAAGCGCGAAGTACACGAGCAGGACCCCCCCGAGGCCGCCGAAGACCAACAGCGGCGGCACCCGCCGGGAGCCCGTGACCGAGCGGGTCGCATCGACGAGGCTCATCCGCCCGTCACCTCGGCCGGAACGTCGCCGTGCGTTCTCGGGAATCCCTCCGTCTCGAACCCGTTTTCGCGGAGGGGACCGCCGGCGTTCGCGAGGAACCGGACGAACTCGCGTCCGGCGGCCGGCGAGTCCGCGCTCTCGAGCACCGTCGCGTTGTACACGATCGGCCTGCCGGTCGCCGTGTACCCCTCGTCCGTCGTGTACGAGACCTCGGCGTACCGGTCGGCGTACTCCGGGTTCGAGAAGTCGTACGCCTCCGGGAACGCGTGAAACGGAAGCCCGTGGTCCGCGGCCATGTTCCGGTAGACGACCGCGGCGGCGCGCTTCCCCGTCTCGACGCCGGCGAGCAGCTGCGGCTCCTGCGGCTCCCGATAGGCGGCGTCGGCGACCGCCTCGGCGAAGCCGTCGAGCCCATGTTCCCGCTCGGCCAGCCGGAACGCGTGGATGGCGCGGTATCCGAGGGGGTCGAGGTCGGGGTCGCTTATCGCGAGGTCGCCCTCGTCCGCGTCGCGCGCGACCTCGTACCACGGGTCGCCCGCCTCCAGCCGTCCTCCGAACCGCGTGTCGGGGGCGTAGGCGATGCCGACGGCGTTGGACGCCAACGAGACGTCCCACGTGGTATGCGTGTCGTAGAGCCGATCGCGCAACAGATCGGCGTCCGCGCTCACGACCACGTCGGGATACTTTCGGCCGTCCTTTACCATCCGCATCACCGCGTTCGTGCCGTAGTACTCCCCGCGACAGCCGATCCCCGTCTCGGACTCGAACTGCGTCCCAAGGTGATCGTCGACGAGGACCGCGAGGCTCCCGGCGGCGAGGACCGAGACGGAATCGCCGCCGCCGAGCCACCCGGCGGCCCCGAGTCCACACCCGGCGGAGAGCGCTGCGAGGAGCGACCGTCGGGAACGCGATTGCATGTAGACTCCTTCAGCGACCAGCGGCATATAACCTACTCTCGTCACTATTCTGTGAGATGTAATTTTTATAGGTTACTTTATCGGGTGAATTCACGCCGCTTGCGACCGCGTTTGATTACAACGCCGAACTGAAAGGGCACCGTCCGCCGATCGCGGTCTCGAGACGGCCCTCGTGGCATACGGGTTCAGATCGGTTTCGACTGCACTGTCGGCGTGCGAGCGACGCCGCACTCGACCGACCTGATCCGTCGTCCCCTCGGCGAGCTCGCGGAACGCCCGCGCCGGTTCCGAGTCGCCGTCGGAGACGACGGGCTCGCCACCTCTCGTCTCTCTTGCATCGCGGGATCGGGATCGTCGTTCCCTCGGACCGATCCGGAGCGTTGCAGTTCCTCTCCGGGTACGCCTCCCGGCGTGAATCCCGGGCGACTTCGCTTGACAGAGGCGGTTCGGATCCGGTGAACTCCCCGTCTTCGGGCGTATTTTCGACGACTGCGGCCGGTCGTTGTCGGTCACAATTCGGGTGTCGAGGAGAATACGTATGTGTGTGTGTATCACATATCAACGTTCTTGTTTGTATGTACTCACAACTCGGCATGGTATCCAACGGGCGGCTCCGGCTCGACTTCGTCTGTGTTCACAATGCGGGACGGAGCCAAATTGCGGCCGCCTTCGCCGAGCGCGAGCGCGCTGAACGAGGCTTGGAGGGTGTCGTTGAGATCCATTCGGGCGGGACAGATCCGGCCGAGACCGTCCACGCGGAAGTCGTACGGACGATGGACGAGGTCGGGATTGACATCGGCAGCGAGACCCCAACGCACGTTGCCGACCTCGACCAACTCAGGGAGAGCGACTACCTGATTACGATGGGCTGTTATATCTCGGAGTTCAATCCCGCCCGGTACGGCGTCGAGTCGCTCGAATGGGACCTCACGAATCCCGACGGACGGGATAGAGAGACCGTCCGCGGGGTTCGAGACGAGACCGAGACCAGAGTGGAAACCCTGTTCGACGAAGTCGAGCGACGTGCCGAAAAAGAGCGCGCATCAACGGACTCGTCGGGCGGAATCGTTGCGGCGCTCCGAGATACCCTGTCTATTTAGCTCGAACACGGACGCGTGAGAATCTCGTGTTGATCGCAACCGGCTCAACACGTCGTCCCGTGAACCAGATCTGCTCGTTTACCGGGCGTCAGCTCGCTGCGAATGCGTCTAACTAACAGCCGTAAGGACTCGATACCTCCAAACGCGATCTGTCTCGGACTCGGTTCCGGAAGCGAGCGCCGGGTGAGTCACCGTTGACTCCGCCATCGGATCAGCCTCGCGCGCCCCGCACGCCCCCACCCGTTCCACGCCGAGACGGAGACGCGTTCTCCCATTTCGAACCGCGTCTCTCGTCGCTCCTCGCGCCGACGTGACCACTGTCGACTTCTCGCTCCGAGATCGTGGGCCGCCGCCGCTTCCCCGGTCGGCTGCCACCTCGACCGCTCCCGAGCGACTCTGCGCGCAACCCGCTGTGCCGGACGCGCGTTTAGGCGGGCCTAAGATTCGAAACTACTTTAATTCTTTAGGGTAGCCTAAACATATGGAACCAGACGCGGACCGACCCGCCGCGACGCGACGCGACGCGCTCAGGCACTGCGGGACCGTCGGGGTGGGACTGCTCGCCGGGTGTACCGGGGCGGACTCGGAGCCGAATGGGTCTGAAGCCGACGACGGCTCCGCGGGCGATGGGTCATCGGGCGACGGGTCATCTGGCGAGGGCGATTCCGGCGACGGTGACTCCACCGAGTCGTACACGGCGGAACTGGCGCCGGCGGGGGAGGTCGCGTTCGACGCGGTCCCGGAGGACGTCATGGTGTACAGCCTGCTGTACGCCGACTTGGCGGTCGCGCTCGGTCACGGCGACGCGGTGAACTCGCTCGGGTTCGACGCGGACGCCGGTGGGAACACGCTCGACGCTTACTACGCCGGGCTCGACGGCGTCTCCTTCGACCGCGAGGGGCTCGCGCAGCTCAACACGGGCTCCGGCGGCGGTATCTCCGTCGACCGCGAGCTCCTCTACGAGCTCGACTCCGACCTCCATCTCGCGGATCCGTGTCTGTTCGTCTCCTTCGACGGCTGGAGCGAGGACGACGCGGCCGAAATCCGCGACAACGTCGGGCCGTGGTTCGGGAACATCTACAGCCGGCGTCACTCGGAGCCGCCGGAGCCGTGCCGCGACGAGTACGCGTACTACACGCTCCCCGAGATCGGCGAGCGCGTCGCCGCCGCCTTCCGCGAGGAGGAGCGCTTCGCCGCGCTCGACGCGGTCCGCGAGGATCTGATCGAGACGGTCCGAAGCGACCTCCCGCCCGCCGAGGAGCGGCCGACGGTCGCCGCGCTCCTCTACATGGACGGGACCTACTACCCCTCCCGGACCGACGTGCCGGGCTTCGCGAACGCGCACATCCGTCCGTTCGACGTCCCCGACGCCTTCGCCGCGGACGAGGTCACCTACGAGACGGCCTACGACCACGAGCGGCTGCTCGAAGTCGACCCCGACGTCGTCCTCCACCAGTACGGGATCGCCTCCTACTACGACGTCGGCGGGGTCCGCGAGGATCTCGCCGACCATCCGGTCGCCGGCCGGCTCTCCGCGATCGAGAACGACCGCTTCTACCCCTCCGGCGACCCGGTGCAGGGGCCGATCATGAACCTGTTTCAGCTGGAGATGACCGCGAAGCAGCTGTTCCCGGAGCGGTTCGGCGAGTGGCCGGGATACGAGTACGGCGACGACTACCCGGAGATACCGGCGAGCGAACGGCTGTTCGACCGCGACGAGGTCGCCGCGATCGTCTCCGGAGGGGCCGAATGAGCGCCCCCGTCGATCACGACGTCGTCGTGGTCGGCGGCGGGCCCGCGGGCTGCTCGGCGGCGATTTTCGCCGCCCGCGAGGGCCTCGATGTCGCCGCCTTCGACCGCGGCCGGTCGTCGCTCGCGCGCTGCGCGCACTTGGAGAACTACCTCGGATTCCCCGCCGGTATCGACGTCGAGACGTTCACCGACCTCGCGCACGCCCACGCGGAGCGGGCGGGGTGCTCGATCGTCGCCGACCTCGTCGAATCCGTCGACCGCCGGGAGAGTGACGACGCGGCCGGCTTCCGCGTCGCGCCGCAGGAGGGCGAGCCGGTCACGACCCGTCGCGTGATCTCGGCGACGCGGTACGGCGCGGAGTACCTCCGCGGGCTCGACGACGACGAGGCGATGTTCGCGGTCCACGAGCACGGCGACGAGACCCACGAGGGCTTCGACCGCGAGTACGCCGACCGCGACGGGACGACGCCGGTCGACGGGCTCTACGTCGCGTCGCCGTCGACGGCCGACCGCCAGGTCGTCACGGCGGCCGGCCGGGGCGCCCGCGTCGGCAAGCGGGTCGTCGCCGACGCGCGGGCCGGCGATGGCTGGTGGCTGGTGGGGGCTGATGGTGTGGGGTGGCAGCGCGACGAAG
>NZ_JARANT010000092.1 GCF_029889805.1 Halorubrum sp. Boch-26 | reverse complement strand
TCTGCGCTTAGTCCTGCGCCCTCGACGGCGTCGACGATCGCCTCTGCGAGCGGTTGGAGCGAGGCTCGCCGGTCCGCTGCCGCCCGACGGCGCACCTCGTCGGGCGACGCGCCGTCGGTGACGGTGTCGAGCAGCCGCATCTCGCCGTCGGTGAGCGTCCCCGTCTTGTCGAGCACGACGGTGTCGATGTCGGCCGCTTCCTCGAAGACGGCGTCCGAGACGATCACGATGCCGCGGCGGGCCGCGTCGCGGATCCCGGCGGCGATCGCGAGCGGGGTCGCGAGCCCGAGCGCGCAGGGACACGAGACGATGAGCACCGTGAGTCCGACGAGCGCGGCGTCCACGGGCGTCGAACCGAGCGCGAAGGTCGCCGCCGCGCCGAGGACGGCGACCGCGACGACGAGCGGAACGAACACCGTCGCGAGCCTGTCGACGATCCGCTGAACCCCCGACCGCGAGCTCTGGATCTCCCACAGCAGCCGGACCAAGGTGTCGAGGGTGCTCGTCGCGTCCTCGCCGACGGCGACGACGACCGGCGCGTCGGTGACGACGGTGCCGCCGCGGACCTCGTCGCCCTCCCGCTTCGTCGCCGGGAGCGACTCCCCCGTGACGAGCGCTTCGTCGACGGCGGCAGTCCCCTCGACGACGGTGCCGTCGAACGGAACTCGCTCGCCGGGGCGCACGAGGAGCCGGTCGCCCGGCTCGACCGCCTCGGCCGCGAGGGTCTCTCCGGCCTCGGTGCGGACCGTTCGGTCGCCGGCCGTCGTGAGTTCGGAGAGCATTCCGGTCGCACGCCGCTTGATTCGCGACTCGTAGTGATTGCCCGCAGTGACGACGAGGATGACGGCGATCGTCACGTCGAAGTAGAGGTCGGTGCGGCCGATAAGCAGCGCGAGCGTACTGTACGTGTACGAGCTGGCCGCCGCCAGCGACACCAGAAGATCCATGTTCGGCTGTCGCGCCCGGAGGCTCACGTACGCGCCCCGCAAGATCGGATATCCCGTATAAAAGAGGACAATCGAGGCGAACACCCACACCTGCGCGAACAGGTAGGTGCCCGAGACGCCGCCGAGATCGAGGATCGGTTCGTACCCGAAGTAGGTCGGATACAGGAAGAGGGCGTACCACAGCATCGCCATCATCCCGAAGAAGCCGCCGCCGATCAGGAAGCGAACGACGTCGTCGTCGCCGTCCGGCTCGGGAGCGGCGCGGTCGCTCGCGGTGTATCCGGCGACCGAGAGCCGATCGGGGAGCTCGTCGGCGCTCACGGCCTCGGGATCGTAGTCGACGCGGATCGTGTCGGTCGCGTAGCTCGCCTCGGCGGCCGCCACGCCCGTCTGCTCGCCGGCGGTCAGTTCCAAGAAGGACTCGCAGGTCGCGCAGTGCATGCCGTCGACGTGGAGGAACGTCGTCTCCCCGTCGAACCCCTCGTCCGGCTCCGCCTCGGGGCGTCGCTCGTCGAGGTCGTCGAGGTCGTCGACATCGTCGAGCGAGCGGGCGACGGCGAGACACCCGCGACAACAGAACTCACCCTCGACGCCCGAGGCGGTGTGCGGATCGTCTCCCGTCGGGAGGTCACAGAGGGTGCAGTTCGACATTGAGCTCGGTTCCGGCGGCCGGCCGGCGCGCTACGCCTCCTCCGGATCCGCCGCGTCCGAGGCGGCCGATCCGGGGCGGAGGCTCCCGCCGGTCGCGACCCGGAGACTCCCCCAGATGATAAGCACGTTCACGAGCGTCACGGCGACGACGATCTCCGCCCGGTCGGCGATGAACACCACCGCCGGGATGAGGCCGCCCAACACGAGGAGTACGGCCCATTGGAGCGAGAACTTCATACTGCAACGTTGGGACTGCCGGCCATATATATCGCCCGTGTTTTCAGGTCTCGGGAACGGATAGATGTTATATATCCCCCAACCAATAACGCGACCTATGGGACAAAACCAAGCCGCACACGCATCAACAGACGATGTGAGCGGTGAGGAGGAGTTCGATCCGATCGGAACGCTTGCGCTCATCGGGATATACTTCGTCATCCTGTTGCTCGCATGGGTGTATATATACTACATCGAATTCCTCGGTCGTGACCTAGTCGTCGTGGGGTGATCGCGAATGCACATTCACGCCTACGAGAAGCTCTGGCTCGCGGCATCGATCCTGCTGATACTGCTGCTCATCGGCTCGGTCACCTACGGCGCCGTCGGACCTGGAGTGGCGATGGTCGCTGACAGCGAGCAGCCGGTCGACGCGCAAGCGCTCGACGAGGACGAGCGGTTCTCCGAACCGCGCGTCGAACAGGTCGGTGAAAACGAGTACGCCGCGTACATCGTCGCCTACCAGTTCGGCTTCGAGCCGAGTCCGATCGTCGTGCCCGAGAACAGTACGGTGACGTTCTACGTCACGTCTCGGGACGTGATCCACGGGTTCGAAGTCGTCGGGACGAACGCCAACACGATGGTCGTTCCCGGCGAAGTCTCCGATCTCACCGTCGAAGTCGAAGAACCGCAGGAGTACGGGCTCATCTGTAACGAGTACTGCGGCGCCGGCCACCACGTGATGGAGGGGAAGGTGCACGTCGTCAGTCAGGCGGAGTTCGAGGAGCGGAACGGCGGAGGTGACGGCGCATGAGCGAGGCCATCGAGGCCGAGCAGTCGTTCGTCGACAAGTTCCCCGAAGAGGCGCGGATCGTCCGCGCCGCGCTCCTCAGTTCCTTCTTGGCGCTGGTGCTCGGAGCGATCTTCGGGATCATCCAGACGCTCCACCGGACCGATGTGGCGCGGATCATCCCGTCAACCGACTACTACACGGTTCTGACCGCACACGGCGTGTTCTTGGCGATTAGCTTCACTACGTTCTTCCTCGTCGGACTGTTCACCTGGGCGTTGACCCGTAGCCTTGACCGCCCGCTCATCGACATCCGAATCACGTGGACGTGGTACGCGATCATGGCGGTCGGAATGACGATGACCGGCGTCTCGATCCTCGCCGGCTTCTCCAGTGCCATCGATATGAGCGCGGACGTGCTCTTCACGTTCTACGCGCCGCTGCAGGCGCACCCGCTGTTTTACGCGGGGCTCGCCGTGTTCATCGTCGGGTCGTGGATCGCCGGCGCCGACTGGTTCCGGACGTTCCTCGCGTGGAAGCGCGAGCACCCCGACGAGCGGATCCCGCTGCAGACGTTCATGGTGTTGACGACGATGGCGATGTGGTACATCGCGTCGTCCGCCGTGGCGGCGTCGGTCCTCATCTTCCTCTTGCCGTGGTCGCTCGGCTTCATCGATCAGGTGAACCCGACGCTGACTCGGACGCTGTTCTGGTTCTTCGGCCACCCGGTCGTGTACTTCTGGCTGATGCCGGCGTACCTGCTATGGTACACCGTTCTCCCGAAGATCGCCGGCGGACGGCTGTTCAGCGACCCGCTCGCCCGCGTCGTCTTCGTGCTGTTCCTCCTCCTCTCGACGCCCGTCGGGATTCACCACCAGTACCTCGACCCGGGGATCGCGGAGGGGTTCAAATTCATCTCGATGACGAACACGATGTTCCTGCTGTTGCCGAGCCTGCTCACGGCGTTCACGGTCGTCGCGAGCGTGGAGTACGGCGCCCGCCAGCGCGGTGGGACCGGCCTCCTCGGCTGGCTCACCGACCTCCCGTGGCGGAAGCCCGAGTTCACCGGGATGATGCTCGCGGGGCTGATGTTCGCCGCCGGCGGGTTCTCCGGGATGGTGAACGCCGGGATGAACATCAACTACATGATCCACAACACGATCTGGATCCCGGGCCACTTCCACCTCACCGTCGGGACCGCCGTGGCGCTGACGTTCATGGCCGCGACCTACTGGATCTGGCCGCAGATATCCAACAAGCCGATCTACAGCCGGTCGATCGGGTTGGTCCAAGTCGTCGTCTGGTTCATCGGCATGGCGCTGATGTCTAACGCGATGCACGCACAGGGAATGATGGGCGTGCCGCGCCGGACCGCGGAGCCCGAGTACGCCGGCTTCGATTACCCGGTGATGTTCGGCGGGTACGAGGAGCTCAACATCCAGATCGCCATCGGCGGGACGCTGCTTTTCGTCTCGACGGTGCTGTTCATCGGGAACCTCGTGCTCACGATGGGGAACCCGAAGGTCTCCGGGCTCGCCGAGTCGCTGCCGCCCGCGCTGTCCGGCCCGGACGACGCACCGCGAGTGCTCGACAACCTCCGGCTCTGGGTGGGAATCGCGTTGACGCTCGTCGTCCTCGCGTACGCGCTCCCGCTGGCGGCGATCATCAACCGCGGCGGACTGCTCGGCCCGGGCGTGGGGACGTATCCGGCGTGGCTGACGCCGGCGCTCGACGCGCTCGCGAGCGCTGTAACTCCGGTTCTCGATGCCGTCGGGGACGCGGCCGCCTCGCTCGTCGAGGTGGTCCGATGAGCCTCGACCTGACTCGCGGCGGACTCCTCGTCGCCTTCGCGATCTTCGGCGTGATCGTCTACGAACTCCGGACGGTCCTCGATTTCGTCGGCGTCGAACTTCCGCTCCTCCCGTATATGGCGGCCGTGTTCGTGCTCTCCGGCGTCCTCTTGTGGGTCGTCACGCTGACGGGCGGGTGGCGGACCGAACCCGAGGGCGACGAGCCGGCGTAGCAGCGCGGGTCGTTTCGGCGGATACGTGTTTTTTCGCGACCCCCGCACCGCGGGGGTTTTGTGCCGGGCGACCAATATCGGGTATGGAACGGACGCGCGTCGCGGTTCGGTGTGTCGACTGCTCTTTCGAGGCGGGATACGACGAACTCCCGGCGGCGCGGGCCGCGATCGACGACCACGAGTCGGCGACCGGTCACGAGGTTGTGTGGGAGATCAAGTCGCTCGCCGAGGGGATATCGCAGGCCGGCGCCGACGCTGGCGTCTGCGGCCGCCCCGAGTGTGTCAACGAGGACTCGCCGCTCGTGAACTCCGAGCAGGCGGAGCGGTAACGCGGCGCGGACGACCGCCGTTCGGGCCGGGCCAGAGTCACCGACCCTTTTTGTGATCCGACCCGTCGGTGGTCGCGTATGTCAACACGGCGTGACCCCCTTACCTTCGGCGTGCTCGGCACCGCGGGAATCGCTCGCGACGCGGTGATCCCAGCGATCGCGGCGAGCGACCACGCGGTCGGCGCGGTCGCATCGCGCGACGGCGACCGGGCGGCGACGTTCGCCGAGGCGCTGTCGATCCCGCAGAGCTACGATTCCTACGAGGCGTTACTGACGGACGACCGGCTCGACGCGGTCTACGTTCCCTTACCGAACGGGCTCCACGCCGAGTGGACGACCCGCGCGGCCGACGCCGGGCTTCACGTGCTCTGCGAGAAGCCGCTCGCGGTCGACGCGGCGGAGGCGCGCGAGGTGGTCGATCACTGCGAGGACCGCGGCGTCACGCTGATGGAGGGGTTCATGTACCGGTACCACCCCCGCACCGAGCGGGTCTTCGAACTGATCGACCGAGAGCTGGACGACGTGCGTACCGTCAGCTCGGCGTTCCGGTTCCCGCTGTACGGCCGACCGAACGACGTGCGCCTCGACCCGGCGCTCGCCGGCGGGTCGCTAATGGACGTCGGCTGTTACCCCGTGTCGATCGCGAGGGCGGTCCTCGGTGAGCCGGACCGAGCGTACGCGCACGCGAACGATACCCGCGACGACGGCGTCGACACGGAGCTCGCCGGCGTGCTGGAGTACGCGGACGGTCGGTCGGCGCGGGTCGCCTCCGGCTTCGACACCCAGCTCGTCCAGCGCTATCGGATCGACGCGACGAACGGCTGGATCGAGGTCGAGCGGGCGTTCGACGCGCCCGACGACGAGCCGGTGGAGATGACCTACGAGATCGACGACCGGCGCGGCGTCGAGACGTTCGGCCCAGTGGACCAGTACCGGCTGCAGGTCGAACACTTCGCCGACTGCGTCGCGGACGGCACCGCTCCGCGGACCGGCGGCGAAGAGGCGATAGCGAACATGCGGGTCGTCGACGCGCTCGCCGAGAGCGCCGCCGAGGGCGGCGCGGTCGACGTTTCCTGAGCCCGATCCGCCGACGAGCCGCGTGCCCACCCGCGCCGAGCGAGCGTTTATATGCGCCCAGACACAATTGTGCGTATAATGACCAATACTGCGGCCGACACCGCTGAGTCAGGTGAAAACGAAGACGTTCGGCGTCCGACCCCGCTCGCGGACGAGGACGCGCTCGACGCGTTCGTCGCCGACGCGGACGCCGCGCTCGTCGAATTCTACACCGACGGGTGCGGCATCTGTGCGAGCATGGAGCCCGTCCTCGGGAACGTCGCTCGCGCGCTCGACGTCGACGTCGCCCTGATGAATCCCCGCGACGACCCGCCGCTCGTCGAGCGGTTCGACGTGCGAAGCGTACCGCTGTTCGTGCTGTTCGTTGACGGCGAACCCGTCGCGCGACGCGCGGAGGGATTCATCCCCGGCGACGACCTCACCGCGTGGGTAGACGAACACGCGGCGTGAACGGTCGCCTTCGCGACGGCGAGTGACGAGTCTCTGCGGGCGGTGACAAGCGAAAAACGTTGCCGGATGCCGGCCGTAGCGGGTTCTTTTAAAGCCGACCGACGTTCTCGACGGCGACGGACTCGACGCCGTCGACGTCGGCGAACGCCTCTTCGACCGCCTCGGTGCCGCCCGCGCCGTCGGGCACGATGACGGTCGGCAGGAGGGCGACGAGCCCGAACGCGACGTCGTCGCGCTGGAAGCCGCGGATCTTCGCGCCCTGCGGGAGCGACTCCTCGAGCCGGTCCTGCAGGTCGTCGAGATCGACTTCGGGGCTGTTCGGCATGACCTTGATCTTGGCGGCGACGTCTCCCATACTAGGGTCCTCGGAAGCCGCAGTCGGGACACTCGTAGAGGTTGCTCTGCTTCCGGCACTTCGCGCACCGGTGGATTGTCGTCCCGCAGTCCGGGCAGGAGAACCGCGCGGCGTTCATGCCGGCCACTTGGATACCACAGGAGACACACTGTCGGGTGCCCTGCGTTTCACTCTCGCTCATACACTGAAACACCACCGCGCGACTTTTAACCGTTGTTCTTTGCAGGCGGCGGCGAACCGCGCCCTGCGACGCGGTACCGCGGCGCTCACGCGCGAGGCCCGCGAGGGGAGACGAACCGAGAAACGGGGGATCGCTCACCCGACTATCAGCGGGCCGATCAGGACGCCCATCAGGTGGACGCGACGAGCGCCGAGCCGCGGTGGGACGAGTCCCAGCGCGGCGGCGACCGCGAAGACGCCGACGCCGAACGGCCCGGCGAACAGGAACGAAAGGACGACGAGCAGCGCCAGTACGCTAACCGACAGGCGGGTGTAGTCGGCGTTACCGACGACACGGAGGTAGGCGTCACCGACGAGTAACACGAGCGCGAACCCGCAGGCCGCCGCGGTCCCGGCGGCGACGAGGAGGATCGGAAGCGCGAACGGAACCGCAGCGCGGTCGATGGCAACCATGACGCCCGTCCGCGGGGCGCCGAGCACCACGAGTGCGAACAGCGCGAAGACCGTGTTAGCCGTGTTGGCACCGCTCGTGGCGACGACGAACCCGCGGTCCCCCTCCGAGCGCGGGACCGCCGGCAGCGCGGCGACGGCGGCGATCGCCGCGGAGACGCCGGGAATGTAGCCGACCACCGCACCCGCGAGCGATCCGGCGCCGGCGCTCACGCCGAGGTCGCGGGGCGCCATCGTGATCCGCGCGTCGGCCTGCGGCGGGACGCCCTCGCCGCCGAGCGCGTCGACGAGCACGGGCGCGCCGAACAGCCCGGCGAACAGCGGCGCGAGGACGCCGCCGGCGTCGAGCGGCGCCGCGGGGTCGACATCGAGGGTCGCGAGCCCGAGTGCAGCGCTCGCGACGAACGCGAAAAATCCGCCGACTGCGGCCCGCTTCGATGACTCGGTGAACACGAGAAGGGCGAAGACACCGGCCAAAAGCAGCGGGAGGTGGGCCCGCACCGTCGGGTAGCCGCGGACCATGGCCCACGTGATCGGCACGGCGAGGGGGACCGCGAGCGCGACCGCCAGCCCGGAGCCGACCGCCGAGAGTCGGATCGCCTCGCGACCGCGGCCGGCGATCACGAGCCTGTGTCCCGGTAACGCCGCGACCGCCGTCGCCGCGTCGGGGACACCGAGCGCGAGCGCTGGGACGATGTCGAGGAAGGAGTGGACCACGCCCGCGCCGAGCATCGCGACGCCGACGAGCAGCGGGTCGGCGGAGACCGAGGGAGCGAACCCCGCGAGCAACAGCGCGAAGTTGTTCGCGTGGAGGCCCGGGACGAGCCCGCTCAGGGTACCGAGCGCCACGCCCCCGCACAGGAACGCGAGCGCGGCGGCCGCGAACGTCGGATCGGCGACCGGGCGGACGAGGGCGTCCATCGCGGCGGAGTGGCCGCGGCTTCGGTAATAAGCCGTGGGGCGGTCGGTGAGACCGAGCGCTGCGGCTCGGGGAGAACGAAACGAACGGTCGAGAACTCGAACCCGAATTACGCCTTCTGGGCCGCCTGCGACTTTTTCTGGGTGACGTAGCCGGCGATCCGGTTGCGGACGCCCTTCGACTCGACGGTGGTCAGGGACGTGACGCTCTCCTTGTTCGTCTCGAAGTCCGTGTTGAACGAGTCGGGGTACCGCTCAAGCAGGACGTTTCCGAGCTGCTTGATGTACTTGGGTTTGATGGCCATACCGAGCGATACCGCCGGGCCGAACTAAAAGGGTTCGTTACGCCGCGAACGGCCCCGAGGCGGTATCACGCCGGTCCGTGGCGCCGCACGAGCGCTCACGCGTCACCGTCGCGGTCACGGCCGTCGTCACCGATCACCCCGCTCGTCCGCGAGGGCCCGCCACCCGGTCGCCTCGTCGATCCGGGCGAACGCCTCGCGCTCGGCCGGCCCCCCGCAGCGGTCGACCACGTCCGCGAAGTACGTCAGCCGGTCGAGGAGCGCGTCCGTGTCGAATCCGGGCACGTCGAGCCGCGAGGCGGCCACTGTCGCGTCGACGACCGAACCGAACCCGCGGTTGATCGTCGGCACGCGCTCCCGGAGCACCTCGCTCTCGACGGGTTCGAGCGCCCACGTCCGGATCGTGGTATCGCCCTCGGTTTCGCTCCCGACCGCATCGACGGTCACCTCGACCCACGCGTCGACCGTCTCGACGACCGGGTCGTCGGTCTCGCGGACCGTCAGCGCGGCGTCGACGAACGTCCGCGGGTCCGTCGTGAACTGGACGACGCCGCCGCCGCGCTCGGCGAAGTTCCGCCACGTCCGGGTGCGGCCGTAGGTCCGAGCAGTCACGGGGGCGTCGGGGTCTGCGGGCGCGTGAATCCCGAGCGCAGCGACGTTCCAGCGGTCGTTCGGGCCGAGCGTCGTCACGACCGACTCCGTGACGCCGCGGAGCGCGACCGGCCAGCCGTCGGGCACGGCGGCGTCGACTCCCGTCGGGTCACGATTGGGGGCGTCGTCGCTCACGGCGCCACCTCCGCGCCGCGCCGGAGCGCGACGTACAGCGCCGCGCAGGTGAGGTCCGCTGTCGTCCCGGGGTTTATCCCCTCGTCGACGAACGCCGTCGCCAGCTCCTCCGCGCCGTCGAGGTCGGCGCCGTGGACCGCGTCGGCGTCGATCTCGTCTGCGTCGACCGCCTGCTCGGCGATACCGCTCGCCTCCGCGTCCGGTCGGTCGAGCAGCGAACCCGCCCGAACGCTCGCCTCGCGGGCCGTCTCGGAGCCGTGAGTCGCGGCGACCAAGGTGTCGGGGTCAGCGGCGAGGAGTCCGAGAAACGCCCGCGCGGCCCGGTCGGTCAGCGGCCCCGTATCGGCACGGATCCACTCGACGGCGCGGAAGGTACGCGGGAACCCCTCCACCCACTCCTGCGCGTTGCGGTCGGGGACGCGGTCCGGGTCGTCGGGGTCGGCCGAGATCGCCAGCACGTCTCGGAGCGTGAGCCCCCGCTCGCGGAGCGCAGGGGCCGCGTCGCTCCCGCGGCGCACGTCCAGGTCGGCGGCGTCCGCCGGCGGGCCCGCGACGGCGACGTCGACGTGCTCGAAGGCGCGATAGAACGCGACCGCGTCGTCGACGGTGGTCCCGCGAGTCACGCGGTCGACGGCGCCTGGGCCGAGGTCTCCCGCGGGCGGGTCCGCGACGGTCGCACGCAGCAGCGGGACGAGCAGCAGCAGACAGCCGAACTGGGTGTTCGTTCCCGCGCGGTCGGCCATCCCCGCGACCCCCCGCTCGAAGGCGGCCCCGACGGACGCCTCGTCGCTCGCGGCCAGTTCGAGCCCCTCGCGGGCGCCGACCGCCCCGCCGAGAAAGGACTCGAACCGGAGATCGTCCACGTCCCGCCGCCGGTCGACGTTGCCGGGCTTGGGGGTGCCGGCGACTTCGAGCAGGAGCGCGAGGGTCGCGTCGCCGACCGGGTCGCGGGCGGTCCCGGGGTCGGTCGTGGGGGCGGCCCCGGTGTCGTCCCGCGTCACGGCGACGCCTCCGGTCGGCCCCGCGACTCGTCGACGGACAGCTCCCCGTCACGCCACGCTCGCACCGCGTCGGCAACGCGCGCGAGGGCCGTCGGATGTTCGGTCGGCCGGCCGACGCTGACGGCGTCGGCCCCGTACGCGGCGTACTCGGCGACGGTCCGGCGGCCCCGGACGCCGTTGTTGGCGATCACGGTGAGGTCGGCGCGGGCGTTCGTGACTTCGTCGGTCACGTCGCCGACGACGGGCTCCGAGTCCATCGCGTCGACGTGGAGCCAGTCGGCCCCCGCGTCGCCGACCGCGTCGGCGACGGCGGCGAGGTCGACGCCCGGGACCTCCGCGCGGACCTTCACGCTCGTCGTCGCGCCGGATTCGGCCGCCGCGGCGACGTACTCGGCGAGTCGGTCGCGGTCGCGGAGCAGGGACTCCCCGCAACCGACCGCGCACAGCTCCGGCTGCCGACAGTGAGCGTTGACCTCGCAGACCGCGCCGCGGTCGGCGCACACCGCCGCCGCCTCGCGGACCGGCTCGACGGTCGCGCTCCGGACGTTGATCCCGGAGCGGACCGGCGCGTCGGCGAGCGCGGCGAACTGGCGGTCGATCCACGCGAGCGGGTCGTCGGGGAGGAACTCCGCACGCCCGCGGGCGGCGAGATCGCGGGCCGCGTCCCGGCTCGCCGGGTCGCGCGCGCCTCGGCCGGG
>NZ_JARANT010000091.1 GCF_029889805.1 Halorubrum sp. Boch-26 | reverse complement strand
ACCTACACAAGGAGTAGCGGCGGCAGCGCCAGATGTGTATTCGAGACAGCTTCGACGACGACCGGCTCCTCGTCCGCCGACTCGCCCCCTTCCTCCGCGGCGGGCTCCGCGGGTTCGGGCGTCCCGCCGGATTCGGCGGCCGCCCGCACGTCGGCGGACGTGACGCGACCGCCGGGGTCGCTCTCCGACACGGCCGCGAGATCCACGTCGAGTTCGCGCGCGAGGGTCCGCGTGCTCGGCGACGCGAACACGCGCTCGTCCGATTCGTCGGCCTCGTGGTCCGCCTTCTCGACGGCGGACTCCACCTCGTCCCCGCCGTCGACGCCGCTCTCCGTCTCCGACGGCTCCCGGTCGGCCGGCTCGCCCTCGATGTCGAAGGTGACGATAGCGGAGTCGACGGGAACCGTCTCGCCCTCCGCCGCGTGGAGCGCTTTGACGGTGCCGTCGTACGGGGACGGCACTTCCACGAGCGCCTTGTCGGTCTCGACTTCGGCTAGCGTCTGGTCGGCTTCCACTGTCTCGCCGACCGCGACGAGCCAGGAGACGAGTTCGCCTTCAGCGATGCCCTCACCGAGGTCCGGTAACTCGAACGTCTGCTCGGCCATACCCTGTACGCGTCGGCTGTCCCTTTCAGTATTTCCGTCTGTCGGAAAGCTGAGGGGATCTCAGACGGAGAGCGCGCGCTCGATGGCGTCGAGGACGCGCGGCGGGTGCGGGAAGTAGTAGTCCTCCATCGACAGCAGCGGCACCGGCGTGTCGAAGCCCGTGACGCGTTCGACGGGAGCTTCGAGGTACATCAGCGCCTCGTCGTTGATGCGCGCGACGATGTCGCCGCCGACGCCGTTGCTCCGCGGGCCCTCGTGGACGACGACCGCCCGCCCCGTCTTCTTCACGGACTCCACGACCGTCTCGGTGTCCAGCGGCGAGATGGTGCGCAGGTCGACGACCTCGGCGTCTGCGCCGAGGTCGTCGACGGCCTCCAGCGTCGCGGGCATCATCGCCCCCCAGCTAATCACCGTCACGTCCTCTCCCTCGCGCCGGACGGCGGCCTCGCCGAGCGGGACCTCGTAGTCCTCCTCGGGGACCTCCTCGCGGAACGATCGGTAGATGCGCTTGGGCTCCATGAACAGCACTGGGTCGGGGTCGCGAATCGACGCGAGCAACAGCCCCTTCGTGTCGTGGGGCGTGCTCGGCGCGACTACCTTCAGGCCGGGGATGTGGGCGTACGCGCCCTCCATGCTCTCGGAGTGGTGTTCGAGCGCGCGCACACCGGCGCCGTACGGCATCCGCACGACCATCGGCGCCGTGAGTTCGCCGCGCGTGCGCCACCGGACGCGGCTCGCGTTCGTCACGAGCTGGTCGAACGCCGGCGGCAGGAACCCCGAGAACTGAATCTCGGCGACCGGCCGCAGGCCGTACATCGCCAGCCCCGTCGCCGCGCCGACGATGGCGATCTCCGACAGCGGCGTGTCGACCACGCGCTCGCCGCCGAACTCCGTCAAGAGCTCGTCGGTCGCGCGGAACACGCCGCCGCTCTCGGCGACGTCCTCTCCGAAGACGACGACATCGTCGTCGGCCGCCATCCCCGCGTGCAATGCGTCGTTGACTGCTTCTACGATGGTTGCCTGCATGAGTCACCCCTTGGGTCGCCGATCGATGTGGTCGTACAGCTCCGGGCGGCGCTCGAGGAGGTCGACGAACTCCTCGTACTGACGCTGGAGCTCGGGCGGCATCTCCTCGTAGACGTGTGCGAAGATCTCCGCGATTTCGCGCTCCGCGAACTCGTTCGCCGCTCCGAGCGCGGCGTCGAACTCCGCCTCGATGTTCTCAACGATGGCGTCGTGGTCGATGTCCTCCCAGAACCCCTCGGACCTGAGGAACTCGCGGTAGCGCTCCAGCGGGTCGCTTTCCTCCCACGCGTCGACCTCGTTGTCGCTCCGGTAGCGCGTCGGGTCGTCGCTCGTGGTGTGGGCGTCGAGCCGGTACGTGACGGACTCCACGAAGACGGGTTCGCCCTCGCGGACGAGCTCGCGGGCCTCCGTCACCGCGTCGTAGACGGCGAGGACGTCCTGGCCGTCGACGCGGATTGCGTCCATGCCGTACGCCAGCGCCTTCTGCGCGAGTGTGTTCGCGGCGGTCTGCTCGTCCGCGGACAGCGAGATGGCGTACTGGTTGTTCTGGCAGAAGAACAGCGCCGGCACACCGAGCGCGCCCGCGAAGTTGATAGCCTCGTGGGCGGCGCCCGTGGAGGTCGCGCCGTCTCCGAGATACGCGGTGGCGATCGCGTCGTCGCCGCTGATGTCCATCCCCCACGCGAGTCCGGTGACGAGCGGGAGGTGCGAGCCGATGGAGATGGCGATCTGGGAGTTCTGTTCTGCGAACGCCTGCTGGCCCTCCTCGATGCCGCGCCAGAACAGGATCATGTCCTCCATCGAGGCGCCGCGCATGAACATCGGCGTCCACGCGCGCCCGACGTACAGCCAGTCCTCGGGGCGGAGCGTGTACGCGCTCCCGATGATACTTGCCTCCTGGCCGCGAGTGGACCCGAAGGTCCCGAGTTCGCCGCGGCGCTGGATGCTCACCATGCGTCGGCTGAACACGCGGTCGGTGACCATCCAGCGGTAGAGGTCCCGGAACTGCTCGGCGTCGAGTTCGGGGACATCGTCGGCGTCGTACGACCCGTCCGGCCCCACGATCTGATGGGTGTCGACCGTGAGGTCGTCCTGCGTGAGGAACCGGGGATCGCCGGCGCTGACGGCAGCGTTGGCTGGGTGGTCGGTTGGTTTGTTCTCGGTCATTCGACGGGTAACGTGTTGTGAAGGGGGCTAAATAAATTAGTGGGTGCAGCCGACACGTTCGGGCGCCGTCGGCCACGAACGAATTCGGCAGCCGCCGGCGGCGCCGAAATTCCGGGGAAAGTTTATGATAAACCACACCGACCGCTCATGCATGCTGCCCGTATACACAGCGGTGATTAGCGGATGATTGACCCCAGCGAGCACCGCGTCGTCGACTGCGACTACCACTACGCCGACACCTTCACGCAGGTCGCGCCGTACATGCCCGAGCCCTGGAAGACGAAGTTCCAGAAGAGCGGCTGGGGCGGCACCGGCGTCAAGCAGAACCTCGCGGCGTTCTTCCCCGCGTCCACGGGGAACCGGTTCAACTACGATAAGATCGAGCGGGAGTTCTCCGAGTACCCCGACGGCGGCGACGAGAAAGACGACATCGTCGAGGCGATGGACAACCTCGACATCGACGACACGCTCCAGATCTCGCATCTAATCCTGGCGATGGGCGGCATCAACTCCGACGACCGCCGCGTCGAGGCGTTCGTGAAGGGGTACATCGAGTACATGCTCGAGGAGGTTCTCGACCCCGACGAGGGCATCTACGGGCTGGCACCGATGCCGTACCACGACATCGACGCGTCGCTGGACGTCCTCGACGACATCGAGGACGAGGAGGCGTTTAAGGGCGTCGTGATGGTCACCGCGGGCGCGAGCCCGCCGCTGGGAAACCGCAAGTACGACCCCATCTACGAGCGCTGCGAGGAGGAGGGGTACCCTGTCGTCTACCACACCGGCGGCTCCGGGCTGGACGATTACGTCCGCGCCGGCTACCAGGACATGATCGAGACGCATACGCTCGGCTTCCTCGAGTCGAACATGTCCCAGATCGTCAGCGTGGCGTGCCAGGGCGTCGCGGAGAAGTTCCCGGACCTCGAAATCGTGTTCATGGAGTCCGGCGTGACGTACATTCCGGGGCTGGTCAGTCGCATCAACGAGGAGTACCTCAAGCGGTCCGAGGAGGCGCCGCTGCTGGAGAAGAAGCCGGGCGACTACATCACGGACTTCTACTTCGGCACGCAGCCGCTGGAGATCTCCGCACGCCCGGACCTGCTGGAGCTCTGTTTCGATATGGTCGGCACGGAGAACATGCTGTACGCCTCCGACTACCCCCACTGGGACTTCGACAGCCCGAGCGTCATTACGGACCTCCCGATGCTCGACGACGACGACAGGAAGAACGTTCTCGGCCAGAACGCCGTAGAGGTGTTCGACCTATGAGCTCCGAGGAGCACGTGGAAGTCGGCCTCGCCGACGACTTCGACGACGGCGACGCGGAGATCGTGCAGGTCGGGCGTGCGGAGGTCGGGGTAATCAAGGCCGACGGCGAGTTCTTTGCGATGCGCAACCAGTGCCCCCACGACGGCGGCCCGGTCTGCCAGGGGAAAGTCGAGCCACGGCTCGTCGGCGAGTGGGGCGGCCCCGGCGAGCGCGTCGACCAGCACTACACCGACGACCAGCGCATCATCTCGTGTCCGTGGCACGGCTGGTCGTTCGACGTCGAGACGGGCAAGCACATCGGGGACGACCGCTACGTCGTCCCGACGTACGAGGTCGTCGTCGAGGCCGGCGTCGTCTACGTAAAAAACGAGTAGCGTCCCGGGTACCCCGGCCCAATCAGTTTATATTTTGATCGGCATGAATGATATCATATATACATACATCTTTTAGTGAGTTGAATGTGGTTCATGATATGATGGCACGCACGAGCACTAACAGGCGCAAGTTTCTGAAGAGTGGCACCGCCGCTGCGACGGTCGGGCTCACGGGGGTAGCAGGATGTCTCGGCGGCGGTGACGGCGGCGCGTCGGACCTCTCGCTGGCGTTCACTGTCCCGGTCGAGAACCTCGGGTCGCTGTTCGACATCGAGGAGATCCGCGAACAGGTACCCAACGCGGGAGAGGAGTACGAACTCACCGTCACGCGAAACGAGAGCACGCCGGACTCGCTGAACGCGATGGCCGCCGGCGAGGTCGACCTCGCGCTGCTTACCACCGTGAGCTACGGGTCGGCGGTCCGCCAGGAGGCGGTCCCGAACAATATCTCGATGATTTCGACGGACTTCTGGGACGCCCATCCTGAGTGGTACAGTTTCACGCTGTTCTCCGGGCCCGACACTGGCATCACGGAGGCGGCGGACCTCGAAGGCGCGAATATCGCGCTGAACTCCCAGGGGACGGGAGTGCACGCCGTCATCCAGAAGGCGCTCACCGACGCCGGCCTCGACCCCGACAACGACGCCGAAATCGTCGAGATTCCGTTTCCGTCGATTACGTCGGCGATTAACGACGGCCGCGTCGACGTCGGCATCTATCCGGCGCTGTTCGCGGGCGGCGCGCGGGCCGAGGGGTTCAACGAAGTCGTCACCAGTCAGGACCTCTGGGACGAGGCGTACCCGTTCGCGTTCACCGTCGCCTCGAACGACTCCCTTGACGAGAAGTCCGAGGCCGTCGAGCTGTTCGGCGAGGACCTCGCTGAGCTCGTCGAGTACAGCTACGACAACCGTTCGGAGGTCGTCTCGATGGCCGCCGAGCACTTCGAACTCCCGGAAGAGGTCGTGGACGGCTTCTTCCTGAACAACAACGACTACTACCGGCAGGACATCAACATCGACATGGACCGCCTCCAGAGTACGATGGACGAGCTCGTCGACATGGGCTTCCTCGAGGACACCTTCGACGTCACCGAGTACGCCACCAACGACTACGTCCCCTCGATCAATTGAGACCCGCGGCACAGCCGCTTCCGGCCCGACTCACTTTTCCGAACGTCCGAGAAAAGAGCGGCGCCTACGTCCAGCGCAGCAGCCGGCCGCGCGCCACCCGCAGCAGCCTGTCGAGGAACAGACCGACGAGCATGATGGCGATGATGGCGGCGTACGTCTGCGTCGACTGGAACGACCGCACGCCCTCGATCTCGAGCGCGCCGAGGCCGCTGCCGCCGGCGATCATCTCGAAGACGAACGTGATGATGAGCGACAGCGGCAGCGCGATCTGGATGCCGGTGACGATACCGGGTGCCGCCGCGGGCAGGATGACCCGCCACAGCAGCCGCGTGTCACTAGTTCCCATCATGCGGGCCGCCCACACGAGGTTCTTCTCGACCTGCTTGGTCGACTCCCGAGCGTTCACCGCGATGGGCCAGAAGGTTCCCACCGCGACCATAATGATCTTGGACATGTCGCCGATGCCGAACCACAGCATGAACACCGGGATGAGCGCGATGATCGGCACCGGGTAGCCGATCTTGATGATCGGGTCGAAGAACCAGTCCGCGAAGCGATTCCGCGCGCTCAGCACGCCCACGGCGACGCCGAAGACGATCGCGATCGCGAGCCCGACGAACGCGCGCTTCAGCGTGAGGTAGGCGTTCTCCAGCATCTCTCCGTTCGCCGTGAGTTCGTAGAACCGCGCGAGCACGTCCGACAGCGGTGGCAGGAAGTAGTAATGGATCAGCTCCAGCTGGGTGACGACCTCCCAGAGCACGAGGATGATGACGAGCGAGTACACCGACTTCAGGACGCCGACGACGATCGACGCGTCGAACTCCCGGAGGCCGGTCACGTCCATACTAACACCCGTTCACGGAGGAGTTCGAACCCGCGGACAGCGAAGTACGCGACCGCGGAGATGACGACGATGTTCGCGAACATCGTCGGGTAGTTGCCGATCTGTCCGGCGGTCAGGATGAGGTAGCCGATGCCCTGGTCGGAGGCGATGAGCTCCGCGCTCACCAGCGCGATGAAAGCGATGGGGACCGCCTGGCGGATGCCGGTCATGATCTCGGGGACGGTCGCCGGGATGACGACCTTGACGAACAGCCGGCGGCCCTCCGTTCCCATCATCTTCGCCGCCCACACGAGGTTCTGGTCGACGTTCTCGGCGGCGTTGTACGCGTTCAACACGATGGGGAGCAGGCACGCTAGGAACACGATGAGAATCGCGGTCTCCGTGCCGACGCCGAGCCAGAGAATCGCGAGCGGAACCAGCGCGGTCTTCGGAATCGGGTACGTGAGCGCGAGCAGAATCTCGAAGAAGTTCTCGACGGGATCGAGCCGTGCCATCCCGATGCCGAGCAGCACGCCGATACCGATGCTCAGCGCGAGGCCGATACCGATGCGGTACAGCGAGACGAACAGGTGCGAATACATCGTTCCCTCAACGATGAGCGTCTGAATCTCGCCGGCGACGATGGTCGGCGACGGCAGTACTTGCGCGGGGACGACGGTCCCGCTGGCGTACTCCCAGAGGAGCGTGAGGATGACGAGGGGAATCCAGTCGAAGACGAACCTGCCGGCGCGCTGGACCGACCCCGGGACGCGCTCGAACGAGTGGACCGTGGCGTTGCTCACGGCTGCGGTTGCACCTCCGGTTGGGTCTCCTCCCTCAGGGACTTCCAGACCACGTTTTTCGTCTCGTTGAACTCGTCGCTCGTGATGATGTCCGCCCGCGTCTGCGAGCGGTCGAGATCGACCTCGGTGACGTTCTTCTTCGTGCCGGGATGGCGGGTCATCACCATCACCGTGTCCGAGAGGTAGACCGCCTCTTCGACGTCGTGCGTGACGAAGATGACGGTCTTCTCGAGGTCGCCCCAGATGTCGATGAGCTGGTCCTGAAGATCCTCGCGGAGCGGCTGGTCGAGCGCGCCGAACGGCTCGTCCATCAGCAGAATTTTCGGGTCGTAGGCGAGGGTGCGCGCGAGTCCGACGCGCTGTTTCATCCCGCCGGAGAGCTCCTTCGGGTAGTTGTCCTCGAAGCCCGTGAGGTCCATCATGTCGATGTACTTCTGGGCCGTCGAGCGGCGCTCTTCCTCGTCCATCTCCTGCTCCTCGAGGCCGTAGGTAACGTTCTCCATGACGGTCCGCCACGGGAACAGCGCGTAGTCCTGGAAGACGACGCCGCGGTCGGTACCGGGGCCGTCGACGAGGGTCCCGTCGACTTCGATGGTGCCCGACGTCTCGTCGAGGAAGCCGGCGACGAGGTAGAGGAGCGTGCTCTTCCCGCAACCGGAGGGCCCGACGATGCTGACGAACTCGCCGCCGTCGATGTCGAAAGAGAGGTCCTCGACGGCGGTCGTGCGCTCACCGCCGTCGTCGTACACTTTCTGGAGGTTGGAGATCGTTACGTTGCCGTCCATGCGTTCACTCGACCACCAGTTGTCGCGGCTGCGTCGCGGTCGCGGTGGGCAGGCGACCGGGAGCGATGCGTTCGTCGAGTGGGCGAGCGCGGACTGATAGACTCGCGTTCGGAGATGTGAGGGGGCGCCCGTAAGGTCGTAACCCACTCTCACTGTGGTGGAGTGTCACACTCCAGTTGAAGCAGTAACCGTATAAAAAATTTTCTCGTAAGGCGGTCCTTTCGGCGCGTTGACCGCCGATTCAGCGCGTCCGCGGACCGCGCTCGATCGTCGGCGCGACGAGTTCGACTGGATGCGTGGAGTCCTGCGGAAGCAGCGATCCCAGCTGTTCGTGGCAGGACGCACCGCTGGCCACGAGGCGGCGCCGGTCGACGTTCTGCTCCTCGAACTGGTCGGCGAGCGTCTCGCCGACGTCGACGCTGAGCTCGTAGTACTCGGACTTGTAGCCGAAGCTCCCCGCCATCCCGCAGCACTCCACGTCCGAGGTCACCACGTCGTAGCCGAGGCGCTCGAAGACCGCTTCCGTGTACTGGTCGACACCGAGCGTGCGCTGCTGGCAGTGACTGTGGTACGCCACGTTGCCACCCCCCGCGAGCACGTCAGCGTCGGCGCCGTTTTCAAGCAGGCCGTAGACGTACTCCATGACTTCGTAGCTGTTCGCGGCGATCCGCTGGGCGCGCTCCCCGTCAAGCAGGCGCCCGTACTCACGGCGGAACGCGGCGAGGTCGGAGGGCTCGACGACCACGACGTCCCGGCCGGCGTCGAGGTGAGGGTTAAGGCCGTCGGCGACGCGCTCGGCGTTCTCGCGGGCGGTCGCGATCATCCCTTGGGAGAGCGGCGCACGCCCGCTCTCGTGACTCGGCACGACGCTGACGTCGACGCCGAGCGCTTCCAGCGTGCGGACGGCCGCCTTCCCGCGGTCCACGAGCACGTAGTTGGTGTACGTGTCGGGGTAGAGTACCGCCTCACGGTCGGCGTCGCCGGCCGTCGCGAGCGGCTCGCAAGACGCGAACCAGTCGACGAGTGTCTCCCGACGGAACTCGGGGAGGTCGCGGCGACGGTCGACTCCTGCGACGCGCTCCATGACCGCCCGCAAGGATACCCAGTCGGCGAGCCAGTTCGAGACGGGCGCGGTCGCGGACCCGAACTTCGCGAGCGTCCCGAAGTTCCCGAACAGGCGCTTCTGGAGGTCCACGCCGCCCGGATCGGCGTCCGGTGTCAGTCCCTCGACGAGCCAGTCGAACTCCCTGTCGGTGCCGCGGTTGATGCGGTCGCGGACCACCGTGTTGATCCACGGGATGTCGATTTTCACGGGGCAGGCGTCGACGCAGCGCGAGCACCCCGTGCAGAGGTCATTGAACTCCGCGGCGGCGTCGATGCCGTGAACGCCGGTCTCCCAGCCGGTCGCGATGCCGCCCGTGTACGTCTCACCGCCGAATGCGTGCCCACCGACGTGCTGGAAGTTCGCGCACGAGTTCGCGCACGCGCCACACCGGATGCAGTTCAGCGTCTCCCGGAGCTCGTCGTCCTCGCGCATTTCGATGCGGCCGTTGTCCAGCAACACGAGGTGGAACTCCCGGTCGTCGGTGCTCCCATCGAGGGGTTCGTCGGGCTCGTCGAAGTCGACGACCGGCGAGTCGACTGGCGGGGAGACCAGGGAGAGGTACGTCGCGATGTCCTGACCGCCGGCGGCGCGCGCGATGAGTTCGGCGAACGGGGGAAAGTCGTCGACGCTCGGAACCAATTTCTCGACGCCCGCGACCGCGACGTGCGTGTCCGGCGTGACTACGCACTTCCGAGCGTTCCCCTCGTTGGTGACGAGCGCGATAGTGCCCGATTCGGCGAACACGAAGTTCGCGCCAGTCATCCCCACGTCGGCGTCCATGATTTTCTCGCCGACGTGGTCCCGGGCGAACTGCGTGAGGTCCTCGGCGGTCTCGAGGGGTTCGTCGGTGTCGAAGTGCGCGTTGAACAGCGTCGCGATGTCCGCGGTGGACTTGTGGAAGGCCGGCCCGACGAGGTGCGAGGGCGCCTCGTCGGCGACCTGCACGACGAACTCACCGAGGTCCGTCTCCGTGACGTCGACGCCCGCTGACTCGAGCGCGTCGTTGACGTCGATCTCCTCCGTGGTCATCGACTTCGACTTCGCGAGCGTGTGGGCATCCTTCGATTCGGCGACCTCGGTGATGTAGCGATTCGCGTCCGCGGCGTCCTCGGCGACGTACACCTCGCCGCCGTTGGCCTCGACGGACTCCCGGACCGTCTCGATCAGTTCGGGGAGGCGCTCAATGGCGTCCTCCTTGATGGCGCGCGCCTCCGTGCGGAGTTCGTCGATGTCGTCGCGGTGACCGTTGGTCTCGTAGCGGCCGGCGTTGACGTGCGTGGTGTTCTCGAAGACGGCGTCTCCCTCGGTTTCGAGTAGGTGACGAATCTTCGCGGCCTTGCGCTCCCGGTCGGCGCTCATCGGTCGGTCAACACCACCGCGTGGACGCGCTGCGGGCCGTGGACGCCCGAGACGAGTTCGCCCATGTCGGCCGTGGCGCTGGCGCCGGTCGCGAGCACTGCGGAGTCCCGGCCCTCGTCGAACTCCTCTCCGAGCCACGACGCGGTCTCCTCGACGCTCTCGTGGAGGTCGCTGGCGCACACGACGCCGAGGTGCGTGGTCGGGTAGAGGCTCACGGGCTCGGTACCGGCCTCGTCGGCCTGAATCACGAAGGTTCCGTAGTCGACGATGCCGTGCACGCGGGTCACGCCGGTCTCGCTCTCCCGGAGCAGGCGCGGGGTCGGCCGCATCTCGACGTCAGTGTCCTCGAGTGAGACGCCGTCGATACCGAGCGGGACGCCGACGGCCGGTTGTTCGACCACGTCGTCGAGCGCGTCAGGGAGCCCCGCCGCCTCGACGCGCGTGCAAGAAGCGTCGGCGCCGGACAGCGAGGCCGCGAATCGGTCTATGGTGTCCGTTCGCATGTACCGCACTCGGTCCACACCGGGCTTATGTCTACCGGTCACTCCTCCGTCATGATCGTCACGACCGGAATCTCGGCGTTGAGGAGGAACGACTGGGTGGTGCTCCCGAAGACCGCTTTTCCGACGGGCGTGCGCTTCCGGCCGCCGATTACGAGGTAGGACGCGTCGGCGAGGCCGTCGACGACGCCGATCACCTCGTCGACGGCCTCGCCGACGCGTCCGACGTAGCTGACGTCCGCGGAGGGTTCGTCGAG
>NZ_JARANT010000090.1 GCF_029889805.1 Halorubrum sp. Boch-26 | reverse complement strand
CCCCCCCCCCCCCCCCCCCCCCCCCCCCCCCCCCCCCCCCCCCCCCCCCCCCCCCCCCCCCCCCCCCCCCCCCCCCCCCCCCCCCCCCATTATTTATAAGTTGTCGGCCGCGTCGAGCGCCGCCTCGACGTCCGGGACGTCGAACCACTCGCGACCGGTGTACGCGTTCGTCCCCGCCGCGTACAGCTCGGAGACCGCGTCGACGACCGCCGGCGGCAACGGCTCGGGGTCGCGCTCGCAGAGCTCGCGCCAGTCGTCGATCTCGCGGCCGGCGACCGCCGCCTTCGCCTCCGTGACGGCCTCGACCCATTCCGGGTCGTTCGCCTTGTACCACTGCCGGACGACCTCCTTCGAGATCCCGCGGCCGCCGTACGAGAAGCGGTTCTCGTCGAACGTGCCGACCACGTCGGCGACGCGGAGCTCGCCGTCGGCGTACAGGCACTCGATCTTCCCGTCCTCGTGAGCGAAGCCGACGGCGTCGGCGCGCTCGGTGACGACGCGGTTCACGTCGAGGGCGAGCGACTCGAGGGCGTCGACGTCGGCGGCGCCGGCGATCCGATCGGCCTCGGTGCGAGTCAGGTACCGGTCCTGCTCCTCGTACTTCGTGGAGAACTCCGCGACCGGCTCCGGGAGGTCGACGGGCTCGTCGGGCCACTCGCCGGCGGCGACGTCCGAGGCGGCGTCGGTGTCGGGGTCCGCGTCGAGACCGAAGTCGGCGGGGTCGGCGCGTCGCCGGAGGCTGGAGCCGACCGGGACGCGGTTCCGGAAGACGACCTCCAGCGGGACGAGGTAGTTGTCCCCGCCCGCGGCGTGAAAGGCGTCGTAGTCGTAGCCCGCCTCGGGCCCCTCGTACGGCAGGTCGGGGACCTGCGTCAGGTCGATCGCCATCTCCGTCGGCGGGGCGCTCGCGTCGGCGAGGGGGACGAGATCGCCCGCGTCGGGATCCGAGACGCCCCGGTAGTGCGTCGCGATCCCTTCCGCTTCCAGCAGCTCGAAGTTGAACGCGCCCATCGCGCAGAGGCTGGCGCCCTTCCGCGGGATCGCGTCGGGCATCTGGCCCCAGTCGAACACCGAGTACGCGTCCGTGAAGACGAACCGACCGCGGCCGAGCGAGTCGGCGGTCGCGGGCTCGTCGACGCGGAACTCCTTGACGCTCGTCATACCTCACCCGGCGACCGCCTCCCCCATGAACCTTTCACTTACGTGGTTACCTCTCGAATTCGATACGGTCGATGATCCATGAATATGGTTCACATCGGTTCCGGACAGCGCGCGACCGCATCGAAAGGACCACACCCGTCGCGGGCGCATCGCCGTCCATGCACGAGGCGCGCGAGGTCGTCGTCCTCCGGTACGGCCACCGGCCCGGACGCGACGACCGCATGACGACGCACGTCGGGCTCACGGCCCGGGCGCTCGGGGCGGACCGGGTGATCTTCCCCGACAACGCCGGGCAGTCCGGGGAGACGGTGCGGGACATCACCGATCGGTTCGGCGGCCCCTTCGCGGTCGAACTTCGCGAGGACCAGAAGGCGATCGTCCGGGACTGGGAGGGCGTCGTCGTCCACCTCACGATGTACGGCGAGCGCGTACAGGACGTCGAGGGGGAGGTTCGCGAGGCGATCGGGCTCCCGGACGAGGAGAGCGCCGCGGGCGAGGGGAACGACCCGGCGACGCCTCGCGATCTCCTCGTGGTCGTCGGCGGCGAGAAGGTGCCGTGGGCGCTGTACGAGCGCGCCGACTTCAACGTGGGCGTGACGAATCAGCCCCACTCCGAGGTCGCCGGGCTCGCTGTGTTCTTAGACCGGCTGTTCGAGGGCGCGGAGCTGGATCGAGAGTGGGTCGACGCGGACCGCGAGGTCGTCCCGGAGCCGGCCGGAAAAACGGTCGTCGACGCCGACGAGGCCGGAGGCGAGTCGGACTGAGACCGGGCGGTCTCGTCGCGGCCGATCAGTCGTCGTCGCGGGCGATCCACCCCGCCTCGTCGTCGTCGACCTCCGGCGTCCCGCTCATGACGCCGGGCAGCCCCGTCAACGGTTCGCCGACTCGGACAGGAACCCCCTCCGTGCGGGGCCAGTTAACTGTGGATGCGTAACTTTTAGCGGTAGTGCACCTGCTACGCACAAGAGATGGACACGGGCCCCGAGAGGCCCGCCGACGGCGCCCCCTCCAGCGGCGTCATCGATACGCCTTCCGAGGAGGCCGCCGACGCCGGATCCGAAGGTCGGACCGAAGACGAGACCGCCGAGGGGGACAACCCCCTCGTGTACACGAACGACGAGTTCGAGGCGCTCACCGGCTACGACTCCGAGATGGTCGGCGTCGACTGCCGGTTCCTGCAGGGCGAGGACACCGACCCGGAGACGACCGCGACGGTTCGAGAGGCGATCGACGACAAGCGGCCGGTCGTGGTCGACATCCTCAACTACCGACACAGCGGACAGACGTTCTGGAACCGCCTCACGATCGCCCCGATCCGCGACGAGGCGGGAACGGTCACGCACTTCGTCGGCTTCCAGACGGACATCACGGAACGGAAGATCCGAGAGCGCCGTATGGAGGTGATGAACCGCGTCCTCAGCCATAACCTCCGGAACAAAATGAATCTCATCACGGGGTACGCGGAGCTGCTGCGGCGGAACCTCGACGAGGACGGCGAATCGCTCGACTCGCTCGAGGTGATCGACGACACGGCGGACAGCCTGATGAGAATTGCTAACGCGGTCCAGAACCTCGATCGCACGCTGTCCGTTCCCTCGCCGGCGGGGACCGCCGTCGAGCTCCGCGACCGCCTGATCGAGCTGCGGTCGCGGGTGCGGGACCGGTATCCCGAGGCGGCGATCTCCCTCTCACTGCCGCCCGACGACCCGCTCGAAACGACGGTCGTCGGGCTGATGACGGCGATCGAAGAGGCGGCGGAGAACGCCGCCAAGCACAACGACGGCCCGAATCAGTCGGTCGAAATCAGCGTCGAGCGGGGGTCGGCCGGGTGGCTCGCGATCGAGATCGCGGACGACGGGCCCGGTATCCCCGACCGCGAGACGCGCGTGCTCGATCGGGGTGAGACGCCGCTGACCCACGCGGACCGGCTGGGGATCTGGCTGATCTGCTGGGTCGTGAGCAAGGCCGGCGGGGAGTTCTCAGTCGACACGTCGAGCGGGGGGACCACGCTCCGACTGGTCGTACCCGCACGCCCGTGAGCGTCGGCCGGGCGGCGGCGAGTCCCCGAACCGGTCCCCCCCGCGGATCCTAGAGCGACCGCTTCGACCGCAGGAGCGCGAGGCGGAGTCGCGCCTCCTGTCGACTCGTCCCGCGCACGCGGCCCGTCTCGGCGTCCGCCATCGAGGCGAGCGACAGCCGGTCGAGGAGGGGCGGCCAGTCGGTAGCGCCCGCCGCCTCGCCCGCGAACGCGACCGCGTTCCCGAGCCCGTCGCGCTCCGCGCTCCCCAGCCGCGCCACCGCGGCGTCGGCGTCCCGGCGACCGCCGCCGACGTAGAGGCGGTCGCCGACGGCCGCGGGGATCCACGCCGGCAGGAGGAGGAGCCACAGCAGGACGCCGGCGACCGTGTACGCCCACGGCGGGATCCGATTCTCCTCGGGCTCGTACCCGTGGATCCGGTTGACGCGCCGGTCGGCGGCGGTCCGGTCCGCGCGGCGGCCGACGAGCAGCGTCGCCAGCAGCGCGACCGTCTCGACGAGTGCCAGCGCCGGCAACAGAGCCGTGGTGACCGCCGCCTCTCGGGTCCGGAGCCGAACGAGCGCGTGTCGGAGCGCGGCGTCGCGGTCGGCGGCCGGGAGGGAGAGCAGCCGCGTCGAGACGACGAGCCGCGCGCCGCGGTACCCGTCCGCGACGGCGACGTTGGCCGCGTCGGCGCGGACGACCGTCACCGACGGGACGCCGACGCCGACCTCCCCTGCGAGCGTCGTGACGCGGTGGGCGACGAATTCGGCCGGTCGGTCGTCGAGCTCGGCCTCAGGGAGCCGCCCGATCCGTCGATCGACGAGGAACGGGCCGATCAGCGCCGATCCACCGGGACCGAGGACGACCGCGGCGAGCGCGGCGGCGACCGTCGGGGGGAGTCCCCCGAGTGCGACCGGGTCGAGAACGCCGAGACCGGCGGGACCGAGGAGGGCGGCGGCGGGGACGAGCGGCGCCGCGGCCAGCAGCGCCGGGACCGTCGCAAGCGCGACTGCGCCGGCCGCCCGCCTGAGGCGTACTCGGCCGCTCCGCCCGTCGGCTGTTCCGGGAGAGGGAGCGTCGACCTCTCGGGCGTTCGGTCCGTCGGAGTCGCTCATTACGCACGAGTGGTGCGAGGGGCCGCCTAAAGCTCTGCCGGAGCCGCCGCCTGTCCTCCGACGGCCCGTTCCGGCTGTGACGAGCCCGGGATGGCCCCGGACGACGGTGGTCCTTTCGGAGCTTTTAACCCGATTCCACCACCAAGTTCGCGTAATGGCTTTTGAGGATCTACTGAACGACCCCGTCATCCAGAAGTACCTCCACGAGCTGGTGGGGCCGACGGGGATGCCGGTCGCGGCCGCGCCGCCCGACGGCGAGGTCACCGACGAGGAGCTGGCGGAGGAGCTCGGCTTGGAGCTCAACGATGTCCGCCGCGCGCTGTTCATCCTGTACGAGAACGACCTCGCGACGTACCGCCGGGTGCGCGACGAGGACTCGGGGTGGCTCACCTACCTCTGGACGTTCCACTACGACAACATTCCGGAGAACCTCGAAGAGGAGATGTACCGCCTGCTGGAGGCGTTAGAGGAGCGAGAGGAGTACGAACGCACCCACGAGTTCTACCTCTGTGAGGTGTGTTCGATCCGCTTCGAGTTCGGCGAGGCGATGGACTTCGGCTTCGAGTGTCCCGAGTGCGGCTCCCCGGTCGAGGCGATGGAAAACGACCGGCTCCGCGAAGCGATGGGGCAGCGTGTCGAGAAGCTGCGCGACGAACTCAACGTGGACGTGACGGGCTGATGGTCGTCCTCGCAACCAAGTGCTACGTCGAGGGAGACGCCCGCGACCGCGCGATGGACGGCATGGGCTCGCTCGTCGCGAACGACGTCGGCGAGCTGAGCGTCGACTGGCAGGTTGGCGTCCGTGACGACGGCTTCGTGCAGGTGGACGTGACCGGAGAGGACGCCGCGGTCGCCCGGAACGTCCTCGCGGAGACGTGGGGCGAGATCGTCGCCCACGACGGTGGGCTGGAGGCCGGCGAGGAGTACGTCGGCACCCTCGAGTCGTGGGACGACGACGGGTTCGTCGTCGACGCCGGCGTCGACGTGCGGATCCCCGCCGACGAGAGCGGGCTCGGCAGGGGGTCGCCGGCGCAGGTGGTCGAGCGGTTCGGGCTGGTCCAGCACCTCCCGCTGCGGTTCGTCTACGGCGGCGAAGCCGGCGATCCGGACGCGGAGGCCAGCCGGCTCGCCGACGCCGAGCGCGACCGCCTGTACGACTGGCAGCGCGGGAACGGCCGGGTCAACGTCAACTCGGCGACCCGCGGCGAGGTGCGCGCGACGGTGAACCGCGCGGGCCACGCGCAGGACATCGTCACGGTCGAGCGGCTCGGACTCTTAGAGCAGAGTATCGTCTGCACCGAAGACACCGACCCGCCGGGACTGCTCGCCGCGATCGGCTCCTATCTCCCGGCGGAGATGCGCTGCGTCGTCTGAACCCGTGAACCGACGTTTCGCCCTCGCGGTCGCCGTCGTCGCGCTGCTCGCCGTCAGCGCCGGCTGTCTCACCTACGTCAACGACGGCGGCGAGGTCGCGAACGAGACCCTCGACGCGGAGCCGCCGAGCGAGTACGAGTTCGACACCGCCCGCGACGCCGACTTCAATCTCTCGACTGGAACCCAGTACACGGCGGTGTACAACGCGTCTGGCGTGGAGGAGCTCCGGCTGTACCGACAGACGCCGTACGCCGGCGACCAGCCGCTGGAGTTCGAGGCGTTCCGGTACCGGACCGCCGAGGGAGAGGTGCTCAACGGCACCGAGTTCCGCGCCGCGGGCGGCGAGGTCGAGCGGACGCCCGACGAGACGTGGGTGCGCTTCCCCGAGGAGACGGGCCAAGGGCGGGTCGCCTTCTCCGCCGCCGGCTCGCCCCGGCGGTTCACAACGCTGGCGTACGTCGACGGGTCGTACGCGGTGACGCTCCCGCCGGGGTTCAGCACCGACTTCCCGATCGTGGGCCACGTCGCGCCGCGCGACCACGAGATCGAGACGGTCGACGGGCGCGACCGGATCACCTGGGAGTCGGTGGAGGGCGGATCGATCGTGGTCCAATCGTACCGCGAGACCGACCTGCTCGTCTTCGGCGTTATCCTCGCCGTCGCGATCGTCGCGGCGGTCGTCGGAACCGCCTACTTCCGGCGGCAGTTGGAGGAGCTCCGGGAGAAGCGCCGGGAGATGGGACTCGGCGTGTACGACGACGAGGAGTAGCCGGTCGAGGGACGCCCGCGGTCGGGCAGCCCACGGTCCGAGTCCGAACTCGGGTGCTTTTGAGTGCGCGTCACCTTATCTGAGGTATGAACGCCGCCGTCGTCACCGTCGGGGACGAACTCCTCGTCGGTGACACCGAGAACACGAACGCGACGTGGCTCTGCGACCGGCTCGACGAGCGCGGGGTGGTCGTCCGCCGCGTGACCGTCCTCCCCGACGAGGTCGGCGAGATCGCAAGAGTTGTCAACGAGTACCACGCCGAGTACGACGCGGTGGTCGTCACCGGCGGGGTCGGCCCGACGCACGACGACGTGACGATGGACGGGGTCGCGGCCGCCTTCGGCCGGACGCTCGAAAAGAACGAGGAGGCCGCGGCGTGGCTCGCCGAGCGCGGGTACAGCGCGGACGACCTCACCGCGAGGACGACGCACCTGCCGGCCGACTGCCGACCGCTCAGCAACGAGGCCGGCGTCGCGCCGGGGGCCGTCGTCGAGTCGGCGTACGTCCTCCCCGGGGTCCCGACCGAAATGAAGGCGATGTTCGAGTCCGTCGCCGACGAGTTCGAGGGGACGCCGACCCACACCGTCACCGTCGACGTCGACGAACCGGAGAGCGCCCTCCTCGACCGGTTCACGGAGCTGCAAGAGGAGTTCGACGTGAGCGTGGGATCGTATCCCGGCGAGAGCGTCCGGGTGAAGATCACGGCGACGAGCCCGGCGGATGCCGAACGCGCCGCCGAGTGGGTGCGGGAGCGGTCGACGCTGGTCGAGCCGCGGTGAGCTGACCGGCGGATGGCTGAGGGATTCGGCGTCGAGGAGCAGATCGGGGAGCGGCCGCCGGTGACTACCGGTAGAGGTACGCGAGCCACACGGCGGTGACGGCGATGCTCGCGAGGAGCACGGCGGTCGCGGTCGCGTCGATCGGGAGCGGCTCGGTCACGGCGGCTTCGAGGAGCATGGGTTGCGATTGCTCCGGGGACGACTTAAGTATTCAACTTCGGGACTGTCGGCGGTCCGGCGCGGGAACTGAGACGCGCCCGCTTAAGTTTCGGCCGCCGTAGGTCGAGACATGCACGTCGGCTTCGTGATGAATCCGGTGGCCGGGATGGGCGGTCGCGTCGGACTCAAGGGCACCGACGGGAAGGTCTCGGAAGCGGTCGCTCGCGGCGCAGAGCCGCGGGCTCCGGATCGCGCGCGCCGAGCGCTGGACCGGCTCGCGGCGGTCGCGCCCGAGGCGACCGTCTCGACCGCGGCCGATCCGATGGGCGAGCGGCTCGTGCGAGACGCCGGCCTCGATCCGGTCCGCGTCATCGACCCGTTCGGCGACGGGCGAAACGAGAACGGCGGTCCGCCCGGCCCCACGGAGACGAGCGCCGAGCACACCGCGCGCGTCGTCCGGGCGTTCGTCGAGAGCGACGAGGGCGACGGGGTCGACCTCGTGCTGTTCGTCGGCGGCGACGGCACCGCGACCGACGTGGCGGCGGCGCTGGCGGCGGCGGGCAGCGAGGTCCCGATGCTCGGTGTCCCCGCCGGCGTGAAGGTGTACTCCTCGGTGTTCGCCGTGTCGCCGGAGGACGCGGCCGAGGTGGCGGCGACGTTCTCTCGCACCGAGCGCCGCGAGGTGATGGACATCGACGAGGACGCCTACCGAGAGGGGGAGGTCCACCCGGAGCTCCGGGCCGTCGCGCGCGTCCCCGTCGCCGACGACCTCCAATCGTCGAAACAGACCGCGAGCGGGACGGTCGAGTCCCTCGCGGAGGGCGTCGCCGACGACATCCGAGAGCGGACGGGCGAGGGCGTCACCTTCGTCCTCGGTCCGGGGTCGACCGTCGGCGCGATCAAAGCGGAGCTCGGCTTCGAACCCTCTCCGATCGGCGTCGACGTGTGGCGCGACGGCGAGGTGGTGGTGCGAGACGGGACGGAGACCGAGCTCCTCGACGCGCTCGGAGAGGAGAACGTCATCGTCGTCTCACCGATCGGCGGGCAGGGGTTCGTCTTCGGCCGCGGGAACCCGCAGCTGTCACCCGCGGTGATCCGCCAGTGCGACCTGCGAATCGTCGCCTCTCGGGCGAAGCTCGACGACGTGCGCGCACTGCGAGTCGACACCGACGATCCGGAGCTCGACGCGGAACTCGCGGGGTGGGTCCGCGTCCGCGTCGGGAAGTTCGAGACGCGGATGATGAAGATCGCCTGAGAGCGCCCCCGAAAAGAGCGGCCGTGCACGAGACGGATACGCGAACATATTCGTGCAGTCGCTTACGCCCGGGAGGATCGTATAAACGAGCATGTCACCGAGTCGGCAGTCGGCGGACGCCGCCGCCGAGGGCGCGCCGGAGACAGCCGCCGAGCCCGAGGTGGAGACGACCGTCACCGTGCGCTGTACCGGACACATCCGCACGGAACTCGGCGAGTACGAGTTCGAGTACACGTTCGCGGGTGACACCCTCCGCGAGTTCCTCGACGAACTGTTCGAGGAGTACCCGGAGCTTCAGGACATGCTCATCGCCGAGAGCGAGGCCGACGCGACCCACAGCGGCTGGGCGCCGACGCCGGACGAACTCCCCGGCACGTGGACGAAGAACCCCGTCGGCGAACAGACGATCGCGTACGCTCGGATCCTCGTGAACGGTCAGTTCAACGAGAACGAGAACGGGTTCGACACGATACTGGAAGACGGGGACCGCGTCGCCCTCGTGTACCCGTTCATGTTCTGCTGCTAGGTCGGTATCAGATCGACCGGGCCGGGTCGCTCGCGAGGTGCTCGCGACAGCACGCGGGGGAAGGGATTCGAACCCCACTCACTCCGCTCGCTGCGCTCGCTTCGTTCCGGGCTGCGGCTTTCTAGTCAGAATCCCTTCTGTGCCCAGACCCGGCGCTCACGGTGTGTGAGCGCCGCGATATGCGGGGGAAGGGATTCGAACCCTCGAACCTCTACAGGAGCGGATCTTAAGTCCGCCGCTTTTGGCCAGGCTCAGCCACCCCCGCGCGGATTCCGGTTCCGGCGGCGGGGTGAAACGCCTTTCGGATGGGCGCCGTCGTCGACGGGATGGGAGCCGTCGTCGACGGAATGGGCGCCGTCGTCGACGGAATTGGCGTCCTCGTCGACGGGACGACCGCCGACGGCGACTCCCGATTACCAGTCGACTGAGAGCGTCCCGTCGCCGTGCGGGTCGGGCGCGATCTCCTCGTCGGTACGCCGATCGACGACGTGGATGACGCCTTGGTCCTTCTTCGCGGGACAGACCTCGGCCGCCCGCACGTTCTCCGCGAGTTCGTCCTCGCCGATGTAGTACGACCGCGGCTTCGCCATCCCGCTCTGGATGTCCATCTCCCAGTTGTCGCCGACCTCGGCGCACTTCCCCGCCCCGAAGCACTTGTTCGCCTCGAAGACGATCTTGTACGGCTTCTCCTCGATCGGCGGCCCCTCGCCGCCGATGTCGCTCGCGCGCAACACCTCGTCGTCGGCGTCCGCCTCGTCGCTCATGACTACTCGTCTGCGGCCGCCGGACTTTCGTCTGTCGGTCGTTCTCGATGGCTCGGGAACGGCGGAGTACCGTCGCTCCCGACTACTCCTCGACGTGTTCCGCGAGCAGTCGCTCCGCGTGCTCGGGCGAGTCCGCGAGCTCCCAGCGCACCTTGTCCGCGTCCCCGTACGCCAGCGCCTCCTTCAACCCGTCGCGGAGCACACCCGTGCCGAACCCGAGCGTGGCGCCGTCGGCGTCGCCGAGCTCGTATACCCCGTAGCGGCTCGGCGCGCTCCCGACCGTCGAGCGGTGGAGGTCGCGCCACGGTTTCGCGAGGCTCATCGGGTTGGGCCCGTCGGTGTCGAGACCGACCGTGCGACGGTCATCGGTGCGCGTCGAGCCCCTCCTCTGGCCCCTCGACGATCTCGAAGCTCCCCTCGGTCCAGCCGTCCTCGACGAAGACGAACACGCGCCCGCCGGCGATCTCGGGATCCGCGATCACCTCGTTGCGCTGGCCGGTCCGGCCGACGATCACGCCGGGGAACACCTCGTCGCGCTCGCCCTCCTCGACGATGACGCGGCCGACGCCCGAGTCCTCTAAGATCTCGTCGTCGGTGTTGTAGTCGTTGACGTACGTCATCACGCCCTCGGTCTCGGTCGGATCGGTGACGAGGACGTGGGTCTCTTTGCCGGGGCCCGCGGTCACCGATCCCTCGACCGTGTCCGGAACGCCGCGGTAGAGGGTGGTCCGACCGTCGAGGTACTCGACGACGACCCCCTCCTCGCGGAGGTCGATCCCGATCGACGTCGGCGGGACGTCGCTGCGTGAAGGCGCTGACATACGCAGCGTTCGGACCGCCCGCCTCAAAAGGGGCGCGCTCGGCGGGGCCGACCGAACGGCCCACGGCAGTCGACCAATCGGCGGGTCCAACCGCGACTCGCCGCGGGCGGATTCAGTCGCGAGAATCGGGCGTACCACATTTAAGTCCCCGCCGGCGGGAGGGTATCCCATGCAACGGACGCGACGGGGCATGTTGGGCGCCGGCGTCGGGCTCGCCGCCGGGGTCGCGGGATGCCTCGGCGTGCAGGGCGTCGAGTACCCCGACGCGGCCCCGGGTGAGAACCCGCCGGATGCGGACGAGAGCCCGCCGGATGCGGATGAGAGCCCGCCGGATGCGGACGACGGCGACGACGAGCGGGTCGCGGTCGGGAACGAGGCGCTCGCGACCGCGACCCGGAACGTCGTCGACGACGCCGTGTGGTTCGCGACCGAGTACCGCGACGCGGTCGCGCCCAATCGCGGCGCGATCG
>NZ_JARANT010000009.1 GCF_029889805.1 Halorubrum sp. Boch-26 | reverse complement strand
TCGCCGGGCGGTTTTGCGAGGTTGCCGGCAGTTGTCTGCTGCTCGACCGGGATCTCGTAGGCCGCGCGGGCGTCGACGATCATCGGGAACGCCGCGGTCGCGACCACGACGGCGAGCGCGAGCGCCGCCGCAACGGCGAGCTCCCGCGACCCGATTCCGCCGAGAGCCGTCGCATCGTCAGCCGTCATCGTCGAACACCTCCAGCCGGTATTGGTCGTCGTTGTTCACGGTCGAGAGGATCTCCATGAGTTCGCTCTCCTCGCCGCGCTCGGCCTTCTCCCGCTCGCGGGTGATCGTGTTGAGCGCCGACTCGACCTCGGGGCCGAACAGCTCTTCCAGGTAGTTGCGCGGGATGCGGTCGGCGTCCACCGTCTCGCCGCTCTCCGAGGTTTGCGGCGGCGCGAACGGCGGGATGTAGTAGACGTTCGGCTCCGTCCGGTACTCGGGGTGGAGCCGCAGGGCGACCTCGTACTCGTTGACGAGCTTGTGTATCGGGCCGTCCTCGTCGTCGAGGAAGCCGACGTGCCGGAGCTGCGGCGGGCAGTCCTCGGCGCACGACGGCGGTCGGACCTCGCCCTCTGGCCCCTCCCCCTCGATCCGGGGGTAACAGAAGATGCACTTCTCGCTGGTCTTCGTCTGCGCGTTGTAGAACACCTTCTTGTAGGGGCACCCCTCGACGCAGTAGCGGTAGCCGCGACAGCGGTCCTGATCGACCAGAACGATGCCGTCCTCCTCGCGCTTGTAGATCGCGGAGCGCGGGCACGCCTCCACGCAGGAGGGGTGCGTGCAGTGGTTGCAGATCCGTGGGAGGTAGAAGTAGTACGAGTTCGGGTACTCGCCGGCGCCCTCGTCCTCGTCCCAGTTCGGCCCCCAGTCGGCGTTCTCCATGGGGCGGAGCGGCTCGTCGCTGCCCTCGTACATGATCGCCTCGTGGTTGAAGTCCCACGCGCGACCGTAGTCCTCTTGCTCCGGGAGTTCGCCGGGCGTTCGGGACTGCCCCTCCTCATCCCAGCCGCCGCCCATCTCCTCCCAGTCGCGCGGGTAGCCGGCGCCGGGCTTCGTCTCGACGTTGTTCCAGTACATGTACTCGCGCCCCCCGGACTCGGTCCAGTTGGTCTTACACGCGATCGTACACGTCTGGCAGCCGATGCACTTGTTCAGGTCCATCACCATCGCCACCTGGTGATCGACGCCCTCCGCGAGCGGGACGTCGCCGTCCTCGGTCTGATGAACCGTGTCGTCGGTGGTCTTACTCATCAGTCGTCACCTCCGAGTAGGTCCGAGATGCGACCCAACGCGCCGCGCGACTCGGACCCCGAACGGAGCGACGCTGACCCCGCTTCCGACGCCCCGAGCGAGTCGGAAACGATCGACGCCGCCTCCGCTTCGACCTTCTCGACTTCGATCCGAACGTCGCTGTTCACGCCGGTCGGTCCCCAGTAGTTCGGGAAGAAGTGGAGGTGCTCGCCCGTGTCTTCGGGGTACTGGACGAGCTGCGTCGGCTTCATGTACATCGGCACGAGCGAGTTGAAGTTGTTCCGGTCGGGATACTGGAACCGTTCCCAGCTGAAGAAGTGCCGGACAGTTCCCGGCTCCCCGCTCGGGTAGATCTTCGCCTGCACCTCCACGGAGTCGAGGTCGTTGTACACCCGCACGGTGTCGCCGTCCTCGATCCCCCGTTCCTCGGCGTCCTCGGGGTTGAGATAGACGGTCGGCTCGCCGCGCTGCAGTCGGAGCATCTTGCTGTCGTCGCGCCACGTCGAGTGGATCGCCCAGCGGCTGTGGGGCGTGTTGTAGCCGAGCGGGTACTCCGACTTCTCCTGTAACACCGGAGCCTCCTTGTGCGTCGGGAGCTGCTCGTCGAGCTCCAGGAACCAGTCGTGGTCGATGTAGTACTGCTGCCGTCCGGTGAACGTCGGCCACGGGTTCTTGTCCTGCACGTAGTCTTTCCACGGCGCGTACGCCTCGCCCTCCTCGATGTCCGACGACCAGTGGTCGCCGGCTTCGAGGAGGCGCCGCGGCTGCTCGTCGATGTCGTCGAACGTGAGCTGCTCGTCGGTCCCCTCGGGATTGGTCTCTTCGGAGTTATCGAGGATGAACTCCGCGGCCGCCTTGTCCTCCGCGAGGGCGCCGGGCTCCTCGTCGAGCCAGTCGCGGACGTAGTCGTCGTGAATCGACTGGAGATCGATCTGTCGGTCGAACTTCCGGTCGTCGACCGGCTCCGTGCCGCGCTCCGCGGCCAGCTCCTGGATCTTCGCGGCGAGCTCACGGAAGATCTGCCAGTCCGTCTTCGACTCGCCCAGCGGCTCGACAGCCGGCGTGAACGGGTGCACGTAGGTGTGCATGTCCGTCACCGACAGGTCGTGTTTCTCGTAGTGGCTCGCCGTCGGCAGGACGATGTCGCTGTTGAGCGCCGTCGAGTCCATCCGGAAGTTGATGTCGACGACCAGATCGAGCTTCGGCCACAGCTCCTCTTCGAGCGCGATGTTCCCTTTGGCCTGATTGAAGTAGTTCCCGCGCCAGACGAACATGAGTCTGGGGTCGGGGCGGCTGCCGTCGTCGCGCTCGCTCGGGTACAGCGGCATCCACCCCTTGTCGATCGACTCCCGGATCTTCGCCGCCGTGTCCGGGTCGGTGTTCTCCATGATCCCGGCGTGGTAGTACGTCCAGAGCGTCGTCGGGACGCCCCGGACGCTTCCGGTCGGGAACGAGAGGTTCTTCCAGCCGTTGAACGTCCAGATCTTCTCCTGACCGACGTAGTGGTCGAGGCCGGTCCCCTGTCGGCCGAGGTTCCCCGTGAGCGTGACGAGCAGCTGGATCGCGCGGTTTCCGAGGTCGTTGTGGTACCAGTCGTTTACCCCCTTGCCGTGGATGATCTTCGCGCGATCGACGTCGGCGAACTCGCGGGCGATCTTCTGGTGGGTCCGCTCGCCGACGCCGGTGATCTCGTTGACCTGCTCGGGGGTGTACTCCGACAGCTCGTCGCGGAGGTTCAACCACACGGAGCGCGTCTCGACGTCGCCGTCGGTCGTGTCGACCGTGCGCTCGACGGCGAGTTCGGGGTCGAAGTCGAGCTCGATGCTCACGGAGTGGTCGTTCTGGCCGTCGCGCTCGCCCAGCGATCCGGGCGCGGTGCGGAGGGTGCCGTCGGCGTCCTGCATGACGAACACCTTCTCCGGCCGGTCGGCGTCGACGTCGAGCCCGGACACCTCGCTCGCGCGGAGGAACTTCCCGGTGTCCTCGCGGACGAGCAGCGGCATGTCCGTCTGCTCTTTCAAGTGCTCCTCGTCGTACAGCCCCTCGTCGACGATGGTGCGCGCCATCCCGAGCGCGAGCGCGGTGTCGCTCCCGGGCTCCGGCCCGATCCACTCGTCGCAGTGGATGGCCGTCTGGCTGTAGTCGGTGAAGATCCCGACGCGCTTGGCGCCGTCGTACCCCGCTTCGAGGAAGTACTTCGCGTCGGGGATCCGCGTGACGTTGATGTTCGAGCCCCACGCGATGATGTAGTCGGCGTTGTACCAGTCCGCGCTCTCGGCGTTGTCGGTCTGGGTCCCCCACGTGATCGGCTGTCCCGGCGGAAGGTCGGAGTACCAGTCGTAAAAGGAGTGACTGACGCCGCCGAGCAGGTTGACGAGTCGACTCCCCGAGGCGAACGACACCGGGCTCATCGCCGGAATCGGGGTGAAACCGCTGATCGCGTCGTACTCCTCGTCTTCCACGGTGTCGATGACCTCCTCGGCGATCTCGGTGAGCGCCTCGTCCCAAGAGATCCGCTCCCACTTGCCCTCCCCGCGCTCGCCGGTCCGGCGGAGCGGGTGTGTGACGCGCTGGTCCGCGTTGACGTAGTCGGTGAAACACGCCCCCTTCTGACAGCCCCGCGGGTTGGGGTCGGGAAGCGACTCGTCGAAGCGCGGGTAGTCACCGGCCTGCTCCTCGCGCCATACCTGCCCGTTCCGCGTGTACACCTGCCACGAGCAGCTGCCCGTACAGTTGACGCTGTGCGTCGAGCGGGCCTTGTCGTCCCAGTCCCACTCCTCGCGATAGAGGTCCTCCCAGTCGCGGTACGGGTAGTTCCCGATCGGGTCGTCGACGACGTCCAGCGCGGTCATCTCCGTGAGGTCCTGCGCGGATCCCAGCCCGGTGGCGCCGACGGCGGCCGCCGCCCCGACCCCCTTCAGGAAGTCGCGGCGCGCGGCGCCGCTGCCGTCGCGTGTCGATTCGTTCGGTGTATCTGTCGTGTCAGTCATTGTTTCTCTATGAGAACGGTTGCGAGGCCGAGCGCGACGCCGAGCGCCGCGAACGCGACGCCCTCGGGGGTACCGCCGCCCGCGTCCAGCCCGGCGGCGATCAGCCCCACGCCGGCCAGTTTCGTCGCTCGATCCGCCCAGCGGTACCGACGGGGCGACAGCTCGGCCAGCCGGAACGCGCTCGACTCAGTCATCGCTCGATCCCTCCGTGGCCGACGCGGTTCCGTCGTCTTCCGACATCGTCGGCTCCGCGCCGCCCTCTCCCGAATCGTCCTCGAAGCCGCCGAGAATGGCGTAGGTGAGGGTGCCGGCCGCGGCCGGGACGAGCACGAGCGCCGCGGTCAGGTAGGGCCGGAGCACCGCCGTCGACGTACCGAGTATCTCGGCGAGGATCACGTCCATCCCGGCGATAGAGGCCACCATGACGAGCGTGACCCCGAGGATGCCGACCGCGGTCGGGAACGGGCGGTCGAGGTAGTTCCGGGTGAAGTGTTCCGGCTTCTCCGCGCGGTCGATGAACGGCCAGACCGCCACGGCGACGAACACCAGCCCGGGCAAGAGCAGGCCGCCCACGAACTCCGAGCTGACGTGGATCCCGAGCACGTCGAAGCTCAGCCACGAGGGAGTGAGCTTTAAGAATCCGTACCCCCACATCAGGAACCAGTCCGGCATGACGAGCGACGGCGTCGACGCCGGGTCGTTCGGGCCGTACTCGGCGATGTTGTGAACGGGAAGCAGCCCCGCGAGCAGCGAGAGCACGGCCATCGTGAGGAAGAACACGACCGCGCTCACGGCGGCTTGGTTCGGGAACGCGGGGAGCCCGATAACGACGCTGTCGTCGTCGCGGTCGATCAGGCGCGCGCCGCCGTCGGTCGCCTCGGCGCCTCCGCCCGCGGCCGCGGTGCCGCCGCTCGTCTCGGCGGCGGCCACGTCCCCGTCGCGCTGCGCCTCGGTGTGTTTCTGCCGGACGAGGATGGCCATATGTACCGCGATGAGTCCCGCGATCGCGGCCGGGATGAGGAAGACGTGGAGGAAGAACAGGCGCGGGATCGTCGCGCTCGTCGGGAACTGCCCGCCGAACACGATGCTCGCGAGCGGGTCGCCCACGATCGGGACAGAGGCGGCGACGTTGTAGCCGATGCCGACCGCCGTGCTCGCGAACTCGTCGTACGGGAGCGAGTACCCGGTGTACGCGGCGAACATCGCCAGCCCGGCGAGGCCGGTCCCGACGAGCCAGTTCGGCTCGCGCGGGTTGCGATACGCCCCGGTGAAGAACACGCGGAGCATGTGCAGGGCGATCGCGGCGACGAACAGGTGCGCCGCCCAGTGGTGCATGCGCCGCAGGAACATCCCGAACGGCACGTCGTAGGTGATGTTGAGGACGCTTTTGAACGCCGCCGGCACCTCTTGGCCTTGGTACTGCGCGACGCTGCCGCCGTACTCGACGGCGGCCGTGCTCGGCTCGTAGAAGAACGCGAGGAACGTTCCGGTCGAGACGAGGATGGCGAAACAGAACAGCGCGACCTCGCCGAGCAGGAAGGAGTCCTCCGCGGGGAACGCCTTCCCGAGGAAGTCGCTCCCGCCCTCCAGGTCCAGCCGCGAGTCGACCCAGTCGTAGGCTGACTCGGCCCGGTCGGTCGCGGCGTCGATCCGGGACATCACTCACCCCCCGGGCCGACCGGCCCCCGGAAGTCGCCCGTGGCGACGAGGTAGCCGTCGCCCGAGAGCGTGATCGGGAGCTGCGGCAGCGACCGCGGCGCCGGCCCCCCGACGACTTGTCCGCCGGTTACCGGGTCGAACCGCCCGGAGTGACACGGGCAGACGAGCACGTCGCCGTCGCGGTCGGCGACCATACAGCCCGCGTGAGTACACACCTTCGAGAACGCGGCGTACCCGCCGACGGTGTACTCGTCGCGCACGTCGTCGCTGTACGCCGACTCCTCGAAGCGCACGAGCAGCGTCGGGGCGTCCTCGACCCCCGGACGCGGCTCGGGGAACACCGTGAGCTGTTCGCCCGGAGCGATGCGGTCCTCCGCGATCCGTTCGCCGGCGTCGTCGACGAGGGGGATCCCGTCTTCGTACACCGGCCCCCGATACTTCGTGTCGAACACCCGAGTGAGCCCGGCGACGGGGGCTGCGAGACTCCCGACCGCGGTGATCCCCCCGACGGTCGCGAGGATCTTCGCGTAGTCACGGCGCTTGAGTTCGGCGCGCGCGTCCCGCCAGAACGGCCGGTAGATGCTCGGGTTGACCGCGAGCCCGTCGTCGTTCTCCGGGCACGCGTCGCACAGCTCGCCGCCGCCGGCGTCGGTCCGCCCGCTCGGGCCCTCGTCGCCGTGCGACGCGGCGCTCGGCGGGGCGTCGGTGCCGTCTCCCGTCGGTCGTGGGTCGGTTACGTCGTCTTCCATCAGTGGTCCCTCCGTTCGGCGACTTCGACGTGGGGCATGAACCACGCGTAGTACGACACCGTCGAGCCCAGCAGCGACATGAACAGCCCGAAGGCGTAGATCCCGAAGTACTGGGTCCGGGCGAGCGTGAGGTACTCGGCGGTGAGCAGCGCAGAGAACACGATGGCGAGGGCGGTGAGCCCGCCCATCGCGACGAGCCCCTCGATGGCGTCGCTCGCGTCGTGGTACTCGACGACCCACCGGTCCTCGGTCTCGAACCAGGGGAACGTCGCTCGATTCACTCCCTCCGGCGGCGGTGCGTCGAGTCCGCCGCCGTCTGTGGCCGCTGCCTCGGTTGTGTCGGCCGCATCACCCGGGCCCCCGCCGCTCGCGTCGGGCCGCGCGGCCCGGTTCATGAAGCGGTGGAAAAAGGCCATGGCTCCCAAGAGACCCAGCAGCGCGACCCAGACGATCACGCCGACCTGACTCGGCGAGAGCTTGTTCGGCGTGTCTACGAACCCCTCCAGCGGTTGCATCTCGCTCACGCTCTGGTCGATCCGAACCTCCTCCGACGGCGGCTCGCCGTGGAGCCCGACGTACCACGTCGGCAGCAGCACGGCGAGCACGATGAGGAGGATGGCAATCGTTCGTCGGTCCATTGTGTTGTATCGTGTGTCGTGTCGATGAGCCGGCTCAGCGGCGCGAACGCGCTCCCGCGGCGCCGGCCCGCCGTCCGCCGCGGTGATCGCTCGTGAGATCTCGATACCCCGTGGGCGTCTGGTCGGTGTTAATTACGGTGGACAGACCCCTGACATACTGTAACGTTGGACCGGAAACGAACAACTAGCTACTCCCGAACTATTCGGTGATTTAAATACGGTCGCCGGATGTCCGGGACAGACATGGCAGCTTCTCAGTCGTCGCCGAACAGCTGGGACAGCACGGTCGCCGTCACGAGCCGAAGGTGTTCCGAGACGGTCGACTTGGCCAGACCGAGGTCGGCGGCGATCTCGTCGGCAGTGGCGGCGTCCGGCTCGAAATATCCCTTCTCGACCGCGACGGCGGCGACCGTCGCCTGTCGCTCCGTCACGCCGGAGAGGTCGATCGGGATCACGGTCGGTCGTCCGTCGTCTTCCCCGTCACCCGCGTCCCTGTCGACGAGGATCTGCCGGACCTCCACCGTACCGAGCGCGTCGACGATCGCCTGTAGCTCTCCGTAGCCGGTCAACACGAACGTCGCGATCAGCTCCCCGTCGTCGATCCGCGTCTTTCGCGGCAACACCGGGAAGCTGGCGAACGCCGGCGGGAACCGGGCGCAGGCGCAGCCACCGCGGGCGCCGCCGTTGAGGTCGTACCGCCCGTGCGACTCGCCGGCGAACTCCACCACATCCAGTTCGCTCGGCGGGTCGGGGGGAGGGTCGCTCGCGACGAACTCGACGCGCTCGTCGTCGGGGTCGACTCGGACCTCTCGCAGGGTTGTCCGTTCTGAAAGCGCGGCTACGGGACAGCGATCGCAGGCGGCGGCCGCCAGTTGGACTTGGATCGTGTCGACCACGCCGTTCGCACGTACGGAGGGCGGTTTCAAAAAGATTGGAGTCAGCCTCGATCGGGTGTCCCCGCTCGAAGAGCGCGCTGCCGCCCCGCACGCGGCGGTCGCCAACGAGGGAACGTTTAAAAACATCCGGCCGGAACGAGGGGTATGCCCACCTTCGAACTGAACCTCTCGGACGACGTCTACGCGGAGTTCCAGCAGCTCGCCGACCAGGAGTTCGTCTCCGAGGAACAGGCCGCAGAGGACCTCATCGCCTCCGGCATCGAGGCGTACAACGTGAGCGTCGTCGACGACGAGCCGCGCGACGAGATGCTCGACGGCGCGGAGAACAACATGTTCGACACCGCACAAGACCCCGGTAGCCTCGAAGACGACCGGCTGTAAGCGGGTCCGCTTTCACACCGAGTCTGCTCCGTCAGTACCCGAGCCCGAGCAGCCGGTTCGCGAGGAGCGCGGCTAGCCCGAGCGCCATCACGCCCGCGAGCAGCCCGAACGCGGCACCCCAGCCGGCCGCGTCGGACACCGTCCCGACGACGACGCTGCCGGACGCGCCGACGACCATGTAGGCGGTCCGGACGAGCCCGAACCCGGCGCCGCGCTCCTCGTCCGAGAGCAGGTCCATGAACCGCGACTGAACGGGCGCGCCCCACGACATCGCGACGCCGACGAGACAGACGGCGACGACCGTCGGCGCGAGGCCGAGATCGAACCGCGCCGTCGCGACGAGGAGGGCGTAGCCGACGATTCCCGTACTCATCGTGCCCATCGCCGTCACGTCGCGGCCGAACCGGTCGGAGAGCGAGCCCGTGATCGGTTGGGTCCCGCCGTGGACGAGGAAGTACAGCGAGAACAGCAGCGCCGACAGCGCCGTCGAGAGCCCGCTCCCGACGTCGAGGAACGTCGGGAGGAAGGAGGCGGTCGCCTGCCACGTGAACGCGCCCATCGTCGCCAGCGCGGTCGTGTAGAGGATCGGCGGCCGCGAGAGCAGCTCGACGAGCGGCGCGAGCGCGAACCTCTCGCGCATCGGCTGATCGGGACGGATCGGTTCGGTGGGCCGCACCCGCCACGCGAACAGGGCGAACACGGGAACCGCGACCGCGACGCCGAGGAGGATCCCGGCGCGCCAGCCGTACCGCGAGCCGACGAGCGCGGCGACGGGCGGCGCGGCGAGCCCGGCGATCGGTCCCCCGGCGACGTGAACCCCGATCGCGCGGCCGATGTCGTCGAACTGCTTCGCGAGGAACGTCGTCGCCACCGAGTAATGGAGGCCGGCGCCCGCGCCGAGGACCACGGTGAACAGCATGAAGACGCCGATCGACGGCGAGACGGCGATGAGGAGGGAGGAGACGGCGGTGGCGCCGACCGCGGTCAGGATGACGGCGCGCTCCCCGTACCGGTCGCCGAGCACCCCGGAGGGGAACTGCGCCAGCGCGTACGCCAGCCACATTCCCGAGAGCGCGAGACCGACGGTCGCGTTCGTGACGCCGAACTGCGTCGTGATCCGCGGGACCAGCGGGCTGATGGCCAGCCGCGCGACCATCGTCGCGGTGAACGCGAGCGTACAGAGGGCGAGCGCGGTGTGCCGATACCGCCAGTTCACGGTCGCCGTTCTCGACCCGGGTGGAAGCGGGTTCCGGTCGCGGCCAGCCGGGCCGGATGTGGTGTGCGACCGGTCACCGAACCGCGGCGGGACCGACGCCCGAACCCCCTCAGACCTCGAAGGCGATCGGGTACTCCGTGAGGTTCTCGTACCCGTCGTCGGTGACGACCACGAGGTCCTCGATCCTGACGCCGCCGACGTCCGGGTCGTACAGCCCCGGTTCGACGGTGATCACGTGGCCCGGCTCCAACTCGCCCCCGCCGCTCGCGAGTCGGGGAGACTCGTGGACGTCGAGGCCGATGCCGTGGCCGGTCGAGTGGATGAACCCCGTCTCCGTCTCGGGGTCGGTGCGGAACGTCGGCTCGTCGGCGTCCTCGTACACCTCACAGGCGGCGGCGTGGACGTCTTCGCCGGTCGCGCCCGGCTCGACGGCGTCGAGGGCGGCGACCAGCGCGCGCTCGGTGAGATCGTACCACTTTCGGAGCGCGGCCGGCGGCTCGCCGACGCAGAACGTCCGGGTCATGTCGGCGTTGTACTTCGTCGCCTTCGACCGGGGAAAGACGTCGACGATGATCGCCTCGTTCGCCCGGAGCGGGCCGGAGCCGCGGTCGTGGGGGTCGGCCGCCTGCGCGCCGCCGGCGACGATCGTCTCGTCGAGCGCGCAGCCGTTGCGGAGCAGGGTCGCCTCGATCTCCTCCGCGACGCGCTCGCTGGTGAGCGGCTTTCCGTCCGCGAGCAGGAGCGTCCCGGCCTCCACGTCGCCGTCGACAGGCGCGTCCTCGCCCGCCACGTCCGCGCTCGCGAGCAGCTCCTCGGCGGCGCGCATCGCGGCCTCGTTCGCCCGCTGGGCCTCGCGGATCGCGTCGACCTCCTCGTCGGTCTTCACGGCGCGGACCTCCCGGAGGAGGTCGTCGCCGTCGACCGCGACGTCGACCCCGCGCTCGCGCATCGCGTCGGCGGTGCCCACCGGGCCGCGGGGCGGCATCGACACCGACTCGACGCCCTTGTCGCGGACGAACGCGGCGTACATGTCGTAGCGCTCCTCGCGGCCGCCGTACTCGTAGCCGTAGTCGGCGTGGCGCTCGACGGTGTCGGCGGCGGCCTCCGTTCGCGCCCGCCCGTACTCCAGCCCGGAGACGAGCACGTGAACCTCGCCGCCGGCGTACAGCGTCAGGAAGGGGTCTGGGCCGGTGAACCCGGAGAGGTACAGCTGGTTCGCGTCCTCCTGCGAGGCGTCGAGCAGGTAGCCGTCGGTGTCGAGGTCGGCGAGCGTCTCGTTGAGGCGTGTCCGGTTCATACGCGAGTTGCTCGGGCGATCCCCAAATCGGTTGCCCTCGCGGAACCCCGTCCCCGCAACGAGCCGGATCGGCTATCACGAAATATCTATATAGTAGCGCTCGACGCACCGCCGAGATCCGTCCGCAGTTGGCGAACTCAGATCAGCTCTCGGCTATGATCGCCGTGATGGCGTTTGCGATGCCCTCTTCCGCCGGTTTTCAATTCTGAGATCGGCACAAGGATTTAAATGCTCTCGACCCTTATCTGTTAGTGAGGAAACCAGCCGAGGCGCGTCCCTCGGTCCCCTCGTTCCCTCCATCTGAACCAACCAATGAGCGAAAACGTTCGAACGTACACGGCGGAGCACGTCGACGACGAGGAGGAGACCGAGTCGTCGGACGAAGAACTGCGATGTCCCGAGTGCAACGGTCAGCTCGCGACCGACACGGAGCACGGCGAAACGGTGTGTGTCGACTGCGGGCTCGTCGTCGAGGAAGACGAGATCGACCGCGGGCCGGAGTGGCGCGCGTTCGACTCCAAGGAGAAGGACAGCAAGTCCCGCGTCGGGGCCCCGACGACGAACATGATGCACGACAAGGGGCTCTCGACGAACATCGGCTGGCAGGACAAAGACGCCTACGGCAAGTCGCTGTCCAGCCGCCAGCGCGAGAAGATGCAGCGGCTCCGCACCTGGAACGAGCGGTTCCGAACCCGCGACTCCAAGGAACGGAACCTGAAACAGGCGCTCGGCGAGATCGACCGCATGGCCTCGGCGCTCGGCCTCCCGGACAACGTCCGCGAAACCGCCTCCGTCATCTACCGCCGCGCGCTCGACGAGGATCTCCTGCCGGGGCGCTCCATCGAGGGCGTCTCGACCGCGTCGCTGTACGCGGCCGCCCGGCAGGCGGGCACGCCGCGCAGCCTCGACGAGATCGCGGCCGTCTCCCGCGTCGAGAAGGACGAGATCGCCCGGACGTACCGCTACGTCGTCCGCGAGCTCAAGCTTGAGATCCAGCCCGCGGACCCCGAGAGCTACGTCCCGCGGTTCGCCTCCGACCTCGGCCTCTCGGACGAGGCCGAGCGCCGCGCCCGGTCGCTGCTCGGCACCGCGAAGTCGCAGGGGATCCACTCCGGCAAGTCGCCGGTCGGTCTCGCGGCCGCGGCGGTGTACGCCGCCTCCCTGCTGGTCAACGAGAAGGTGACCCAGAGCGAGGTCAGCGACGTGGCGAACATCAGCGAGGTCACGATCCGGAACCGCTACCACGAGCTGTTAGAGGCCGAGGACGGCGTCGCGCTGAACTGAACCGAGGCCGTCGACGCCCGCCGTTTTTCCGAACGCCCAAGCCACAGCGGGCCGAGCCACAGATATGGAGACAACCCGTCACTTCACCGCGACGACGTACGTCGTCAACGACGGTGCGACCGCGCTTCACGCCCACGATCGGCTCGGGATACACCTCCCGCCGGGCGGCCACGTCGACCGCGACGAGCTGCCCCACGAGGCGGCCCTTCGCGAGGTCCGCGAGGAGACCGGCCTGACCGCCGAGCTGGTCGCGACCCGGTCGCCGATAGCGGGGCCCAACACGCGCGGGCTGCCGGAGCCGGCGCATCTCATGCTCCACGACATCAACGTCCACGAGGACGGCTCCGTGGGCCACCAGCACGTCGACCACCTCTACTACGCTCGCGTCGGCTCCCGCGAGATAGCGCCCGACGGCGACGACGAGGCCGACCCGGACGCGTGGCGCTGGTACACTCCGGCCGAACTGGCGGCGAGCGATCTCCAGCCGGACGTGATCGAGCTCGGACGCGAGGCGATCGCGGCGGTCGAGGACGCGTAGCCGATCGACGGCGTGACGGATTCCGGTCCGAATCGCGCCGGGCGACGCGCCGACCGTCCCCGACCGAACTCCGTCCGATCGGCGTCAGACGGTCCGGAAGGTATTTGGGCCGTTGTAGGCGACATAAACCAAGATGGACGCAGAGCGACGATCGGAGATCACCGGGTGGGACGCCCGCGAGTTCTCTGGCGGGTTCGCCGAGCTCGGGCGGCTCGTCGACCGCGGGTTCTCCGGCGCGGTAACCGACGGCACGGCGTGGCTGTTCGTGTTCGAGGGCCGCGTCGTCGGGGCGGTAGACGGCGACCTAGAGGCGTTCGCGGAAGCCTCCGGCACGCTGTACGAGGCCCCCGAAGCGGTCCTCCCAGTCCTGTTCGCCATGCAGGAGCGAGGCGGCGAGCCGCGGGCGCAGTACTACACGAACGACACCCCGCTCTCGGAGGCGGACCGCAAGCTCTCGCAGGGGGGGTTCACCGGCTACGTCGAACTCTCGGAGAACGTGCTCTCGGGCGACTACTACGTCACGTACACGGCGGGCGAATCGATGGCCGCTGCGTACGTCGGCAACTCTCGACGGCTGGAGACCGGCGAGAAGGCATTCTCGCTGGCCGACGACGAGGTCGGCATCTACACCGTCTACGAGGTCGATCTGAACGTCCGCGAGATCCCCTCCGGAGACGACGCCGGGACCGGGGCGTCGGCGAGCACCGCGTCGACGGAGACCGCGTCGGACGACGGGGGAACCGACGACGCGGAGTCCGACGACCGGTCCGCGTCCGACGAGACGGGTGCCGGCGACCGGTCGGAGCCCGACGACATCGCCGCGTCCGACGAGCCGACCCCCGACGATTCGAACGGCGTCGCCGAAGGGGGCCGAGCCTCGGGGGTCGGCGGAGCCGAGGCGGCCGACGGAACCCGCAAAGATTCCGACGGCCGGAGCGAGGACGAGTCCGACACCGACGCGCGGCAGTCGCCCGTCGAGGTCGGTGCGGCGGATGATCACGACGAGAGCGGCGGACCCCGGACCGCGGATGACGAGAGCGGCGGACCCCGGACCGCGGATGAGACGCCGCGCGCGAACGACTCCGAAAGCGCGGGGAACGCCACCAGTGCGCGATCGGCCGACGCCACCGCCGACCGGAGCGACGAGGTCGGGGTCGCCGACGCCGCCGACCGAGACGGATCCGGAGACGCGGGGGACGAGCCGCACCCGAACGACGACGTGTTCTCGGAAGAGGAGCAGTGGCGCGAGCAGAAGTCGATCCCGGCGCTCGACCCGTCGGAGGCGAGCGATCCGTCGAGCGCCCCCGACCGCAACGGGACGACCGCCGCGCGCGGGTCCCGGCAGTCGCACGGGTCGAACGAGGCCGCACGTCGCGACGACGCCGATCGGGCCGGGCGGTCCGCGGAGGAGCCGTCGCCGGAGCCGCGTTCCACCGGCCGGACCGAATCGAACCGGTCGGCCGTGTCGCAGCGTTCTCGGGGGCCCGACCAGTCGCGCGGCGAGGGGTCCCGGGGAGAGCGCCTTCGGCAACTGGAGGGCGCGCTGGAGGAGTCCGAGCGGGAGCGCGAGTCGCTGGCGGCGGAGTTAGACGAGGTCGCTGCGGAGCGAGACGACGTCGCCGCGGAACGCGACGAACTGGTCGCCGAAGTCGATCGCTTGGAGTCCGAGGTCTCGACTCTCCGGGAGGAGCGGGACCAGCTCCGCGACGAACTCGCCGCGGCCCGCGACCAGCTCCCCGAGAGCGACCGATCGCTCTCGCCCGCGGAGGCACGGAGCGGGACGAATCTCTTCGTCAGGTACGACTCCAAGGGCGGCGCGACGCTGGAGGACGCTCACGGCGGGGCGGTGGACCGCGACATGCTCCGCGAGAACCTGCGGATCGAGCACCACACGAGCTTCGAGACGGACGGGCTCTCGGTCGACGGGAAACCGTACGAGGAGTTCCTGCGGAACACGATCGAATACGGCTTCACTCGGTGGCTCGTCGAGGACCTCCCGTTCGAGGTGAGCGGGACCGGCAACCAGAGCGTCCTCCGCGACCTCTACGACGCGCTCCCCGAGATCGACCGCGCCGAGATCGGCGGCTCGGTGTCGATCGCGATCCGCGAAAACGGCGAGGAGACGCGCGAGCAGCGCGCGTTCGATCTCGTCTTGCGCGACCGGATGGGGAACCCCCTGTTCGTCGCCGACCTCAACGACAGCCGGGACCCGACCGCCAAGGGAACGTTGGAGTCGCTCGTGGGCAACGGCCGCGACATCGCCGAGTCCAACGACTCGTTCGCGGGGGCGTTCGCGGTGACGGAGAGCTTCTTCGAGCCGGGCGCGTTGGAGACCGCGAGCGACGCCGTCGGCGGCGGGCTGTTCAGTCGGTCGAAGCGCGCGAGCTTCGTGAAGCTCTCGCGCAAACGGGGGTACCACCTCTGTCTGGTCGAGGCCCGCGACGGCGGCTTCCACATGACGGTCCCCGACCTGTAGCGCTGTTCCATCCGAGACGGAGAGCGGGGGCCCGGCTCCGAACGGATTCTCCGCTGAGGCGACGGGCTACCGACGCGAACGGACCACAGTCAAAACACGGACTCTCGGCCGGCGGTACGTGCGAACGCGAACGTTCAGTTCTCGAGTTCGGCGGCGTCGTCGATCCGCATGGACCCGAGCTTCTCGACCGTCTCGTCGAGCTTCTCGTCGAGTTCGTCGACGAACTCGTGGGTGCGCTCGGTCGTGATGGCTCCCTGGCTGGACGGCTCGATGAGGTTCTCCTCCTCGAGCACGCGCAGCGAGTAGCGGACCTTGTGGTGGGGGTAGCCGGTCTCGTTCGACATCTTTACGATGCCGATCGGTTCGTTTTCGATGACCATCCGCAGAACCTGGAGGTGTCGTTCCAGCATGTCTACCTCCTTCTCTAGTCGATCTATCATGGCACATGTTAACTCGTCGTGCCCCGGTTTAAAAGTTGCTGTCGGCGGCCGGGTCGGGGTCGCTCGATCCCACGATTCGACGTGACAGTAGTTAACGTGTTCGATCGGCTCGAGTCAGCGCGGTTCGCGAGTCGGCCGGAGCGATCGGTCGGGGTCGATCACAGCGAGCGGGGAGAGCGGGCGATCGACAGCACGAACGGGGACATCTCACGCGAACGCACCTCGATGTGATACACGTCCGTGGGGTATTCGCGTCCGCGGACCGTAATCGGTTTTACCCCCCGGCCGGAAGTTGCGGGCCGTATGACACTCACCATCGTCGGCTCCCAGCTGGGTGACGAGGGCAAGGGCGCGCTCGTCGACCGGTGGGGAGGGGACGCGGACGTCGTAGTCCGTTATCAGGGCGGCGACAACGCCGGCCACACCGTCGTCGAGGGAGGCGCAGAGTACAAGCTGTCGCTGGTCCCGAGCGGCGCCGTCCGGGGCACGGTCGGCATTCTCGGCAACGGCTGCGTCGTCAACCCGCGCACGCTGTTCACCGAGATCGATGACCTGCGCGAGCGCGGGCTCGACCCCGACGTGCGGGTCGCCCGCCGAGCGCACGTCATCATGCCGTACCACCGCGTGCTGGACGGGATCGAAGAGGAGGTCAAAGCGGACGACGACGCCGGCGACGAGGTCGGCACGACCGGCCGCGGAATCGGCCCGACGTACGAGGACAAGGCGGGGCGACGGGGGGTCCGGGTCGCCGACCTGCTCGACCCCGACGTGCTCCGAGAGAAGCTGGAGTACGCCGTCCCGCAGAAGCGCGCGCTCGTCGAGGACGTGTACGGGCTCGAGATCGACGCCGAAGAGGAGCGCGCCGAGGCGTTCGACGTCGACGCGCTCCACGAGGAGTTCACCGCGATCGGCGAGCGCCTCGCCGACGAGGGAATGACCGTCAACTGCAGCGACTACCTCTACCGCCGCCGCGAGGCCGGCGATCAGATCCTCTTCGAGGGCGCGCAGGGGACGCACATCGACGTCGATCACGGGAACTACCCGTTCGTCACGTCCTCGAACCCGACCGCGGGCGCCGCGGCCGTCGGCTCCGGGGTCGGCATCACGACGGTCGGCGACGGCGAGGTCGTCGGCATCGTGAAGGCGTACCTCTCGCGGGTCGGCGAAGGACCGATGCCGACCGAGCTCGACGGCGACACCGACGAGGAGGCGCTCGCCGACGAGATCCGCGAGAAGGGCGGCGAGTTCGGAACCGTCACGGGTCGCCCGCGCCGGATCGGGTGGCTCGACCTCCCGATGCTCCGCCACGCCGCGCGCGTCTCCGGCTTCACGGGCGTCGCGGTCAACCACGTCGACGTGCTCGCCGGGCTCGACGAGCTGAAGGTGTGTACCCGCTACGAGCTCGATGGTGAAGTGATCGACACCGTCCCCACCACGACCGACCGCTGGGAGCGCTGTGACCCGGTGTTCGCGGAGCTGGACACCTGGGAGGAGTTCGACTCGGCCGCGGTCGCCGAGGGCGGCTACGACGCCCTCCCCGAGGCCGCCCGCGAGTACCTGAAGTTCGTCGCCGACGAGATCGACACGCCCGTCTACGCGGTCGGCGTCGGCCCCGACCGGGAGGAGACGGTCGAGCTGACCAACCCGTTCGACGAGTAGGTCGTCCGACTACCCCTTTTAAGCTGAGTCGCCGCTACGGCTGCGGGTCGATCTCGTTCAGCGCGGCCGCGTCCTCGTCCGTCAGCGACAGCTCCGCGGCCGCGACGTTCGATTCGAGGTGCTCGACGCTGGACGTGCCCGGGATCGGGAGCGTCACGTCGGAGTGGTCGAGGAGCCACGCGAGCGCGACCTGCCGCGCCGTCGCGTCGTTCCGGTCGGCGACCGCAGCGAGCGCGCCCGCGACGCCCGCCTCGTCCACCGTGTACATCGGCCCCCACGGGATGAACCCCACCTCGGTGCGCTCGCAGGCGCGGAGGACGTCCTCGTCGTCGCGGTGCCCGACGTTGTACCGGTTCTGGACGGTGGCGATATCGACGATATCGGTCGCGGTCTCCAACTGCTCGACGGTGACGTTCGAGAGCCCGACGTGAGCGATCTGCCCGGCGTCTTTCATCTCCGCGAACGCGTGGACCGACGCCTCGAAATCGCTGTCCGGATCGGGCCGGTGATACTGGTAGAGGTCGATCGTGTCGGTATCGAGCCGGTCGAGGCTACACAGCACCTGATTCTTGAGGAAGTCCGGATCGCCGTGGGGGAGCCAGTCGCCGTCGCGGTTGCGGAGCAGGCCGGCCTTCGAGGCGACGACCACGTCGTCGCGGTCGCCGAGCGCCTCACCGATCAGGCGCTCCGAGACGCCCGGTCCGTAGGAGTCGGCGGTATCGACGAAATCGACGCCGAGCTCGACGGCCCGTTCGAGGACTGCCTTCGCGTCGTCCTCGTCGTCGGGCCGACCGACGATGTCGTCGCCGGTGATCCGCATCGCGCCGAGGCCGAGGCGGTTGACGGTCAGCTCGCCGCCGACGTCGAACGTGTCGCTCCGAGCCGTGGTGTCTGAAGCCATGGTCGAGCGATCGCGCGCCACGCTGAAAGCCGTGGGGATGGCGGAAGGAGCGTCGCCGGACGGCCGCGGTCCGCCGTCCGGAGCGCTCGCCCGTCTTGCGCACGTCGCTACTAATAAACCGCCCCCGTGCGATCGGTAAGTATGGACGCCGAGCGCGAGGTACTCGACGTGTTGGCGCGGAACGCCCGCGAGGACATCGACGACATCGCGGCCCAGACGGGCCTCGACGCGGACGCGGTAGCGGACGCGATCGACGCGCTGGAGGCGGACAACGTGGTCCACGGCTACCAGGCGGTCGTCGACTGGGACCGCGTCGACGAGGGGAAGATCCGTGCGGTCGTCGAGATCAACGTCGAACTCGACCGCGAGACCGGCTACGAGCAGGTCGCCGACCGGATCGCGAAGTTCCCCGCGGTCGACGCCCTCCACCTCGTCTCCGGGGACTACGACTTCGCCGTCGAGGTCCTCGGCGAGACGATGCAGGACGTCTCGCGGTTCATCTCCGAACAGGTCGCGCCCATGCCGGAGGTCACCCAGACGGTGACCCACTACATCATGGAGACCTACAAGGACGGCGGGATCCGGTTCGAGGACGGCGACGACGACGACCGCCTCTCCGTGTCGCCATGAGGCTCTCGGACCGCGCCAGCGACCTCCCGGAGTCGGGGATCCGGAAGTTCTTCGAGCTCGCGGAGGCGCGCGACGACGTGATCTCGCTGGGCGTCGGCGAGCCCGACTTCTCGGCGCCGTGGGCGGCCCGCACCGCCGCGATCGACTCGCTCGAACGCGGGAAGACCTCCTACACGTCAAACCGCGGGATGGCCGCGCTCCGCGAGCGGATCGCCGCCCACCACGAGCGCTACGACCAGTCGTACGACCCGACCGACGAGGTGCTCGTCACCACCGGCGCGAGCGAGGCGGTCGATCTGGCGTTCCGCGCGCTCGTCGACCCCGGCGACACGGTCGCGGTCCACGAGCCGACGTACATCTCCTACGGACCGGGGATCGAACTGGCCGGCGGCGAGCAGCTGACGGTCCCCACGCGGGCCGAGGACGACTTCGCGCTCACGCGGGAGGCGCTGGAGGCGTCCGGCGCCGCCGACGCGGACCTCCTCGTCTGCTGTTACCCGAACAACCCGACGGGAGCGACGATGACCGAGGAGGAGTACGCCGAGGTCGCGGCGTTCTGTCGCGACGAGGACCTCCGGGTGATCGCCGACGAGATCTACGCCGCGCTTACTTACGGGGCCGACCACGCCTCCATCGCCACGCGGCCGGGGATGCGCGAGCGGACCGTCGTCGTCAACGGCTTCTCGAAGGCGTACGCCATGACCGGGCTCCGGTTGGGGTACGCCCTCGGACCGAGCGAAGCGATCGACGCGATGAACCGGATCCATCAGTACACGATGCTGTCGGCGCCCACGACGCCCCAGTACGCGGCCATCGAGGCGCTGGACCGCTGCGACGACGAGGTTCAGGAGATGATCGACGAGTACAACCGCCGCCGCCGGCTCGTCGTCTCTCGGTTCAACGAGATGGGGCTCGACACGTTCGAGCCCGGCGGCGCGTTCTACGCGTTCCCCGACTGCGGCGGCGACGACGAGGCCTTCGCCGAGGAGCTGCTGGAGGCCCAGGGCGTCGCGGTCGTCCCCGGCTCCGTCTTCGGCGCGGGCGGGGAGGGGCACCTCCGCGTCTCGTACGCGACCTCGATGCGCGAGCTGAAGGAGGCGACCGATCGGATCGCGACGTTCGTCGAGAACCGCTGAGGCGACTCTCGACGGTCGCGTTCGCTGATCGGAGTGGGGGGACCGGCATATAAACGGACAACTCTTTTCGAATTGTTCGGCGTTCGCCAACGATTATCACGGTTTACGCTGATACTCGAGGTATGGAGTTCCAGCTAACGGACGAACAGAAGCAGCTACGCGAGGAGGTACGGAAGTTCGCCGACGAGGAGATCCGGCCGGTGGCGACCGAATACGACGTGGAGGAGGAGTACCCCTACGAGGTGATGGAGAAGGCGGCCGACATGGGACTGCTCGCGCCGCACGTCCCGGTGGAGTACGGCGGCGTCGGCTACTCCTCGCTAGAGAACGCGATCCTCACGGAGGAGCTGTTCGCGGCCGACCCCGGGATCGGCCTCAGCGTCTCCAGTGCCGGCTTCGGCGCCGAGGCGCTGATGGAGTTCGGCACGGAAGCACAGAAGGAGCGCGTCCTCCCCGAGGTGACCGCCGGCGACGCGGTGATGGGCTCGGCCATCTCGGAGCCGCAGGCGGGCTCGGACGTGACCTCGGTCGCGACCCGGGCCGAGAAGGACGGCGACGAGTGGGTGATCAACGGCTCGAAGATGTGGATCACGAACGGCACCGTCGCGGACTACTTCGTCGTCGTCTGCGAGACCGACCCGGAGATCGACGACCGCTACTCCGGCTACTCGCAGATCCTCGTCGAGGGCGACCGCGACGGGCTCACCCGTGACAAGATCACTGGCAAGCTCGGGATCCGCGCGAGCGACACCGCGGAGCTCCGCTTTGACGATGTCCGCGTCCCGGAGGAGAACCTGATCGGCCAGCGCGGGATGGGCTTTCTTCAACTCATGCAGTTTTTCGACGAGACGCGCACCGCAGTCGCGGCGCAGGGCGTCGGGATCGCCCGAGGCGCAGCCGAGCGTGCGCTCGAGTACGCCGAGGAGCGCGAGCAGTTCGACCGCCCGATCGCCGACTTCCAAGCAATTAAACACAAACTCGCGGAGATGCACACGAACACGGAGGCAGCCCGGTGGCTCACCTATCGCTCCGCGTGGGCCGTCGACAACGAGTCGGGGGACCTCACGGCCCTCGCGTCGATGGCCAAGGAGTTCGCCTCGCGGGTCGCCGTCGACGTCGCCGACGAGGCGGTCCAGGTCCACGGCGGCGCCGGCTTCGTCAACGACCACGACGTCGAGCGGCTCTACCGCGACGCGAAGATCACTCAGATATACGAGGGGACCACGGAGATCCAGAAGAACATCATCGCCCGCGAACTGCTCGACGACGGGATCTGAGCGCGGACGCTCCCAACGCCGGCATCCCCGCAGTCGATATATAAAAACGGCATGAAGACCAACCAACCATCGATGGACGACGCCTGTGGCGACGGCACCGAGACCGATTCCGATCGCGAGGCGAACGCCGAGGAGCGTCTCAAGCGCCAGCGCGACGACCTCCGACTGTTAAATCAGGTTATGCGCCACGACATCCGCAACGATCTCCAGCTCGTGGAGGCATACGCGGAGCTGCTCGACGGTCACGTCGACGAGGAGGGCGAGGAGTACCTCTCGGTGATCAAAGAGAGCGCGCACAACGCCGTCGGACTGACGACCTCCGCGCGCGACCTCGCGCAGGTGATGCTTCGCGACGAGGCCGATCCGACGAGCGTCCCGCTCGATCGGGTGCTCGCCCAGCAGGTCGAGGAGGTCAGGTCGGCCTATCCGGGAGCGGTCGTGACGGTCGATGGGTCGTTCCCGGAGCGCAGAGTCGTCGGCGACGATCTGCTCGGCTCGGTGTTCCGGAACGTCCTCCGGAACGCGATCCAGCACAACGACGAGACGCCGGCGGAGGTCGACGTATCCGCCGTCGAGCGCGACGGCATCGTCGAGGTGCGGATCGCCGACAACGGGCCGGGAATCCCCGAAGACCACCGCGAGGAGGTGTTCGGGAAAGGCGAGAAAGGGCTCGACAGTCCGGGTGCGGGGATCGGGCTCTATCTGGTACAGTCGCTCGTCGACCTGTACGGCGGCGACGTGCGGATCGAGGACAACGAGCCGAAAGGCACCGTGTTCGTCCTCACGCTTCCGATATACGAGGACTGACGCCCTGTAATTCCTCTCCGTCCGTCTCGCGCGACGAGTCCCCCGGCCGTCGGGAGCGACCTACTCCTCGTCGTACTCCATCGCGACCGAGTTGATGCAGAACCGTTCGCCGGTTGGCTCGGGGCCGTCGTCGAACACGTGCCCGAGGTGCGAGTCGCAGTTCGCACACCGAACCTCGGTGCGGCGCATCCCGTGACTGGTGTCAACCGTCGTCGTCACCGACTCCTCCTCGGCGGCGTAGAACGCGGGCCAGCCGCAGCCGGACTCGTACTTCGTCTCGGCGTCGAACAGCACCGCCCCGCAGGCCCGACAGCGGTACTCCCCGTGGTCTGGGTGGTGGTCGACGTACTCGCCGGAGAACTTCGCCTCCGTGCCGCTCTCGCGAAGCACGCGGTACTCCTCCTCGGAGAGTCGCTCGCGCCACTCCTCGTCGGTCAGTTCCTCGGGATCGATTCCCTTTCGCTCGTCGGTTTCGCTCATACAACGGATACGGGACCCATGCTCAAGGCGGTTGCGGCGACCGAGGTCGCCACAAACCGTATACCGACCGACGCGGATGTCCGAACATGGCACGCGAGGTAACTCACGAAGAGCGGGGACCGGCACGACTCGACGAATCGGATATGGGTGACGACGATATGATATACGTCTGTCAGTGCGGCCTCTCGGGATCGAAGCCCTTCTGTGACGGATCGCACAACGCGACGACCGACGAGGCGGACGATGTCCGTTATAAGTACGACGGCGACGACCCGGACGGAAAGCGTCGCGAGATTGCCGCGATCGAGTACGAAAGCGGATAAGCGGACGTAATGCGTTCAGGGGTCGGAGAGGGTGGCAGCCACTCAAGACTCGACCGGGGGCCGTTCCCTGAGAAACGCAGTAATGTCGTTCGCATCGCCGGTTCTGCCGGAGTCGACGTAGTAGGCGGCACAGGCGTTTCCGCACGCCAACGCGAGATCCCAATCCCAACCACACGCCAGCGCGTGGCCGAGCCCGCCGGTGAACCGATCGCCGCCACCGGTGTGCCGGACTGGACGCTCGACGCGATAGTTGCTGACCCGCAGTTGGTCGTCGCACGTGACGACGGCAGCCTCATCTCTCGCATGCATCGCCGCGGCCGTGATACCCGTTTCCTCTCGGATCGCGGCGAGCCGCGCGAGGTCGTCGTCGAACGGTCCAGACAGGGCTGCAGCCGTCGTCCGCACTTCCTGCCGGTTGGCAGAATACACCACGTCAAACGTGTCTTGGAGGGCGGCGATCGCGTCGAGTAACGCGCCGATTTCGTCGGGCCGGACCCCGACGATGTCACCCGGATCGAAAACGAACGGAACCCGTGACAAGCGTGTGTCGCTCAGTTGGTAAAACGCGCTCTCGAGCCCCCTCACGGAGCCCCAGTTACTACAGCAGACCGCGTCGCCCGTGAACACGTCCGAGAGGTCACCGAAACGGCGTAACTCCGCGAGGGTCCACTCCGTGACCTCGGCGGTCTCGACGAACATTACGTCTCTATCGCTGAAGCTGAACACGTACACGAGCGCAGGCGATCCCATCGACACCGTGGTGAACGGCAGCGATTCGAATATCGGCGCGTCGAGATAGCCGTAACAGGTGACCGATCCGCCGAGTGCGTGCAGCTGTTTCGCTGTATTGACCGCCTGTCCCCCGGGCTCAGTCGTCTCGACGGCGAACGAGAACGACGACCGATCTCCCAGAATCTCGCGGCCGAACGCGTCACGGGTCTCAATCGACCCGGCGGCGTCTCCGACCACCGTACAGAAGTGGTCGACACTTCCGTCTGGGAGCGTCGTCACCGCCGGGGACCCCGATTCGCGGAGACGCCGCCGCAGCCGATTATACGGCATGCTGCACTCGCTGCTCAGATCACGCCCATCTCTCCGAGCCGCTCGGGGAGGTAGGTGTCGGTGACGAAGTCGAGGCCGCGGCTCGCGAGCGACTGCTGTTCGGACTTCTTCCCGATGTCGAGCTGGAGCTCGATCTGTTCCTCCCAGTAGTCGGTCTGGAAGCGCGGGTCGTCCAGCTCGGATTCGAGGGCGTTCACGTCCGAGTCGGAGAGCGGGTCGGCCGGGAGGTCGTACTCGACGATGTCCTCGGGCTGGATCCCGACGAACTGCGCCTCCGGCGTCGCGAGGTACTTCGAGAGGTGCGCGGACTTGATCGAGCCGTACGCCACGGAGCCGTAGATCCGGTAGGACCACGGGTCACCGTCGGCGAAGACGGCGATGGGGACGTCGAGCTCGTCGTGGACGCGCTTCGTGATCCGGCGGGTCGCCCGCGCCGGCTGACCTTTTAAGTGGATGACGAGGCAGTTGTACGCCTCGTCGAACCCGTTCTCGACGAGCCGGTCGCGCATCCCGCCGGTCTCCACCGCGAGCGCGAAGTCGATGTCGTCGTCGAGGAACTCGATCATGTCCGGGTTGTTCGGGATCTGGTACCCCCCCTCGCCGACGTCCTCCTGACAGTGGATCTCGCGCTCGCCGCGGCGGGTCTGCTCGCGGATCTCTAACGGTCCCATCAGGGTCGCGCCCGACTCCTCCGGGCGCATGTGGAAGTCCTCGCGGGTGACGCCCGTGACGATCTCCAGGTCCTCCACGAGGTCGTTGGACTCGTTCTGCGACTTGAACTGCGCCTCGTCGTTGTCCCACGACTCCGAGAGGTAGTACAGCTCCCGCAGCGTCGAGGAGCGCCCCTCGTCGAGTTGGTTCGCGAGGAACTCGATCGTGTACGCGGCCTTCAGCAGCTTGCGGGCGCCCCGCACCGAGTTGGCGCTGCGCGTCGACGTGCGGTCGCCGTACGTCCACACGCCGCTTTCGGTGTCGTACTCGATGTTGCTCTTCGTCCGCGTCGGAAGCTGTAACTCGGGGATCTTCCCGCCCGCGAACTGGTCGTAGAAGTCGGCGGCCAGGTCGATCAGCTCGTCTCGTGCGTCGCTTTCGGTCGTCATTATGCGTTCACCGTGAGTTTCTCCGTCTCGACGCCGCCGACGCTGACCTCGAACTCGGCGTCGCCGTCGACCGCGTACGTCAGTTCCCGCTCGTCGCCCGAGGGGACCTCGGGCTTCCACTGGACGAACCACTCGCCGTCCATGTCGACGACCGTTCCCTCCGAGGGGTCCGTCGGCTCGGTCGAGACGATGTCGGTGATATCCAGCTGCTCGTTCACGTCGGAGTGGTTCTCGACGACCAGCGTCACGGTGCCGTCCGACACCTCGCGCTCGACGCTGACGTTGTTCATGATCCGGGCCAGCGCGCCGTCGATGTCGGGGCGCGGGCGACCCGTGACCTCGGAGACCTTGTCGGCCATCTCCGGGAGGATCTTGCCGAGCACGTCCTGCTTCTCGCGGCGCTGCTGCATCGAGCGGCGCTTGTTGAGGAACGACTTCAGCTCCCGAGCGGCCTCCCGCACGGCGAGTTCGATCTCGTCTTCGATCGCGGGGACGTTCGCGAGCGCGTCCTTCGACTCGCTCGTGAACGGGACGTTGGTGGACGCGACGTGGATCGAGATGACGGCCGGGCCGTTGGGTAACCCCGACCCGCCGGGCTGGTCGAGCCCGTAGTTCCGCCAGCCGATCTGCTTTATCACGTCGGTCGTCGCGCAGGCGCCCCGCTGGTAGACGAGCGGGACGCGGTTCGCGAACCGGAGCAGCTCCACGGAGCCCTCGGCCGGGATCGACCCGCCGTAGGCGATGCCGGCCTCGACGATGAACGGGTCCCCGCCGTGGACCTCGGCGTCGCGGGTCGCCGCCGCGTAGAAGTCGGCGTCGTACTCCTTGCGCAGGCCGGCCTCGACCAACTCGGCCGTGATCGGCGCGAGACAGTCGGTCGGCGGCGCGAGGATGTCGGTGGCCCGCATCGCGGCCAGCAGGTCGGCAGACGTGTCGCGGTCGCCGGCGACGTCACGCACCTTCGGCGGGTCGTCGGGTACGGTGCGCGCCCGCGACCAGAACGCCTCGACGACGTTCTCGCGGGCGGTCTCGCCGAACGTCGCGTCGTGCTGCTCGGCGACGAAATTGGCCGCGTCGGCGACGAGCCGTTCGAGGTCGTCGCGAGCGATTCGGAACGCGTCGCCATCGAGGTTCAGGAACCGACGCGTCAGGGCGTCGGCCATCGCCTGCACCGCGGCGTCGTCTTTCCGAGTCGAGGTCGCCTCGTCGACGAGGGCGTATACGTCGGCGACGAGCGGCGATTCCGCGCCCTCGTCGCCCGCCTCCTCGTCGCCCGCCTCCTCGCCGCCCGCGTCCCCGACGGTTCCGGTCACATCTCCGGCGGTTCCGGTCGCGTCACCGTCGGCGTCGACGCCGGTGATCGCCCGCCACGCCGCGTCGACCGCGTTCTCGCGGACGGTCCCGCCGAACGTCTTGCCCGTGTCGTCCTCGACCGTCTCCGCGACGTTCCCGACGATCGTCGCCAGCTCGGACCGCGAGAGGCGGTCGTTGTTCGCGACCGTCTCCGCGACGCCCTCGGCGAAGTCGGCCGTCGCCGCCTTCCCCTTGTTGGCGACCGCCTCGCCCACCGCGGCCGCGACGTCGCGGTCGTCGTGGGCGCGCGGCGGCGTCCACGAGAGCTCGCGGCCGTAGTACACGTCCCGGAAGTTGCCGATGACGCTGTCGGCGGTCTTCTTGCCGACCCGCGTGAACTCCTCCTGTAAGAATCCGGAGACCGAGTACGACTCGGTCGCCTCCAGCATCTTGATCAGCGCGCCGAGCTCGACCCCGTGGGGGTGCGGGCGGATCTCCTTCGTCTCCGCCGGCAACTCGTCCGTCGCCCGCTCGAACTTCATCGGCTCGTCGAGCCCGGGTTCGCGGAGCTCGATCCGGGCGTGGGGGTTGACGACCGCGGTGTGTTTCACGTAGTCGTGGAGCTGGCCGCGGGCGCGCATGTTCGCCTCCATCTCCAGCTCGATCCGCGTCCCGTGGGGGCGGTCCCACGTCGTCTCATCGTCCGCCTTGATCTCCGGCTCGTTGGTGTCGGTGTCGATAATGAGCTCGAAGTACTGCGCCCGCGACTGCCCCTTCGGGCGCGAGGTGATCTTCGCGGGCTGGCCGGAAGTCAACTGAGAGTACAGCACAGCCGCTGAAATCCCGATTCCTTGCTGTCCACGTGACTGCTCTCTGGCGTGGAACCGCGACCCGTACAGGAGCTTTCCGAACACCTTCGGGAGCTGTTCTTTCGTGATGCCCGGCCCGTTGTCCTCGATGACGAGCCGGTAGTAGTCGCCCACCTCCTCGATCTCGATATAGATATCGGGGAGGACCCCGGCCTCCTCGGTCGCGTCGAGGGCGTTGTCGACCGCCTCCTTGACGGCGGTGACGAGCCCGCGGGCGCCCGAGTCGAACCCGAGCATGTGTTTGTTCTTCTCGAAGAACTCGGCGATGGAGATCTCGCGCTGGCCCTCGGCCAGCTCCTCCGCGATCCCCTCCTCGTCGCCGATAGTCGACTGGAAGGACGTCATTCGGTGTGGGTACTTTCCGCCGAAGCACCTAAAAACGCACCGGCAGCGAGGTGAAAGTGAATCCCCGCGTCAGACGCCGTCTCGTCGGCCTGATCGGGAATATCTCGCACGAACGGGAAACGCCGGATCCCGCCGACAGGTTTCTCCCTGTAACGCTCCTTCCGTGACGTATGGTAGAATGGACCGCCGAAGACATGCCGAAGTTGGACGGAAAGACGGTAGTCGTCACCGGCGCGAACAGCGGGCTCGGCCACGAGGGGACGCGCGCGTTCGCCGCGAAGGGTGCCACCGTGGTGATGGCCTGTCGGAGCGTCGAGCGCGGCGAGCGCGCAGCGGACGAGATCCGCGCCGACGCCGGCGACGTTGCCGGCGAACTCGACGTGCGCGAGTGCGATCTCGCGTCGCTCGACTCGGTGGCGTCGTTCGCCGGGGGGCTCGCCGCCGACTACGACGCGGTGGACGCCCTCTGTAACAACGCCGGCGTGATGGCGATCCCGCGGAGCGAGACCGAAGACGGCTTCGAGACGCAGTTCGGCGTCAACCACCTCGGCCACTTCGCGCTCGCTGGCCGACTGTTCCCGCTGCTCGACGCCGCCGAGGGGATAGACGGGGAGGCCCGCGTCGTCACGCAGTCGTCGGGCGCCCACGAGCAGGGCGAGATGGACTTCTCCGACCTCAACTGGGAGGAGTCGTACGGGAAGTGGAAGGCGTACGGCCGGAGCAAACTCGCGAACCTGCTGTTCGCTTACGAGCTCCAGCGTCGGATCGACGACGGTGACGACGCCAGCGAGGGCGGTAGGAACCGCGCGAGCAACGAAGTCGACCTCCGGAGCGTCGCCTGCCACCCGGGCTACGCGGCCACGAACCTCCAGCACCGCACCGCAGAGGAGAGCGGCAACCCCCTGCTACGAGTCGGGATGAAGGCCGCGAACGCGGTCCTCGGGCAGGACGCCGCGACGGGCGCGCTCCCCATGCTGTACGCCGCCACCGCCGACGTCGACGGCGGTGCCTACGTCGAGCCGAGCGGCTTCATGAACATGCGCGGGACGCCGACCGTGGGACGGTCGAACGACGCCTCCTACGACCGCGAGGACGCCCGCCGCCTCTGGGAGTACTCCGAGGAGGCGACGGGCGTCGAGTTCCCGCTGTAGCCTCGCCAGAACTCCGCCGGCCGGGCGTGACCGTCAGTGTCCAGAGAACTAGTGCAACGTCCCTTCTCGGACGGTATCGTCGTGTGCGAACAGCGCGTAGCCGACGTCGACCGCGCGGTAGCCGGTATCGTCCGCGATCTCGCGGATCGGCTCGATCATGGTGACGTAGTCGGCGGCGTCGAACGACTCCTTCCGCTCGTCGACGTACCCCAATCGATCCAGTGACGCCCAGACGCGGGTGTCGACGACGGCGTGCCGGTCGCCGTCGAGCGCGGCGAGCACGCACGACGCGGTCGGCGCCCTGAACCCGGAGAGTCCGGTGAGCAGGTGGACCGTCGAGAAGTCGCCGTCGACGAGGCGCGCGTTACGAGTCACTTCCCGGCAGCGCTCCGCCGGGTTCGTCCGGACGTGGTGGGCGCTCCGCGTCGACGACTCGTAGGCGACCTCGTACAGCTCCTCGCGCGTCAGGTGCCCCTGCGAGCGGTACCGCTCGCCGAACTCGTCGAGCCGCTCGGGGAGGACGCCCTGCGTCTCGGCGTAGCGGGCGAGGTTCTCGGCGACGAACGCGTCGAGGTCGTCGGTGTCCGCGTCGAGGTCGGCGGTGTCCGCGTCGAGGTCGGCGGCGTCCATACCGGGACTCCGCGCTCGGCGACCAAAATCCCGGCGCCGTCGCTCGCGGTGTCATATACGCGGAACGCGTTTCGAGAGCTGTCCGTCGTCGCCGGTCGTGGATACGGCCGAGCGAGCTACAGCCGAGTGAGGTTCGTCGCGCGCGGACCCTTGTCCGCCTCCTCGATCTCGAACTCTACCTCCTGGCCTTCCTCGAGGTCCGGGCCGCCGACGTCTTCCATGTGGAAGAACACGTCCTCGTCAGCCTCGTCGGTCTCGATGAATCCGTAGCCGCCGGTGTCGTTGAAGAAGTCGACCTTGCCTGTCGCCATCGCACTCGAGATAACTCCCGACTGGGTGATAAGTGTTGTGTGCGCACCGGTATCCCCGTATTCGGACGTTCTCTGCCCTTCTCGTCGCTGATACGGGTTTTCCGGGGCGAAAAGTCAGTGAACGGAGCGTTTCGCCGACGGGCGATCCCACCGCGAACCGGTTCCCGAAACGTTAGGTCGCGAGCGGGCGTGCCCTCAGTCAGAACTCGCCGTGGGAAACGACGACGCCCGAGTCGACATGACGACGGGGGCGATCTCCCCGAAGCTGTTCGACCTCGCGTGGCCGCTGGTGCTCGGGAACCTCCTCCAGACCCTGTACAACCTCGCGGACATGTTCTGGGTCGGGCGGGTGAGCACCGAGGCCGTCGCCGCCGTCTCGCTCATGTTCCCGCTCTCGTGGCTGTTCGTGTCGACGGCGATGGGACTCACGGCCGCGACGATCGCGTTGGTCTCCCAGCACGTCGGCGCCGGCAACGACCGACGCGCCGACGAGGTCGTGGGGCAGACGGTGCTGCTCGCCATCGCCGTCTCCGTCGCCCTCGCGGTCCTCGGCTTCGCGGCGCGCCACCGGTTACTGTACTGGATCGGCGCCCGCGACGCGGTGTTCGTCGAGGCGCTCGCGTACATCGAGGTGATCCTCCTCACCCTTCCGCTCACGTTCCTCTTCTTCGCGTTCCGCGCCTCGCTGCAGGGCGCGGGCGACACGACGACGGCGATGTGGCTGGTCGGGATCTCCGCCGGTATCAACATCGTCATCGACCCCGTCTTCATCCTCGGCTGGGGACCGGTGCCCGCGCTCGGCACGCGCGGAGCCGCGATCGCGACGCTCGTCGCGCGCCTGTTCGCGACCGCGGTGGGGATCGGAATCCTGCTGCGCGGCGACTGGGGGGTGAAGCTGTACGTCCGCGACCTCGTGCCGAACCCGGAGATACTCCGCAAGCTGATCGGCGTGGGGTATCCGGCGACGCTCGACGGCTGGGCGCGGTCGTTCGCCGCCGTCTTCATGGCGGCGCTGGTCGCGCGGTTCGGCCCGGCCGCGACCGCGGCCTACGGGATCGGCGTCAGACTGATGTCCGTCTCGTGGTCGGTCGCGGGCGCGGTCGGACAGGCGACCGCGACCGGCGTCGGACAGAACCTCGGCGCGGGGACGCCCGACCGCGCCGTCGCCGTCACCCGCGTCGCCACCCTCGGGACCATGGCGCTTCTGGGCGTCGCCGGGGGCGCCGTCTGGCTGTTCCCGGCGGTCGCGATCGGCGTCTTCATCGACGACCCGGCGACGGTCGCCGAGGGTGTGGTCTTCCTTCGCGTCATCGCCCTGTCGTGGGCCTTCTTCGGCGGCCTCATGGTGATACAGGGCGCGTTCCGCGGCGCGGGCCACACCAAGGCGGCGCTCGTGTTGTCCCTGCTCTCTCGGTGGGGCGTCCGGATCCCGCTCGCCGCCCTGCTCGCGTTCGGCGCCGTCGGGGTCACGCTCGGTGGGACCGCGGTGGGCCCCGTCGACATCCCTGTAGTCGAGGTCGGCTACGTCGGCCTCGACTGGGGCGTCGTGGGGCTGTGGTGGGCGTACGCGACGGCCGCCGTGGCCTCCTTCGCGGTCGGCGTGGCGTGGTTCCTGCGCGGGACGTGGACGGCGAGGATCGTCGGCGAGTCGGACGACGCGGCGGTCGCGCCCGAGGCGGACGCCGACGACGAGGACGGCGGAGAGAGTCCGGAGTCGTCCGCCGAGACGCTCGACGACTGAACGAGGAAACGAGATCCGTGACTACCGCCGCTGCTTCGCCAGCTCCAGGGAGATGAAGAAGCCGAAGTACGCTGGAATCCCGGCGAGCATGAACATGTACAGCACCCACTGCGGCGCGCTCGCGAACGCGAAGTCGTACAGAAGCGACACGAGCGTCACCCACGCGATCGCGAACACCAGGTCCTGGAACATGCCGCCTCGGTTCTCGCTCACGTGCGATCGGAGGCGGTCGACGAGGCCCTCCTCGTCCGGGTCGCCGATCGGGTCGGTCTCGGTCATGAACGTGGGTGTCGGTCGGGGTACGTCGGTGTTCCGGAAACGGACCGAGACGGCGCCGTGATAACGGGACGCCGGACGACCCGACGCGGTGGCGGCTCAGTCCTGGTCGAGGTAGTCGACGACGAGGACGGGCACGTGCGTCGAGCGGAGCGTGCGCTCGGTGACGCTCCCGAGGAGCGCGCGCCGGACGCCGGCGCGCCCGTGGCTCCCCATAACGATGAGGTCCATCTCGTGGTCGTCGGCGTAGTCGGCGATCACCTTGTGCGGGCGGCCGCCGGAGATGTGTTCTACGACGTCGATATCGCGGTCCGCACCGCGGGTGGCGACGGTGCCGGTCGCCTCGTCGGCCTTCTGTTTCAGCTCTTCCATCTCGCCGAACCGACCCTGCTTGAGCCGGTCGACCTGCTCGGTGCCGAGACTGAGGTTGACCGAATCGATGTCGACCACGTACAGCGCGTGGACCTCGGTCTCGTATTTCTCAGCGAGATCGAGCGCGTGCTCGACCGCGGACTCTGCGACGTCGCTTCCGTCGGTCGGGATCAGAATGCGTTCGTACATGGATTACTCCTCCGTGGTCGCGTCGTCTCCCGCACGATCGACATCGATACCCGCGTCGTCCGCTGCGCGGCCCCCGTCCGTCGCCACGTCCTCGCCACCGTCGGCGACGACGTCCTCTGCCGTCTGCTGTTGGCGCATCGGCTCCGGGCTGTGACACTGTCGGACGATCCGCTTCGTCTCAATCGGCGGATCGTCGGTCGCCATCGAGACGACGATGGTGACGGCGAAGACGACCGGCACGGCGATGAGCGCGGAGCCGATCGCAGGCATCCACGCCGCGAGCGTCGCGTTGAGCGGAGCCTCCACCCCGCCGATGTACGTCGGAACGACCTCGTTGACCATCGAGATACCCCAGATGGTGAGCCCGGTGGTCATGCCGGCCAGCGCCCCTTCGCGGTTCGTGTTCTCCCACCACATGCCGAGGAAGAACATCGGGAACAGCACCGCGCCGGCCAGCGAGAACGCGTACGAGACCAGCGCGGCGATCGGCGCCGCGGGGTCGAGCGCCGCCAGCGTCGTCAGCACGCCGAGCGCGACGATGCTCAGTCGACCGACGAGCACCTGCTGGCGCTGGGTCGCGTCGGGGTTGATGATGTTGGTGTAAATGTCGTGGGAGATCGCCGAGGAGCCGGCGATGAACAGCCCGGCGGTCGTCGCGATGGCGGCCGCGATCCCGCCGGCGGCGACGAATCCGACGAACCACTGCGGCAGGTTCGACAGCTCCGCGGCCAACACGACGATCACGTCGGCCGCCTCGCTCGTCATCCCCGGGTCGCCGTACACCGCGCCGATGTTTCGCGCGTACAGGTCGGTTCCGAACGCAGCGAACGCCGGCGCGCTGAAGTAGAGGATACAGATGAAGAACAGTCCCCAGACGGTGGACCAGCGGGCCGTCCGCTCGTTTTCGACCGTGTAGAAGCGGACCAGCACGTGCGGGAGCCCGCACGTCCCGACGATGAGCGAGAACGCCGTCGCGATCCACAGGTAGTAGCTCTGGTTGATGAACGGTTCGGAGAACTCGGCGCTCAGGTCGGCTATCAGCGCCCCGTACTCGATCTGCGGCAGGATCGTCGAGTAGTCGTTCGTGAACCCGACCGCGAACAGCCCGGCGACGAACGCGACGATGAGAATGACGTACTGGACGGCCATGTTCTTCGTCGCGCCCAGCATGCCGGACAGCGTGAGATATCCCACCGTGATCGTCATCATGATGATGACCATCGCCTGGTACCCGCTCAGTCCAAAGACCCCGAGGTCGCCGAAGATGTACAGCCCGACGAGCCCCATCCCGCGGGCCTGTCCGATCGCGTAGACGAATCCGATGAGGAACGTCGTGACCGCGCCGATAGCGCGCGCGGTGTCGGAGTTGAAGCGGTCGCCGACGAAGTCCGGCGCCGTGTACTTCCCGAACCGACGCAGCTGCGCGGCGAGGAAGATGAGCAGGATGAAGTAACCGGTCGTCCACCCGACGACGAACGCGAGCCCGTAGACGCCGGCCGTCGCGATCAGCGCCGCCATCCCGAGGTACGACGCGGCGGACATCCAGTTGGCGCCGATCGCCATCCCGTTCTCGACGTTCCCGATCGAGCGCCCGGCGACCCACATGTCCTCCGTGTCGGCCACGCGGAAGACGAATCCGATGGCGATGAACACGAGGAGCATGCCGATCACCAGTATCGATGGGAGCGCCTTGAACGAGACGGTGAACTCCTCGGGGAGCAGTCCGCTCTGGAGCAGCATTGCGGCGAGCGCCGTCATGCGTCACCCCCCGTGCTGTCGTGATCGATCCCGTACTTACTGTCGAGCTCGTCCCGCCGCTGGGCGTACCACGCTGATAAGATCAGCGCACCCCCCGGTGCGCCGATGGCGATGAGGAAGTAGTGGAGCGGGAAGCCGATGACCGGCATCGCGGTCGTCATCGTCCCGGGGGCCAGATAGGTGGCCGTCACCGGACCGAAGACGATAACGGCCCAGATCGCGAACCCCGTCCAGACGATCCGGAGGTGCTCGCGCATGTACGGCGTGCTCGGATTCAGCAGGTTCACCTCCGAGCTGAGGTAGTCGGTCTGTCTGTGCTTCTGTGCCGCACCCGCCGCGACGCCACCGTCGGTGGCAGCGTCGCCGGAGTCGTGTGAGCTACTATCTGTCATCTATCGTGGTGTGTCGTTGTGAGACTCGTCGTACGTCGTATATCTGATTCGATCGTGACGTTCGTTCGCGTATCGAGGTCGTCGTGCCGATCTGAAAACGGGGGCGTCGGACGCCTATTCGCCGTCCGCTTTCTGCTGGATCTCTTCGACGATCTCCGGGTTCCGGAGCGTGCTCGTGTTACCGAGTTCCTTGCCGTCAGCGATGTTCTCCAGCAGGCGGCGCATGATCTTCCCCGAACGGGTCTTCGGCAGGTCGGGCGTGAACACGACTTGCTCCGGCCGAGCGATCGGACCGATGGCGTCCTCCACACCGGCGATGATCGCGTCGCGGAGCTCGTCGTTGCCCTCGTACCCGTCCTCGGTGGTCACGTACGCGTAGACCGCCTCGCCTTTGATGTCGTGGTTCCCGCCGACGACGGCGGCCTCCGCGACCCCCTCGACGCCGACGATCGCGGACTCGATCTCCATCGTCCCCAGCCGGTGGCCGGAGACGTTGAGCACGTCGTCGACGCGGCCGAGCACGGTGATGTAGCCGTCCTCGTCGATCTTCGCCCCGTCCTCCGGGAAGTACACCCAGTCGTCGGGGTCGTCGCTGTCGGTATCCGAGTACTCCGCCCAGTACTCCTCGATGTAGCGCTCGTCGTTGTTGTACAGCGTCCGGAGCATGCCGGGCCACGGCTTCTGCACCGTGAGGTAGCCGGCCTTTCCGGGCTCGACCTCGTCGCCGAGCGTGTCGAGGATCTGGACGTCGAGCCCCGGGAGCGGGGGTCCGGCGGCGCCCGGCTTCATGTCCTTGATCCCGGGCAGCGTCGTCACCATCATCCCGCCGGTCTCGGTCTGCCACCACGTGTCGACGATCGGACACTCCTCGTCGCCGATGTGCTGGTAGTACCACTTCCACGCGCGGGGGTTGATCGGCTCGCCGACCGTCCCGAGCAGCCGCAGCGACGAGAGGTCGTGACGGTCCGGGAACTTCTGTCCCCACTTCATGAACGCGCGGATCGCCGTGGGAGCCGTGTACAGCTGGGTCGCGTCGTACTCGTCGACGATCTCCCAGAGGCGGTCCTGCTCCGGGTGGTCCGGCGTGCCCTCGTACATCATCGTCGTCGTCCCGAGCGCGAGCGGCCCGTAGACGATGTACGAGTGACCCGTGATCCAGCCGATGTCGGCCGAACAGAAGTACGTGTCATCCGGCTTGATGTCGAGGACGGACTGCGAGGTCCACGACACCCACGAGAGGTAGCCGCCCGTGGTGTGTTTCACGCCCTTCGGTTTCCCCGTCGTCCCGGAGGTGTACATCAGGAACAGCATGTCCTCGGCGTCGCGGGTGACCGGCTCGACCTCGGCGCCCTCGTGGTCCGCGACGAGGTCTCCGTAGTCGAGCTGGTCGTCGCCGAGCTCGTGGCCGAAGTCGTCGCCGTTCGGCCCGAGCCGATCGACGACGACGGTCGTGGTGCCGTGGTCGACGCCCGCGAGCCCCTCGTTCGCCTTGTCGAGGTGGTCGAGCGGGTCGCCGCGCCGGTAGTAGCCGTCGCAGGTGACGAGGTACTCCGACTCCGCGGAGTTCATCCGGGTCGCGAGCGCGTCCGCCGAGAACCCGGCGAAAACGACGCTGTGGGGGGCGCCGATGCGGGCGCACGCCAGCATCGCGATCGGCAGTTCCGGGATCATCGGCATGTACATCGTCACGACGTCGTCCTCCTCGACGCCCTGCTCGCGGAGCGCGGACGCGAACTCGTTCACCTCTCGGTGGAGCTCCTCGTACGTGTACGTGCGATCGTCCTCGTCGACCGGCTCGCCGACCCACTCGATCGCGGCCTCGTCGCCGCGCTCGTCGAGGTGTCGGTCGAGGCAGTTAGCCGACGCGTTCAGTTCGCCGCCGGTGAACCACTCGTAGAATGGCGGGTTGCTGTCGTCCAACACCTGATCGTACTTCGATTCCCAGTCGAGGAGGTCGGCCGCGGCCTCCCAGCACTCCGGCCAGTTCTCCTCGAACTCCTCGTAGATCTCGGGGTCGGAGACGTTGGCCCCCGATACGAACGATTCCGGCGGCTCGAACACCTCCTGCTCTTCCAGTCTCGCTTCCAGTTGTCCGTCGTCCTCTGTCATGGTACGGTCGTATCCACCCAATCTCACCATATAAACGCTGGCGCTAAATACGAAAAATCGTGATAATCTCGCACCGTCGCGCGCGCCGGTTCTCGCCGGTATCTGGTGTCTATCGCCCCGGTATCGGGTGCCTCTCAGGTGCGTCTCGGCTCAGATCCGATCCCGGTGCTCCTCCTCGAAGAGGCCGTCGAGGAGCGCGCGTTGCGCCTTGCGGAGGTGGTTATGAAACGTCGGCGAGGAGACGTCCATCGCGTCGGCGACCTCCTCGGCGGTGCTCCCGCGGGGCCAGTCGAAGTAGCCGCCGTGGTACGCGGCCGACAGGGCGGCCCACTGGCGGTCGGTGAACCGGTCCGCGACCCCTTCGCGGAAGGAGGACTCGGACCGCGCCGACCGGCCGACGGACTCCTTGCTCGCGAGACGGGCGTCGGCGAACGCGGCGCGGAGGCCGTCGGCCACCGGTCTGACGTCGGCGCCCTCGGGGAGGTCGGCGACGACGCGGACGCGGCCGTCTTCCCCGACCGCGTCGCGGACGGTCGCACCGTGTTCCGTGAGCGTTCGGACGGCCGACCCGCCCTCGACGTGCACCGACACGGAGCAGCCGTCCTCGCGCGTCTCGATCACTCGGAGGTCCGAAACGCCGTCAGCGCCGTCGACGACCTCGGCGACGCCCTGCGGTCTCGCTCCCGCGACGGAGAGGTACAGCCGAGAGGCGTCGTCGGTGACGCCGACGGTCGAGTCGAGTGCGATCCGACAGCCGAGGCCGGCGCTAGCCCGGGCGAGAAACGCCCCCTCGTCGGCTGTGTGGAACTCGACCTCGGTGACGGCGTCGGAGTGGAGGAGGTCGCGCCACCGGCCGGCCGTCACCGCCCAGCCGAGACACCGCCCGAGCGCGACGAGTTCGCGGCGCTCGGTCTCCGAAACGGCCGCTTCGTCGGCGACGACGCAGAGCGCGCCGTGCGTCACGTCCCGGTAGCTCGCGGGGACGGCGATTCCCGGCCGCCCGTCGGCGGTCGGCTCGTCGTCTGCGAGGACCGGGTCTCCCGTCTCGACCGCGTCGAGCCACGGCCCGTCCCGCGTGACGCCGCGGTCGACGAGGACCTCCCGGTCGACGCCAGCGGCGCCCACGACCTCGGTCCGGCCGCCGTCGACCGACCCGCGGACCACCCACGCCTCGACCCACCGGTCGGACTCGACCAGTCGCTCCGGGACCGTCGCCAGCGGCGACCCGCGGTCCTCGCCGTCGGCGAGCGCCTCGAACCCGCCGAGCGCGGTCGGTGTCGTTCCGTCGGTACCGGCGGCCGGATCGGCGGCTCCGGCGGACCCAGCGGTCCCGGCGACCGCGAACGCCTCGGCGATCTCCCGGCCGTCGAGCGGGCCGAGAAACTCGTCCAAGGTTCCGAGCGTCTCCCAGCCACCGGCCTCGCGGACCGCGTGGGGGTCGACGCCGCGGTCGACGAGGAGTCGGCGCGCGAAGGCGTCGCGGAGGTCGCGAGGCGTGACGTCGGCCGGGACCGCGCCGTCGGTCCGCGCCGCCGCCCGCCCGGCGGTCTCGTTCACGATCATCTGGACCCGGCGGGGCGAGACGCCGACGAACGGCTCCGCCTCGCCGAGCCCCTCGCTCTCGGCGTACCGCCGGAGCTCGGCCGCCAGCGAGGCCGGGACGACCGTCTCGCGGTCGATAGATTCGGCCGCGTTCTCGGCCGGAACGGCGAGGAGTGACGCCTCGGAGGCGACGCCCGCATCCCGGAGGTGCCGCGGCGCGACGCGGGTGATCTCGCCGGTCCGGAGTCCGGCCTCCCCGGCGAGCCGAACCACGACCGCGGCGCGGTACGTCTCGGCCGCGGCCACGAGGGCGTCGTACGCGTCGGCGTCGATCGCGTCGACCATCTACTTCGTGAACAGACGAAAAGCCGAAAGAAAAATCTTCGCACGTCCTGCTTTTCTCGCGTGTACCGATCCACGGCCTCTCTATTCGGTCTGCTCAACGGATGTGTCTCGAGACGCATTGTTTCGGTATACAATTCATTTCCGAAACACGTGACGACTCCTCTCGAACGGGCTGACACCTCCACCGGAGGGGTGACCGACTCAGACGCCGTCGGCGACGCCCCACGCGACGTGGTCCCACAGCCGCTCGTAGGCGTAGTACGTCGCGGTCTTGACGACGTTGGTGAACAGCCCGATGTTCACGGCGGCGCCCACGTCCTCGACGACCGCCCACGCCACGAATACGGTAATTATGACCATGAAGACGCGGTAACAGAGCGCCTTGGCGACTGCCCGCTTCCGATCGTGGAGCGCCGAGCGAGAGACGAGCGTTCCCATACCGGTTCCTCGGAGCCCGCCCATATGAACGTTTGAGACGGTGCTGAAACGGTGTGGGGAATCCGTATCCGGTTACTCCTCGCGAACTGACGACTCGATCTCACCGACGACCTCCGGGTTCCGGAGCGCGCTGACGTCGCCGAACTCCTCGCCGCGAGCGATGTCCTCCAGCAGGCGGCGCATGATCTTCCCCGAGCGCGTCTTCGGGAGGTCCGGAGTGAACACGATCCGGTTCGCGCGCGCCACGTCGCCGACGGAGCGGGCCAGCTCCTCGCCGATCGCGGCCCGGAGCGACTCCCCGGGCTCGACGTCGCTCCGGGTGGTCACGTAGGCGACGATGTCGCCGTCGTCGTCGCCGACGACCGCGGTCTCGGTGACGCCCTCGACGCCCACGATCGCCGACTCCAACTCGGCGGTGTTGAACCGTCGCGCTCGCACGTTGATCACGTCGTCGACGCGACCGAGGATGCTCACGTAGCCGTCCTCGTCGACCGTCGCGCCGTCGCCGGTCCGGTAGCGCCACCCGTCCTCGGCCTCGACCCAGTACTCGCGGCGGTAGCGCTCGTCGCCCTCGCGGAGCCCGCGCAGCATCCCGGGCCACGGCGACCCGATCGTGAGGTACCCCGGATCGCCGGGGGCGACCGGCTCGCCGTCCTCGTCGACGACGCGCGCGTCGATCCCGGGCAGCGGCGGCCCGACCTTCCCCGGCTTCATCGGCGTGATCCCGGGCAGCGTCGCGAGCGCGATGGCCCCCGTTTCCGTCTGCCACCACGTGTCGACGATCGGCGCCTCGCCGCCGCCGACGTGCTCGCGGTACCAGCGCCACGCCTTCGGCGTGATCGACTCGCCGACGGTGCCCAGCAGGCGGACCGACGAGAGGTCGTGGCGGTCGGGGTACTCCGCGCCCCACTTCATGAACGACCGGATCGCGGTGGGCGAGGTGTAGAAGACGCTGACCGCGTTGCGCTCGATCAGGTCCCACACGCGGTCCCGGTCCGGGTAGTCTGGCGAGCCCTCGTAGAGGACGGTCGTGGTCCCGACCGAGAGTGGCCCATACACGCCGTAGGAGTGACCCGTGATCCAGCCGATGTCGGCCGCACACCAGTAGGTGTCGTCGGGGCGCACGTCGAGGACGTTCCGGGTAGTCCACGCGACGTGCGAGAGGTAGCCGCCGGTCGCGTGCTCGACGCCCTTCGGTCGGCCGGTCGTCCCGGAGGTGTACATCACGAACAGCAGGTCGGTGGCGTCGCGCGCGACCGGCTCGACCGTCTCGCCGTCGTGCGCGTCGACGAGGGACTCGTACCCGTACTCGTCGTCGCCGAGGGACACGTCGAGCGCGTCCCCGAGCCGGTCGACGACGACCGTCGCCGCGAGATCGGCGTCGGCCCGGAGTCGGGCGTTGTCCGCCTTCGACTTCTGGTTGAACGCGTCTTCCCGCCGGTAGTAGCCGTCGCAGGTGACGAGGTACGACGAGTCGGCCGCGTCGAGGCGGGTCGCCAGCGCCTCCGCCGAGAGCCCCGCGAAGACGACGTTGTGGGGCGCGCCGATCCGCGCACACGCCAGCATCGCGACCGGGAGCTCCGGGATCATCGGGAGGTACAGCGTCACGACGTCGTCCTCCTCGACGCCGAGCTCCCGTAGCCCCGCCGCGACGGCGTTCACCTCGCGGTGGAGGTCGAGGTAGGTGTACGACCGCCGCTCGCCGCGCTTGCCGAACCACCGGATCGCGAGCTGGTTGCGCCGCTCGTCGAGGTGTCGGTCGACGCAGTTCACCGACGCGTTGAGCCGCCCGCCCGGAAACCACTGATAAAAGGGCGGGTCGGCGTCGTCGAGCACCGCGTCGTACTCGGTCTCCCAGTCGAGGAGGTCGGCGGCGCGCCGCCAGGCGTCGGGCCCGTCGGCCGCGAACGCGTCGTACACCCCCGCGTCGCTCGCGACGGCCCGCTCGCGGAACCCCGTCGGCGGCTCGATAGCGTCGTCGGCGGCGACGAGTCGGTCCCGCCGCCGGCCGTCGACTCCGGCGTCGTCCATGATACCTGTTCGCAAGTGGAGGAATGTATACTTTGTCCGATGCCACGCGCGCCCGATCCGTCATGCCCGTCCGCGACGTCGCGTGAGTCCTCGCCGCCCGACGCGCCGACTCGCCGCCCGGCGCGCCGACTCGCCGCCTACGGCGACTCCGCGGGGGCGAGCGCGGCCGCTTTCGATCGGGCGCGGGCCACGATCGAGGGTTTGGCCTCGAAGTCGACGGTCACCTGGTCGCTCGCGTACGACTCCTCGTCGACGTGGCCGTGGTCGTGGATCCACGAGACGAGGCTCATGGCCTCGTCGGAGACGGGGAGGACGAGCCGCTCGCGCTCCCAGTCGGGGAGTTCGTCCTCGACGCGGTCGCGAAGCTCCGCGACGCCCGCGCCCGTCTTCGCCGAGACGGCGACGGGGTCGGGCGCGACGCCGGAGAGCGCGCCGCGCTTGTCCGCCAGCTCGCCGGGCACGAGCCGGTCCACCTTGTTGAACACGGTGACGACGGGGGCCTCGTTGCGCTCGTAGAGGGTATCGTGGCTCGTGACGAGCTTCTCGCGCATCGCCTCGACCGGCTCGCTCGCGTCGACGACGAGCAGCACGAGGTCGGCCCGGTACACCGAGTCGAGCGTCGATTCGAACGACTCCACGAGCCAGTGGGGGAGGTCGGCGATGAACCCGACCGTGTCCGTGAGGAGCACGTCGCGCTTCTCCATCGCGGCCCGGCGGGTCGTCGTGCCGAGGGTGGTGAACAGCATGTCCTGCGACTCGGCGGTCGTGTCGAGGTCGGGGTGTCGGTCGACGTTCTCGTCGACGTCGATCTCGGCCGCGAGCCGGCGCATCAGCGTCGACTTGCCGGCGTTGGTGTAGCCCGCGAGCGCGACCAGATCGAAGCCGGAGTCGCGGCGCTGCTCGCGGCGCGCCTCCTCCTTCTCGGCGATCGACTCCAGCTCGTCTTGGATCTCGGAGATCTGTCGTTTGATGTCGCGCTCGACGCTCTCGTCGTACTCGCCGAGCCCCATGAACCCGGGGCGCTCGTCGCGCTTCGCGAGGCTCGCCTTCGCCTCGGCGCGCGGGAGCTCGTACCGGAGCTCGGCGAGCTCGACCTGCAGCTGCGCCTTCCGAGTGTTCGCGCGCTGGCCGAAGATCTCGAGGATGAGCGTGAACCGGTCGATCACCTCGACGCCCTCGGGGAGCTCCCCGCCGATGTTGAACGTCTGGTACGGCCCCACGTCGTTGTCGACGATGACGGCGCCGGCGTCGGTCCGGCGGACCCGGTCGCGCAGCTCCGCGACCTTCCCCTCACCGAACATGAACGCGGCGTCCTCCGTGCGGGTCTGCGAGAGCTCGCCGACCACTTCGTAGCCTGCGGCCGCGGCGAGCTGGGTGATCTCGGTGAGGTCGGCGTTGCCGGAATCGACGCGCTTGGCGACGACCGCGCGCCGCTCTCGAGGGACCGATTCGTGGGTTCCGTCGGCGTTCGCCCCCTCGACGCTCCCGGTCATAAGAGGAGGTCTCGGGCGGCGTACGCGGCGTGGTGTGCTGCCTGCACTGTTTCGCGCTCACCTATGCTCTCGACGTATTTAAACTCGGGTCGGAAGCTGAGCCCGACCCGCTCGGGGGGTTCCTCGTAGAACTCGCCGTGCTCCGCGACGATCGGTCCCGCCGGTGGCTCCGGCAGGTTCCCGACGGCGGTCGCCACGACTGCCAGCGTCGCGTCGAGCGTCGGTCCCTCGCGCGCGGCGGCGAAGCCGGTCCCCTCGACCGACCGGATCCGGGTCGAGTCGATCCGGGCGTGCACCGCGGCCGCGACCATCAGGTACTCGCCGTCCTCCTCGTGGCGGCCGCTGATGTCGACGCCGACCACCTCAGGGACGGGCGCCGGCCACCTCGGTTCGGCCGGGGAGCTGTTCCGAGCCCACGGGTGCTGTGCCCATACGACCGGGTTGATCGCCCGCCGAATTGAACGTTTCCGTGCGTGCGTCTGATCTCCGACCGCGCCGCCTCAGGCCGACAGCGCCGTGACCGCGCCGCCTCAGGCCGACAGCGCCGTGACCGCGCCGCCTCAGGCCGACAGCGCCGCGACCGCGTCGCCGATCCGGTCGACGGCGGCGTCCACGTCGGCGGCGTCCACGTCGAGGTGCGTCGTGAAGCGGGTCGTGTACTCGTCGAACTCGACGCAGCCGACGCCGGCCGCCTTGCAGGCCTCCACGAGGTCCGCGGCTGGGATCCCGGCGTCTTCGGTGTGCGCGACGACGATGTTGGTGTCCGGCGCGGGCGCGTCGACCCCGTTCAGCGCGTCGAGACCGGCGGCGAGCCGCTCGGCGTTGGCGTGGTCGTCGGCGAGCCGGTCGACGTTGTCGAGGGCGAGCAGCCCGGGCGCGGCGATCATGCCGGCCTGTCGCATCCCGCCGCCGAACAGCTTCCGGACGCGGCGGGCCGCCTCGACGAACGCCTCGTCGCCCGCGAGGATCGAGCCGACGGGTGCGCCGAGTCCCTTCGAGAGACAGAAAGTGACGCTGTCGGCGGGCGCGACGACGTCGCTCGCGTCGACGCCGAGCGCGACCGCGGCGTTGAACACGCGGGCGCCGTCGAGGTGGACCGGCACGTCGGCGTCGCGGGCGACCTCGGCGGCCGCGGCGATCTCCTCGACCGGGACCGCGACCCCGCCGCGGTAGTTGTGGGTGTTCTCCAGCGAGAGGAGGCCGGTCCCGGGCCGATGGAGGTCCTCGCTCACGAGTCCCTCGGCGACCGCGTCCGGGGTCGGAACGCAGCGCTCGCCGGCGTCGATCGTCCGGGTCTGCGCGCCCGAGAGCTTCGCCGCGCCCGCGAGCTCCCACCGGTAGATGTGCGACTCGCGTTCCAAGAGGAGCTCCTGGCCGGGCTCCGTGTGAACGTGGACGGCGATCTGGTTCGCCATCGTCCCGGAAGGGACGTACAGCGCGGCCTCGGTGCTGACAGCCTCGGCGGCGCGGCGCTCCAGCTCGTTGACGGTCGGGTCGTCGCGGTACACGTCGTCGCCGACCTCGGCGTCGCGAGCGGCCTCGCGCATCTCGTCCGAGGGCGTCGTGACGGTGTCGGATCGCAGGTCGATGGTGTCCTCGTCGGTCTTCATTCGTTGCCGGCGGTTCGGCGGCCTCTCTGAAATAGGTCGCGCTCGGGGCCGGTTCGCCCGGATCCGCGCGGCGGACGGCCTCCGTGACCCGTCGTCGCGTCCGTTCCGGATTCGGTCCCTTCTTAATCCGCGCGACCGATCCGTGACGTATGGCAACGGAAGCCGCGGCCGACGACGCGACCGACGCCCCCGAGGCGTACGAGGCCCTCCTGGACCGCGTTCGACGCTGGAACACGGTCGGGAGCGCCGCCGGCGTGCTCGGGTGGGACCAGCAGGTGATGATGCCCGAGGGCGGCACGCCCGCCCGCTCGAAGGAGCTCTCGACGCTCTCGTCGATCCAACACGACATGATCACGGATAGCGAGACCGGCGAGCTGCTCGCCGAGCTCGACGACGCCGACCTCACCGACGAGCGGGCGGCGGTCGTCCGCGAGGTCCGCCGCGAGTACGAGCGCGCCGACGCCGTGCCCGTCGAGCTCGTCGAGGAGATCTCCGAGACCGGCTCCGAGGCGCTGCAGGCGTGGGAGGAGGCGAGAGCCGAGGACGACTTCGAGGCGTTCGCCCCGTACCTAGAGAAGCACGTCGAGCTCAAGCGGGAGTACGCGGAACACATCGACCCCGACCGCGACCCCTACGAGGTCCTCTTCGAGGATTACGAGCCGTGTCTCCCTATCGACCGCGCCGAGGCCATCCTCGAGGAGCTCCGCGAGACGCTCGTTCCCATGATCGACGCGATCCGCGGCGCCGACGCGGACCTCGCGGTCGACACCTTCGAGGGGACCTTCTCCGAGGACGACCAGGAGGCACTCGCCCGCGAGGCGCTCGAACTCGTCGGCTACGACTTCGACCGCGGTCGGCTCGACGTCTCCTCGCACCCGTTCACCTCCGGCAACCAGTTCGACTGCCGCGTGACGACCCGGTTCGACGAGTCCGATCCGCTCGGTGCGATCGGCTCGACGATCCACGAGTACGGGCACGCCCAGTACAACCTCGGACTCCCGCAGGAGGAGTGGGCGACCCCCCTCGGCGAGTCGCGCGACCTCTCCGTCCACGAGTCGCAGTCGCGGCTCTGGGAGAATCACGTCGGGCGGAGTCGGGCGTTCTGGGAGCTGTTTCTCCCCTCGTTTAAAGAGCAGTTCCCCCAGACCGAGGCGGCGACCGTCGAGGACGCCTACGAGGCGTTCAATCAGGTGTACGAGGACAACTTCATCCGCGTCGAGGCGGACGAGCTCACCTACCACCTCCACATCATCGTCCGGTTCGAGATCGAGCGCGACCTGATCCGCGGCGACCTCGCGGTCGAGGACGTGCCGGAGGTCTGGAACGACAAGTACGAGGAGTACCTCGGGATCCGCCCCGAGACCGACAGCGAAGGCTGTCTGCAGGACATCCATTGGAGCCACGGGAACTTCGGTTACTTCCCCACCTACTCGCTCGGATCCGTCATGGCCGCGCAGCTGTTCGACGCCGCCGAGAGTGAGATCGACGGCCTCGACGCGAAGATCGCCGACGGCGACTTCGGCGATCTCCAGGCGTGGCTCGGCGAGAACGTCCACCGGCACGGCTCGCGCTACGAGACGAACGAGCTGGTGGAACGCGCGACCGGCGAGGAGTTCTCGGCTGACGCGTTCGTCGACTACGTCGAGGAGAAGTACGGCGAGCTGTACGATATCTGAGGCGGGGACTCCCGATATCTGCGCCGGGCTACCCGAGCCGGAACCCGCTCATCAGGACGATGAGCGCGAGCATCACGGCGCCCTCGAACAGCCCGACGACGAGGTTCTTCTTCTCGATCGATTCGAGTCGGGCGGCGTCCGGATCCGGCGTCAGCGTCTCGTAGTACGCGCGGAGCTGGAGCCGGTGTGGGACCACGAGACCGAACGCGAACAGCCCCCAGCCGACGCCGAGCGCGGCCGACGACCAGCGGCTCGCGAACCCGTAGCCGAGCCCGAGGTCGGACGTCAACAGCACCGTGCCCGAGAGCACCGTCGTGAGCGAGAAGCCGACGAGGAAGAAGACGGCCTTCGGGACGAGCGTGGCCGTCACCGCGGCCGACGCCTCCTCGTCGAGTCCGCCGAGGGTCGGGCCGATGATCGCCGGGAAGATCAGCGCGAACCCGAACCACACGGCGCCCGCCGCGACGTGCGTGTAAAAGAGCAGTCCGGTGCTCGCGAGCGCGAGGCTCGCGGCGAAAAACGCCAGCGGCACGAGAATGCTCCCGGCCGCGAACGCCGGATTCGCGGCGTCCGCGAGGTGGCGGATCCGTTCGACGACGCCCGACTCCGCGACGCGACGATCGCCTTCGTTAGCGACTGTCATGGGAACCGGATGCGGAGTGACGGTGAAATGCGTTCTGGTCGACACGATCCCGGCCGGTTTCGTGCGCCCGCGGCGCGGTCACCGTTCCGCGACCGGGACGGCGGCCCGGCCTCACTTCTCGATGATACTCTCCTCGACGGCCTCCCCGAAGTGGCGCGCGACGTCCTCGTAGTAGACGAGCGCCTCGTCGCCCGGCTCGACGTCGGTGACGGCTTTCCGGCCCTCGGTCGTGGCGATCTTCACGGTCTCGGCGTTCTGGATGAGCGTCTCGATCCGGTCGGAGCCGTCCTCGGTTTCGACTTCCGCTTGGATCCGGAACATCGGGCGTTTCTCGATCTTCACCCGACCCACCACGGCCTCGCGGGTGTGGCCGTCGGTGTCGACGACCTGGACCTCGTCGCCGCTCGACAGCTCCGCGAGGTAGTTGGTGCCGCCCTCGGAATTGCGGACGTACGCGTGGACTGCGCCCGCGTTCACGCGGAACGGCCGCGAGGCGACGTACGGCGACTCCGCGGTCTCCGCGTGGACGAAAAAGAGCCCCCGCGACATCGAGCCGACTAACATTCCCTCGCTGTCGTCCATCAGCGACCCCGTGTCGATGCAGACGCGGTCCGCCATCCCGGTCTGTTCGATCTCGGTCACCTCGGCGTGCCGGAGGTCCAGCGTCTCGCGGTCGGCGGCGTCGCGGGCCTCGACCGCGCCCCGGATCTCGTCGGGAGAGTCGGAATCGAGGAGGACGCCGTCGGCGCCGATCTCCAGCGTCTCGAAGGCGGTCCGGGCCTCCGCGGCGGTCGTCGCGCCGGCGACGAGGTGCGTCTCCTCGCCGACCCGCGCGATCAGGTTCTCCAGCGGGATGATCGACCAGTCCTCGCCGACGACGATCGTGTACTCGGCGTCGTCCGCCGCCTCCTCGGCGAACCGCTCGTACTCGGTCCCGAGCACGCGGACGTAGACGCCCTGCGCGCGGTCGTCGCGCCGCCGGACCGTCGTCAGGTCCGCAGAGCCGGAGAAGTCGTCTGGGAGGTCGATCGTCCCGTCGCCTTCACCGCCCTTGCCGACGAAGTAAGCGTCGGCCTCGGCGTCGCTCTCGGCGTCGTCGATGACGTCCGCCTCGGAGCGGAACGCCGCGACCGAGACGTCCCCCAGTTCTCTGACGCGGCCCACGTCGGCCTCGTCGACGAGGACCCAGTCCGCGCCGGCCTCGATGGCGGCCGTGATCCGTCGCTTGCGCGCCTCCCAGTCGCCGACGCTCCCGTCGGCTTTCACCCAGACCGTGCGTGTCATTGTCGAAACCTCACGGCGGGCGGGCTTGAAAACTGCGGAAGGGTCGCGCGTTGCGGACGACGGCTCGACGCGATCGGACGCCGCGGGCGACGGCTCGGCCCGAAGACGACAAAGCACTTATCACTGAGATCGTATCCTACGACGTACACCTCCGAATGACGCCACCACGCCAGCCGCTCTCGAACGTCGGTTCCCGCTACGCGGCGGCGCGCGAGTCCCTCCGCGAGCGCGCCGCGCCGTACCTCGGGATCGATCCGCGCGCGCTCGGCGCGTTCCGGGTCGCGCTGGCGCTCCTGCTCCTCGGCGACCTACTCCGCTACCGGCTCCCGGGGATGCGCGCGTTCTACACCGACGACGGCGTCCTGACGCGGTCGACGCTCGCCGAGCTGTATCCGCTGTTGGAGACCGTCTCGATCCACGCGGTGTCCGGTTCGACGTGGGTACAAGCCGGGCTGCTCGCGATCGCCGCCGTCGCCGCCGTCTCCCTGCTCGTCGGCTATCGAACGCGGGCGTCGACCGGTGTCTCCCTCGTCCTGCTCGCGTCGCTGTACGCGCGGAACCCGTACGTGATCAACGGCGGGAACACAATCCTTGTCGTGTTCCTGTTCTTGGGCCTCTTTCTCCCCCTCGACGCCCGCTGGTCGCTCGGTTCGAGCCGCCGGAAGGTCCGCAGCGACCGGATCGAGATCACCGCGCGAGGTGAGGAGGAAGGGAACGACGGCGTCGATCACCGGGTCTGTTCGCTCGGGACGGTCGTCACCCTCCTGACGCTCGTGTCGATCTACGCGGCGAACGTGGTGTCCAAGTACCGGAGCGACGCGTGGATGTCGGGCATCGCTGTTCCCCGGATATTCCAAGTGGAGGAGTTCGTCGTGTTCTTGGGCCCGTTCGTCGCCGAACGGGCCGCGGTCCTCGCGGCGATGAACTGGCTCTGGATCGCGCTGCTCTCCGTGTCCGTCCTGCTGATCGCCCCCGACGAACGGCTCAGGGTCGGGGCCGCCCTCGCGTTCGTCTCCGCGCACTTGGGCATGGCCGCGACGATGCGGCTCGGCGTGTTCCCGTTCGTCATGATCGCGGTCCTGCTCCTGTTCTTTCCGCCGAGGGCCTGGGACGCCGTCGAGGCGCTCACGTCGAGGGTCCACGCACCCGCGCCATCCGGTGGCCGCGCGTACCGAAGCGACGGCGGGAGCGCCGACGCGACCGCCTCTTCGGGCCCGTCGGCCCACTCGCGGGGGCGACGGGGGGTCCGGGCAGTCGGTTATACACGTCTCCGCGCCGAGGCGCCGAAGGCGGGGGGCGTGGG
>NZ_JARANT010000089.1 GCF_029889805.1 Halorubrum sp. Boch-26 | reverse complement strand
GAGGCGTGAGGTGCGGGTGCGGTCCCGCGAGTGGAACGAGCGGGAGCATGGAAGTCGCAGCCCGCGCAGCGAACGCAGTGAGCGAGCAGGACCGTCTTCCAGTGGTGCGGGAGGGACTCAAAGGGGCAGCGGGGAGGACGGCGCAGGCAACGTAAGCACCGCAACGAGGAAGCGAACGAAGTGAGCGACCGAGTGAGGCGCGCAGCGAGCGTGCGCCGTCCTCCCCGCTGGGGCTTTGGCGGTGTTCTCCGTCGATCCGGAGTCGGCGATTTATAATTGAGCGGCTGAGGCTCCGGAGGTGTTCACCGATAATCCGGCATCATTCGTTTATAAGTACTCGCCCAGCAACGGCTCGACGCGCTCCTTCGTCTCCTCCGGGATCGCGTCGGTCGGCGTGTTGACGGTGCCCGCCAGCGACGTGTGCGCCTCGCACTCCAAGTCGTCGGGGAGCGTCCGGACCGCCTCCTCGACGGCGGCCTTGATCGCCGTCTGGTTCCGCTCGGCGTTCTCCAGCACCTCCGCGAGCGTCACCTCGCTGTCTTGCTTCCAGACGTCGTAGTCGGTGACGCCGGCGATCGTCGCGTACGCGATCTCGGCCTCGCGGGCGAGCTTCGCTTCCGGGATGGCGGTCATGCCGACCAGGTCCCATCCCCGACTCTTGTAGAACTCCGACTCCGCGCGCGTCGAGTACTGCGGGCCCTCGATGCAGACGTAGGTGCCGCCCTTGACGACGCCGGTGTCGGCGGGCGCGGCCGACTCCGCGGCCTCGGTCAGGTGGTCGACCAGCTCCGGGCTGTACGGGTCCGCGAACGGCTGGTGGACGACGACGCCGTCGCCGTAGAAGGAGAGGTCGCGGCGCTTGGTCCGGTCGTAGATCTGGTCGGGGACGACGAGGGTGCCGGGCTCCAGCTCCTCCTTCAGGCTCCCGACCGCGTTCGACGCGAAGACGTGGGTGACGCCCGCCTTTTTTAAGGCGTACATGTTCGCGCGGTACGGGAGGTCGGTGGGCGAGACGCCGTGCTCGGAGCCGTGTCGGGGGAGGAAGGCGACCTCCGTGCCCGTGTCGGCGAACTCGCCGATCGTGATCGCGTCGCTCGGCTCGCCGTAGGGGGTGTCGTACTCCTCCTCGCGCACGTCGTTCAGGGGAAGCGCCTCGTAGATGCCGCTGCCGCCGATGAAGCCGATGGTGCTCATACGCGGAGTGCGCCCGCTCGCTACTTATAAGGAGTGAACGCGGGCGGCGGGCGGTCGGGCCGCTCGCGGCCGACGCGTCTCACAGCAGCCACCGCACCGCCCCCAGCGCCAGCGCGCTCACGACGAGCAGGTGGACGAGGACGGCGCCGACGGCGGCGCCGCCGACCTCGCGCATCTCGCGGAGGCGGATCGAGAGCCCGAGGCCGACGAACGCGAGGGTGAAGAGGGCGTCCGAGACCCGACCGATCGACTCCAGCGCGGCGGGCGAGAGGAGCCCGCTGTTCGCGACCGCGGCGACCGCGAGGAAGCCGAGCAGGAACTTCGGGAACTCCGCCCACAGCCGGCGCACGCCCGGTTCGGTGGCCGACCGCGCGGTGTACGCCAGCGAGTAGGCGACGGCGACGCCGCCCAACAGGGAGTTGCGCGCGAGCTTCGTCACGGTCGCCCACTGGCCCGCCTCCGGCGAGTGCGCGAACCCCGCGGCCGCGACGGGGCCGGTCGAGAACATGCTCACGCCGGCCCAGACGCCGAACTGGCGGCCGGTGAGCCCGAGCCACTCGCCGGCGATCGGGAACGCGACGAGCGTGACGGCGTCGAAGAGGAGAACGGTCGCCGCCGCGAACGTGATCGCCGACCCGCGCGCGTCGAGCACGCGCCCGATCGCGACGACCGCGGAGACGCCGCAGATGCTCGCGCCGGCGGCCAGAAGCGAGGGCGTCGTCCCGTCGAGCCGGAAGAGGACCCGCGCGATCAGCTCGGCGAGCAGCAGTCCGCCGCCGACCGCGACGACGACCAGCCCGAGCACGGTCGGCCCCGCGGCGAGGAACTCCTCGACGACGACCGCGGCGCCGAGCAGGACGATCCCGGTCTCCAAGAAGAGCTTGTCGACGCCGACCCCCGGTTTCGCGGCGTCGGGCGTTCCGACCGCGTTGCCGACGAGCGCGCCGAGCGAGACCGCGACGACGAGCGGCTGGAGCCCGTCGACCGCGCCGGCGACGAGGTGCGAGAGGAGCGCCCCGGCGGCCAGCAGCGCGAGGCCGGGGAGATACGGCCGGGCGGCGTCGACGACGCCCATCAGAAGAGGCCCGCGGCCTGTCCCGCGAGGTGGGCGGCGACGATCCCCAGCCCGAGCGCGAGCGCCTGCCAGCCGCGGTCGAGCGCGGTCCACCGGTCGGCGAGCGGCGACCCGGTGCCGCGGGTGTCAGTCGTATCGACCGTGTCGCCGTCGGCGTCGTCCGCCCCGTCGCTCGGTCCGTCGCCGGCCTCCGGTTCCATGTCCGCGGATCGGCGCGCTCGATATTTATAAGGACGGAATCGATCGGCGACGCGGGCGTCGGTCGCGCGACCGAAAGAGGCAGGTCCCGGGGCGTCGATCCACGCACATTCGGATGCCGACCACTCAGATCAAAGACCCCGTCCACGGCTACGTGGAGCTGCCGGACGCGCTCGTCGACGGCGTCGTCGACACCCGACCGTTCCAGCGGCTGCGGTACGTGCGGCAGCTCTCGGCGACCCATCTGGTCTACCCCGGCGCGAACCACACGCGGTTCGAGCACTCGCTCGGCGTCTACCACCTCGGGCGGACCGTCTTCGAAAATCTCCGTCGGCAGCCGTACGTCACGCAGAACGTGACGACCGACGAGCTCGAGGAGGTCCAGCGCACGCTGGAGTGCGCCTGTCTGCTCCACGACGTCGGTCACCCGCCGTTCTCGCACCTCTCGGAGGGGTTCCTCGACGAGGGCGTCCTCCGCGAGCGGGTCGTCGACACCGGACTGGTCGACGCCTTCGACCGGGCGGGCGTCGGCGGGGCGCCGCTCCGGTCGGCGAGCCCGCACGAGCTGCTCGGCTGCGTCCTCATCGTCGAGGAGTACGGCGACGCCCTGCGCTCGTTCGACGTGGATCCGTTCGAGGTGTGCGCGTACGTGCTCGGCTACAGCCTCGCGTACGAACGCGGGGAGCCCTGGCAGTACGGGGTCGGCGCACAGCTGCTCCACTCCCCTATCGACGTCGACCGCCTCGACTACATCACCCGCGACAACCAGATGACCGGCGCGGGCGTGTTGAGCTTCGACGTCGACCGCATGGTCGACGCCTACACGGCCCATCCCGAGGAGGGGCTCGCGCTCACCGAGAAGGCGCTCTCGACGATCGGCAACTACCTCGAAGGCCGGATCGCGCTGTACATGTGGGTCACGCAGCACCACAAGGCCGTCTACGCCAACCGGCTTCTCCAAGAGCTGCTCGGCGAGTACGAGCGCGTGACCGGCGAGAGCCCGGTGACGGTCGACGGCGTCCTCTCGCGGGAGCTGGACGACAACGCGGTGCTCGAACGGCTCCGGACCGCCGCCCGCGAGCACCCCGACTCGACGCTGGCGTCGATGTACGACCGATTCCGGGGGCGACGCTTCCCGGCCACCTGCTGGAAACACCGGATCGCGCTCGCCGACCGGATCGGCGGCGACATCGGTAGCGCCGACGAGAGTGACGGTGACGACGACGAGAGTGACGGTGACGACGACGAGGGGGATCGCGATGGGGGAGATCGCGACGGGGAACGCGGCCTCGACCTCGACGACTTCACGGCGTGGCTCACCGAGGGCGACGAGCGACTGGAACGGCTCCTCGCCGACGCGCTCGACGTGCCGGTCCACGAGGTGTGGATCGACCGCTCGTACGTGCCCGCGTACGACCCCGACGAGCTTGAGGACATCCCCATCGCGTACGGCGGGACGACGCGATCCGTCGGTGACTGGGGGCTGTACGGCGACCGCGCGTTCGACGTGCCGATCCCCTTCGTGTTCGTTCCCGACGGAACGAAGCGGCGGGCTATCCGCGTGCTCCGGGAGGCGTTCGAACGGGAGACCGTCGTCGCGACGGGGACGTAGGCGGAGCAGCGACTCCGTCGACCGCGTCGTCTCGCCCGTGATTTATCCAGAGGGGGAACGTACCCGATCGGAGACGCCGAGGCCTCCGGAACCCACGCCATGAACTCCGACGCGAAACAGACCGTCCGGCGGGCGCTCCTCGGAACGCGGTCGTCGCCGAGACGATTGGGAGCCGCGGTAGGGGCGGGGCTGTTCGGTGTGACCGGGCTGTTCGCGTTCGCGTTACACGCCGTCTTCGACGCGAGATCCGCAGTGACTCTGTTGCTGTTCGTCCTGCTCGGCGCGCTGCTCGCGGTCGGCGCCGCGTACCGCGGAAGCGGATTGCTCGTCAGTTCGGCGTTGGTGTTCGGGCCGGTGTACGGACCGTTGACGTTCTACACGTGGCTGATCTCGACGCGGGAGGCGGCTCCCGTGGCGTTCGTGTTGTCGTTTGACGGACACGGAGCGCCGGCGCTCTGGGCGCCGATAGCGGTCGTACTCGTCGTGGTCAGTCACGCGCTGGGAGCGCTCGGCCGTCGAACCGTGAACCGTTTCGGGAATTCGTGAACCAGCTTGGCACGTCGCGAAGCAGTTTGGTAGTTCGCGAAGCAGCTTGGCACGTCGCGAAGCAGTTTGGCACGTCGTGAACCAGTTTGAGGATCGATGAAGGCGGGCTCGCGTGGAGGCGGGCGGTCGTGCCCGATCCGTCATTACTCGCGTCAGTCGTCCGCCTCGACCGGAACGCGGTCGTCCGAATTCGCTTCGTCAGCGTCGTCGCCGTCGGCGTTCGAGTCGGACGCGTCTGCCGTGTCGTCGACGCGCGTGAAGTTCTCGATCGTGGCGTCGCGGAAGGCCTCTTCGTCGAACTCGTGGTCCGCCTCGAAGAAGTCGAGGACGGTCTGCACGTCGGTCATCGCGTTCTTCAGCGCGGTCGAGGCACCCGGCGAGGGCGTGATGTTGAACAGGATTCCGTCGCCGGTGATCTTCGCCTCACCCATGTCGAGCTCCCTGTTCTTCGTGTCGACGATCTGGGGGCGGACGCCGCCGTACCCCTTCGCGCGCTCGATGTCGTCGACGTCGACGCTCGGCACGACCTTCTGGACGTCCGGCAGGAACGCGCGCTTCCCGAGCTCGGGGATGTCGTACACGAGGTTTCGCACGACGTAGGGGAAGAGGATGCGGTCCGAGAGGATGTTGACGTAGCTCAGAATCGACGCGGGCGAGAAACCGAACACGTCGGCGAAGTCGCTCACGGTCGAGAGCTCGCCGCGTTCGAGCGCGGGGACGAGCTTCGCCGTGGGACCGAATCGGGTGACCCCCTGGTCGTGCACGTCGGCGTCGCCGTGGACCGCCGCGAACGGGAGCTTCTTCATCTGGAGCGTGTACACCTTCCCGTTCAGCAGGTCGTCGGCGAGGAAGAAGCTCCCCGCGACCGGCAGCAGCGACATGTCCTCGCCGTACCCCATCTCCTTGGCGAACTGGAGGCTGTGGGAGCCGGCGGCGACGACGACCGCGTCGGCCGCGAAGTCGCCGTCGTCGGTCTCGACGGTGAAGCCGTCGCGGCCCTCGTCGACGTTCTCGACCGCCGTGCCGAGGTGGACGGCGACGCCGTCCTCGGCGCGGGCGTCGTCGACGAACGACTTCGCGACCGCGCCGTAGTCGACGACGTAGCCGTCCGGCGTCTGGAGCGCCTTGAGCTCGGTGTCATGATCTCGACCCTCGACGACGTTCGGCTCCAGTTCCGCGATCTCCTCGCGGCCGATCTCGCGGAGCTTCGGGAAGAGGTCGCCGAACCCGTTCTCGTGGTAGCGCTCCTCCAGCTTCTCGGCCTCCTCGTCGCCGACGCCGAGCACCATCTTGCTCCGCTTGCTGTGCATCTCGCGGTCGGGGTCGGTGCCTTCGAGGTAGCCCGCGAGCAGCTCGGCTCCCTCCTTGACCTCCTCGGCTTTCTCTAAGGTGTAGTTCGTCTCGATATCCCCGAAGTGGAGCGTCTGAGAGTTGTTCGTGCGGTGGGAGTTCACCGCCGCGATCTCGCGCTCCTTCTCGATCAGCGTGACGTCGTCGACGTCGGTGAACTTCGCGACCGCGTACAGAAGCGACGCCCCGCTGATACCGCCGCCGACAATAACAAGATCAGTGTGTTCTGACATGCGTGATGAAAGCTCTCACTCTCCGGAACGAACTCGGCCGTTAACGGTCTTGCTATCTCTCGGCGCTAATCGGCCGGAAGAGGACCTACAGTCGTCGTTTTCGGGGTTCGACGAACGTCGAATTCATCTCTGCAGAGAGGTGGCGCCGCCGAGCTAGTCCTGCGCGGCCGGTCCGTCCGGTGGCTCCGACGCGGGAGCGGGCGGCTCGTGGGTCCCGAACTCGGGGTGAGTCTCCTCCATCCAGACGTACACGACCGCGCCGGACAGGAACATCAGGATTGCGGTCAGATAGAACGCGGCCTCGGCGTTGACGAACTCCATCGAGAGCCCGATCAGGACCGCGCCGACGGCGTAGCCCGAGTCGCGCCACATCCGGTAGACCCCCATCCCGGCCGACCGCCAGGTCGGATGGGCCGCGTCGCTCGGGACGGTCATCAGGTTCGGATACAGCAACGCCATCCCCAGCCCGGAGACGGCGGCCAGAACGGCCCACGGGAGAAACCCCTCGACGAGGACCATTCCGAGCACGCCCGCGCCGGCCAGAAACATCCCGGCGATCACCGGCGGACGCCGACCGATCCGATCCGCGAGCCCGCCGGTGCCGATCTGCAGGAAGTACATCGCGCTGTGGACGCCGACCACGGCCCCGACCGCCGCGATATCGAGCCCCTGACTGAGCAAGTAGAGCGGGACGGCGATCCAGAACAGCGTGTCGACGAAGTTCTCGATGTGACCCGCCTGCGCCGCCGCGAACAGCGTCCGGTCACCGTAGGTCGCTCGCTTTACCACCTCCTTGAACGGGAGGTTCGCGTCGCGAGCGTCGTCGTCGCCCTCTGCCTCCGCGTACTGGACGGTCTCCTTGATCAGGAAAACCGAGATGAGGAACGCCAGGGCCACGACGACCGCGAGGAAATAGAACGGCTCCGGCCGGAGGCTCCACCGGCTGGCGATGACGCCCGTGACCCAGGCGCCGACGGCCACGCCGGTGTAGCCGAACGACTCGTCGATGCCGACCGCGAGGCCGCGCTGGTCGGGACTCGCGAGGTCGATCTTGGCGTTGATCGCCATGCTCCACGTCAGCGCCTGGTTGATCCCGAGCAGGATGTTCCCGACGGTGAGCCAGCTCCAGTTCGGGGCGAAGATGAGGATGACCGGCAGGGGAAGCGCCGTGACCCACCCGGCGACGAGCACGGGCTTGCGGCCGTACTCCTCGCCCCACTTCCCGGCGTAGAGGTTGAGGATCGACTTCACGACCCCGAAGGAGACGACGAACGAGCCGATCACGAGGAACGACTCGACGCCGAGGACGTCCTCTCCCAGCGCGGGGACGACGGTGCGCTCGGACCCGATGGTCAGTCCGGTCGCGAAGACGAGCAGGACGTGTAAGGAGAACTGACCGAGGTGTTCGCGAATTCCCTGTTTGATATCGGTTGCCGTGCTCATGGATCACTCGGCCGCGCAGTTGTTCGGCCCCAGCTCCAGCTCGGCCAGCTCGTCCGTCGGAACCGACTCCTGTCCCACGTTCGCGCGCTTGACGCGCTCGAAGTTCGGCGGGTGGTCCGGGACGTCCGACGCGAGCTCCGCGACGAACGCTTCGCGGTCGCGACCGAGGTCCGCGTTCCGCGCTGTGACTTCTCCGAGCGTCGCGGCCACCGGCGGTTCGGGCGAGCCGGGGTCGTGCGCCGGGAGCACGACCGCGCCGTCCGGCCGGTCCAGCAGCCGCCGGAGGCTCTCGTACAGCGTCGTGGCGTTCCCTTCGACGTCGGAGTCCTCGATGCCGGCCTCGACGCCGAGTTCGACGCGGCCGACGCTGTCGTGGAACAGGGTGTCTCCCGTGAGCAGCGCCGCGCCGCCGCCGACGTCGAACGCGACGCTTCCCTCGCTGTGTCCGGGCGTGTGGATGACTTCGACGGCGAGACCGCCGACGACCACGGCCTGGCCGTCCTCGATCGGCGTCGCGTCGAGCGCGAGCGCGTCCTTCGAGTGGAGGGAGTAGGGGACGCCGTGGCGGTCGGCGAGCGCCGCGGCGCCCGAGACGTGGTCGGCGTGGGCGTGCGTGTCGAAGACGCCGACGAGCTCCGCGCCGTACTCGTCGAGGACCGCGTCGTACTCGTCGAGGTAGTGCGACGGGTCGAAGACGGCGGCCTCGCCGTCCGAGACGAGGACGTGCGAGAGACAGCCCTTGCCCGGGCGTGCGACCTGAACGAGCGCGCCGTCGAGGTCGACGGGCACCTCGGCGTGCCGGTGGACGCGGCTCCACCCGCTCATTCCGTCCGCGAGCGTCACCGCGTCGTAGCCCAGCTCGCGGAGGACCGCCGTCGCGGTCTGCGAGACGACGCCCTCGGCGCAGACGGTGACGACCCGCGACTCGCGGGGGAGGTCGGAGAGCGCCGGCTCGGCGCGTTCGGGGTCGCCGGTCAGTTCGTCGTACACGTCGACGTTGACGCTGCCCGGGATGTGCCACTCCTCGAACTCCGGTTCGTGGCGGATGTCGAGGACGAGGGGTCCCGCGTCGTCGTTTCGCAGCTGTTCGCTGAGCGCGTCCGGCGATATCTCCTGCATCGTACTCAGGAATAGCGGGGACAGGGGGATACGACCGCTGCCGGACATGACCGGCACTGTTAATCAACGGTAGTTCCAAACTCCCCGTATGAGTCTGTACGAGGCCTCGATCAAGGTCAAACACGAGTGCCCGTACCGGGAGATCTCGGAGCGACATCCGGACCTCACGATACGCGAGTGGCCGTTGAGCGACTGTCAGGTGCTCGAGATCACGTCGGAGACGACCCCGACGGACGCGCTGCTCGACGACATCGACCGGCTCGGGACCGTCCTCCACGAGTCCGAGGACGACGACGGGTACCACGTCGTCACGCAGTCCTGCCTCTGTTCGCTCGAGGAGTCCGTCATCGATCGCTTCGAGGAGCACAACTGCCTGTATCAGTCGCCGACGATCTACCGGCAGGGCTGGGAGCACTACACGGTGGTCGCGTTCGACGACGCGGACATCGGGGAGCTGCTCGACGACCTGCGGGCCGACAGGGAGATCGAGCTGCTCTCGAAGACCTCGATCTCGGAACAGCAGATCCCGCACAGCATGCTGGCGCCGGCCAATCAGCTGTTCGAGGACATCACCGACCGACAGCTGGCGGCGCTCCGGTTGGCGCTGGAGCGCGGCTACTACACCCAGCCGCGGGGGACCTCGCTGCGGGAGCTTGCCGACCTCACGGCCGTCGCTCGCTCGACGTACGAGGAACACCTCCGGAAGGCGGAGAACAAGCTGCTTACGAGCGCGGGACAGTACCTGCGGCTGGTGACCGCGATGTCGACGGGCGACCCGCTGGAGGTAGCGGAGACCCGTCGGGCCGAACGGGCGGCCGACGAGGTCAGCGACGGAGACCGGAAGCGCGCCTCGGACTGAGCGCTCACGTCCCGTCCCGCGCGGCCCGATACCGGTCCCGAAGCCGGGAGAACAGCGCGCGGCCCGTCTCGGTCCGGAGGCGGGGTTCGGTCGTCGCGAAGAACTCGTCGAGGTCGTCGTACTCGCGGAACGCGTCCGGGTCGCCGGCGGCGGGGTCGTACCGGTCGCCGCGCTCGTAGATCACCGCCTGCAGGCAGACGTCGAGGAGGTCGCACTCCTTGACGAGCACGGCCTCCGGCGAGTCGCGGGCCTCGTACGCCTCCCACGCGTCGCGGACGCGGTCGGGGAGCGGGCCGGCGAGGTCGCGCATCGCCTCGCGTTCGGCGGCCTCCTTGGCGGCCGGATCCACCGGGTCCGCGGTCGAGTCGGCGCGGGTCGCGACGTCGCCGGTCTCGGCCTCGGCGACGTCGTGGACCACGGCGAGCCGGAGCGCGCGGTCGAGGTCGACCTCGGGGAGGTCGGCCCGGAACCGGTCGCCGAGCGTCAAGACGAGGTACGCGACGCCCCACGCGTGGGCGGCGACCGACTCGGGGGCGTCGACGCCGCGGAGCTGCCAACCCGTGCGCCGCTCGTCCTTGAGGGCGTAGGCGTCGAGGAGGGCGTCGATCTCGGGGTCCGGACCGCGGGCGTCGGGGGCGTCACCGTCCGACGCCGGTTCGTCGCCGGTCATCGCGGACGACTACTCGACGAGCGTCCAAGCTTCGTCGCCGGCGGGGGCGGCCACGTCGCGGCGGACCATCTCGTCGAGCACCTCGCCGAGCCGGTCGGGCTGTGCGACCTCCATCTCGATGCGGCCGATGCCGTGGAACTCCTCGAGGTAGTGCCGGACGGCCTCTCGGTCGAACACCTCTTGGTCGGCGCGCACCATCGCGCCTTCGGTGAGGTCGATCATGTCTTCGAGGAAGTTCCACGGGTAGACGACCCACGTCCACTGTTCGAGTCGTTCGCCGACGAAGTCGGGCTGGAACTCGGAGGTGCCGAGCAGCTGGAGGGTGGCGGTCCGGACCTCGCCGGCGTCGCGGTCCTCGACGTACTCCTCGGCGCGGCGGATCGAGCCGCCGGTGTCCGCGATGTCGTCGATGATGAGGACGTTCTTCCCCTCGACGCTCCCCTCCGGCATCGGGTACCGGATCTGGGGCTCGTCGGTCTTCTCCGCGGCGCCGACGTAGTGTTCCATCTTCAGGCTCGTGAGGTCGTTGAGCCCGAGGAAATCGCAGATACACCGCCCAGCGAACCAGCCGCCCCGGGCGAGCGCGACGACCACGTCCGGCTCGAAGTCGGCGCGCTTCACCTCGTTCGACACGTTGCGGCAGAGCCCGTAGATGTACTCCCAGTTGGTCAGAGTGCAGTCGAAGTCGTCCGGGAGGTTACTCATACGGCCGTTTCTCCCACCCGCGCGCTGATAAGGGTTTAGCAACGGTCCGGAGGGGAGGCGACGAGGGCAAGCACCGCGGCACGACTCACGCGAAAACACCGCGGTGGCGCGCGCCTCCGAGCGCCCCCCGGGCGCGAGGAGCCCGCGCGAGGGAGTCGCGAGGGAGCGGGCGACCGGCGGGAGCCCCGAGCGAGCGACGAGGTTGGGGAGGCGTGAGGTGCGGTTGCGGTGCGGGTGGGTTTCTTTGGGGCTGCCGGGAGGGAGGCGAAGACGACGCACG
>NZ_JARANT010000088.1 GCF_029889805.1 Halorubrum sp. Boch-26 | reverse complement strand
CCACGACTACGGCCCGGCCCGCGGCGAGTTCGTCGACAACTTCTTCGAGGTCGTCGACTGGAGCGAGCCCGCGACCCGCTACGAGCAGGCCGTCGAGCTCTTCGAGTAACGGTCCACGCCGGACGCGCTCCGCGCGTCGAATCCCGACGTTTTTTCGACCCGTTCCGCGCGGAGAGCCGTGGCGCCGCGAGTCGGCGTCGCCAGTGACGGACGTATCCCCTCGATCCGCGTATCGGCAGCGTTTACGGAGCCGACGCCGTATCGTCGGCCATGCCCGAGCCGAAGTCGACGTTCGACGCGACCTATCCGTGTGAGTTCTACGAGCCCGCGGAGCTGTTCGAGCCGGACCTCATGTACACCGTTCCCGAGATCGCGCGGCTGCTACAGGGGTTGGAGCCGGACGCGCAGGTCGATCCCGACACCGAGGCGGTCCTGATCGACTGGGCGATCCCGTGGGTGATGACCCACGCCGAGGACATCGTCATCGCCGAGCCCCTCGAAGAGGACGGTCCCGGCTACTACGGCGTCGCCGAGCACGCGGTCGACGGAGGCGATACAGACGACGACGGCGAGGGGAGCGCCGAGGGAGAGGACGACGCCGACGGCGACGATCCCGACGCGTGACCGGGGACGGAACCGACGACGCGCCGTTCCTACTCGTCGCCGGCGGCGCCCGCGTCGACGCCGGCAAGACGACGTTCTCGACCGGGCTGGTGGCGCGTCTCGCCGACCGGACCGGCGACGCGGTCGGCGTCAAGCCCCGCGCCGGCAACGACTACTGGTTCGACCACGACGACTACCGGATCGCGGGCGAGTCGGGGCGACTCTACGGGAAGGACGCCCGGCGGCTCGCGGCCGCGAGTACGCGACCGCTGGCGGGGATCGAGGGACGAAACAGCCCCGAGGCGGTCGCGCCCGAGTCGATCAACCCCGTCCACCGGCTCTGGCGGCCGACGCCCGGCCGAACCGGGATGCTCGGCGACGCGGACCGGACGTTCCTCTGTGACCGCGTCACCGGCGCGGACGGCACCCGGTTCGTCGTCAACGGCGCGGCCGAGGACGCGGGGCTCCTGCCCGAGGGACTCGACGAGCGGCTCCCGCTCGCAGACGCGGGTCGCGTCCGCGACGTGGCGTCGTTCAACGACGTGATGGCCGCCGACTACCTCCCGGCGTTCGACCGCCTCGCGGAGCGGATCGCGGCGACGGCAGTCCCGGTCGTCGTCGAGTCGTACGCGGACGTCGCCGGGCCGCTCTCGCGTGACGGGCCGGTGGCGCCAGACGCGGTCGCCGTCGTCGACCCCGGGCGGGCGCGGATCTACGCGGGCGACCGGTACGCGAGGGCCCGTGCGGTCGCCTCGGGCAGCCCCCGGGAGGGGACGATGGAGGAGCACACGGGCACCGTGACCGACATGATCGAACCGGTGGCGACGGTCGGACTGCCGGCGCTCGGCGGCGACGAACGCGGGGACCCGGGGCGGGTCGCGAAGCGCTACGAGGCCGCGTACGAGGCGCTGTTCGAGGCGGTCTGACCGAGAAATCGGAGGGAAAGCGACGCGCCGGTTACGCGTTCCGCTTCGTGTAGTGGTCGATGGCGGACTCGATAGAGGAGAGGTCGGCGTTCACCCGCGAGTCGGCGACGCGCATGAAGCCGGGGGTGTAGGAGGCGGAGTAGTCGAAGATGGCGTTGACCGCGCGCTTCGGGGCAGCGACGGCCGCGAAGTCGGTGACCGTGTACACGCGAGTCGTCGGGAACGCGGTCCAGAACGTGCTGGAGACCCAGCGGTCCTCGTCCCCGAAGGTCGTCCCGACTCGGCCGGTCGCGAGGTACTCGCCGTCGTGGTAGAACAGCAGGAGGTCCCCGTCTCCCATCCGCTCGAAGGTGGAGCCGTTGCCGCTCTCGTCGTCGACGGCCCACAGGCGGGCCTCGTCGAGGTCCGCGAGGGGCTCCGGCCGGTCGTCGTACTCGGTGAGATCGACCGCGGACCGGACCGTTCGATCGAAGTTCTCCGGGTCGATCGGGACCAGGAAGACGTTCGCACTCATTAGCCGTACTTCCGCCGGGAGGGTTTTAAACCCGTCCGTTGCCGTGTCGGCTCCGCCGGTGGATCGGCTGGCGGGGTGGCTCCGGCCGGCGGGCGCGTCAGTCGTCGCCGTACCCGTCGTAGATCCGGTCCATACGCGCGGCCATCACGAAGTCGGACTCGTGGAGCCCGCCGATGTCGTGGCTCCACATCTCGACGCCGACCTCGCCCCACGACAGGTGGAGGTCCGGGTGGTGCCACTCCTCCTCGGCGAGCTCGCCGACGTCGTTGGTGAACGCCAGCGCGGCCGCGAAGTCGTCGAACTCGTAGGTCGCCTCTAGGTGGTGGTCGTCGACGACCTCCCACGCGCCCCCGAGCTCGGCGAGGTACTCGGCGTACGCGTCGTCGGTCAGCGGCTCGTCTCCCTCCTCGGCGTGTTCGACCGGCTGATCTGCGAGTGACGGTGTCATGTGTCACCGTTGGGGGACAAGCGGCTTGTACCTTCGGTGCGGGATCGAGGCTCTGTGGAAATCGTGGGGCCCGACAGCGTGACCGCTTCGGACGGCTCGGTTGTTCGTTCAGACGTGGCCGCCAGCGAATCCTCGGTGAACTCCGCCAAAGCCCCAGTCGCTCGGCTATACGTCGTTGCGGTCGCTGTGATCGAGAACACTTCCAAAGCCCCAGTCGCTCGGCTATACGTCGTTGCGGTCGCTGTGATCGAGAACACTTCCAAAGCCCCAGTCGCGACGGCTCGCGCGCCTTGCTGCGCTCCTCACTCGCTGTCGCTCGCTGCGGTGCTTGCTGCGGCGTGCTTCGCCCTCGCGACTGCCCCTTTGAGTCCTCCCCGAACCGCAACCGCCCCGCACCTCTCGCCTCCCCAGCCTCGCCGCTCGCGCCTTATAAAGGCGCTCGCGGCGTCCCTCGCGCGTGCGACTCGCGCCCGCAGGGCGCTCGTCGGCACGCGCCACCGCGGCACTGGTTATAAATCGTCGATGCGGCAGGCCGAGTTCGACCGCCGCTCATCCCGGCTGATCGCTCACCCCAGCCGGTCGCTCACCCCAGCCGGTCGCTCACCCCAGCCGGTCGCTCACCCCAGCCGGTCGCTCACCGCACGGCGGATTCGGTCGATGAAACCGGAGTCGTCGCCGGAGTGGGAGTCGGAGCGCTCCCAGTCGGCCTTCTCGGCCGCCTCGCCGATCGGGCGGTACTCGAAGCCGACGTGGGTCGCGACGCGGCGGTCGGACGAGGAGGTCCCGACGAACACGTGTCGCGGCGTGTCGGCCTCGTCGTAGACGTCGCCGAGGGTTCCCCACTTGTCCCAGTTGCGGAGCGCGTAGTCGTTCTCGACGCCGTGCTCGCGGACGAACCGCTCGACGGCGTCGGCGTCGTTGGCGACGACCCCCACGTACCGGCTCCATCGGCGAGCCTCGGCGACGGCCGCCGCGGGGTCGGCGAGCCGCCGCGCCGCGCCGAGCGAGAGGACGAGCGTCAGCTCGCCGCTCCGGGTCGCCGGGTCGTCGTCGACGTCGAGGCTCATAGACTCTCCTTGGGCGTTCGACCGCGGCCGACTAAACCGTGTGGGGACGCTTATGAGGGGAGCGGGCGTCGCGGGCGGTGACATGGAGTTCGAGGCCACCTTCGGCACGGACGCGCCGGTGATCGGCATGGTACACCTCCCGCCCCTCCCGGGCGCGCCGAAGGCGCCGGCCGACGGCGCCCGCGCGATGCGAGACGCGATCGATCGCGCCGCGGCCGACGCCCGCGCGCTCCACCGCGGCGGCGTCGACGGGATCATGATCGAGAACTTCGGCGACGCTCCCTTCTACCCCGACGACGCGCCGAAACACGTCGTCGCGGCGGTCACGCGCGCCGCGACCGCGGTCGCCGACGAGTCGGACCTCCCGCTCGGAGTCAACGTCCTCCGGAACGACGCCGAGGCCGCGCTCTCCGTCGCGGCCGCGGTCGGCGCCGACTACATACGAGTGAACGTCCACACCGGCGCCCGCGTCACGGACCAAGGGGTCGTGCAGGGGCAGGCTCACGAGACGCTCCGGCTTCGGGAGGCGCTCGGCGTCGACGTCGGCGTCTTCGCCGACACCGACGTGAAACACTCCGCGCCGCTCGCGGCCGAGGGGTACACCGCGGAGTCGTTCGCCGACACCGCCGAGCGCGGACTCGCCGACGCCGTGATCGCCTCCGGGCGGGGCACCGGCGAGGCGACCGACCCGGAGGCGCTGGCGGCGGTCGTCGACGAGCGCGACGCGCACGGGCTCGACACGCCGGTCCTCGTCGGAAGCGGGGTCAGCGCCGAGACGATCGGCGACGCCTTATCCGTCGCCGACGGGGTCATCGTCGGTACGGCGCTCAAGGAAAACGGCGAGACCACCGGCCCGGTCGACACGGACCGAGTCGCCGAACTCGTCGCACGGGCGGACGAGGCGCGGTGAGTTCGGACCCGACTCGGGTCACTCCCGCGCCGCGAGGAACCGCTCGACCTCCTCGCGGGTCGGGAGCCCGCCCTGGGCGAACCGATCCGTGCAGTTGATCGCGGCGACCGCGGCCGCGAAGCGGACGCCGTCGGCGAGGCCCTCGGATTCTGGGGCTCCCGCGCCGTGGCCGCCCCTGTCCCCGTCGTCGTCTCCGGCGACCCACCGGTCGATCAGCCCGGCGACGAACGCGTCGCCGGCGCCCGTCGCGTCGACCACGTCGACATCGAAGGCGTCGAATGTCCGGACGTCGCCGTCGGCGAAAACCGTCATCCCGTCGGCACCGTGGGTGAGGACCGCGCGCGGCCAGCCGTCTGCCGCGTCGGCGGCACCGCGGAGTCCGTCTGCCGCGTCGACGCGCGCCTCCTGCGCGGCCGCGATCCGCTCGACCGCGGCCGCTTCGTCCCCGAAGTAGGCGGCGGCGGCGACGTCGCCGGCGACGAACAGGTCCGCGGCGTGGAGGAGCCGGTGGACCGTCCCCGGCTCGGTGCCGCGGCCGACGAGCTCCTCGACCGGCCCGGAGAGGTCGAAGACGAGCGCGGGCGGGTCGCCGGTCGCCTCGACGACGTCGAGGACGTCCCGCGAGACCGCGTCCGGGGTGTAGCCGGTGACGAAGACGACTTCGGCCGCGGCGATCGCCTCCCTGTCGACGCTCCCGAGCCGGAGCTCGCGGAAGCTCTCGCCCGTCGTGACGATCGCGCGCTCGCCGTCGGGCGCGCTGAGGACGACGGAGCGGGTCGACGGGTCGTCGCCGACCCTGACGCGCGAGGCGTCCACGCCGGTCTCGGCGAGGTACTCGCGGGCGCGGCGGCCGTACTCGTCGTCGCCGACGCGGCTGACGAGGCCGGCGTCGCGCCCGAGGCGGTCGAGCGCGACGGCGACGTTCGCGCCCACCCCGCCGAACGCGGACGTCACCTCGCTCGCGAACGCGCCGCCGTCCGGCTCGGGAAGGTTGCTGACGGCGTACCACTCGTCTATCGCCGCGGCGCCGACCGCGACGATCGAAGGGGGTTCGGTCACGGCGAGAGGCGGGGGAGGCGGGGTCGCACCCTACGACCCCTCTCCGGTCGCGTCCCCGTAGAACGACTCGTGGAGCGTCATCGCGGCCTCGGTCGCGACCGGGCCGTCGACGGTCGTCTCGCCGTCAGCGCGCCGGATCACCTCCTCGCAGGGGACGGTAACGATGTCGCCGGTGAGATCGTCCAGCGTCTCGCCGTCGACGCCGAAGACGACGCGGTCGAGTCCCGCGTAGTGGATCGCGGTCGCGCACATCGGACAGGGCTCGGTGCTGGCGTACATGGTGCAGCGCGCCCGCTCGTCGGCGTCGAGCTCCCGGCCGGCCCAGCGCGCGAGCGTCATCTCCGGGTGCGCGGCGAGGTCGTCGTTCGACCGCGTCTCGTTGTGCCCCTCCCCGACGATCTCGCCGTCGACGACGATGAGCGCCCCGAACGGCGTGTTACCCATCTCCACCGACTCCTCGGCGAGCTCGATCGCGCGCTCGACGAGCTCTCGGTCGCGGTCAGTCACGTCGCTGTCGGCGGTCGCGTCTCCGTCGGTCGACCCGGTCATACGAGCGTGTTCGGCCCCGGGCACCTAACCCTTCGTCAGACGGACGGCGCCGAGGGGGTTACGGGGCGTCGCGGTCGCTATCGACCGTCTCGTCTGGCGGGTGCTCGGTCGGACCGTCCGCGCTCTCGCCGTCCGGGGCGGCCTGGCTCGACCGCCGCACGTCGCGGAGCGCGTCGACGGCGTCGTCGGTCGCCGCGGTCCGGGTCTCGGTCGCGGCGCTCGGGTCGAGGCCGGTCGGGTCGCTCTCGTCGCGCTCGGCGGTGTCGTCCTCGGCGGCCGATTCCGCATCGTCCTCGGACGCCGCGCTCTCGCCGTCGCTAGTCGATCCGCCGATCCACGCGCGCAGTCTCGACAGCAGTCCCATGAGTCGTCAGTAGTTCTTGAACAGCAGCGCGCGCACGTCGTCTTTGGTGCGCGCCGTCTCGACGTCGCCGTCGGGCAGGTCGACCTCGTACCGCGCGTCGCCGTCCGCCTCGCGCCACTTGTCGTCGTGGGTGTCGAGGAGGCTCATCATCGCGTCGAGTTGGCTCGCGCCCGCGTCGTCTCCCTCAGCGTCGTCGCCCTCGGCGTCGAGGTCGTCCGACGCGTCCGCGTCGGGCTCGTCCGCGGAACTCGTCTCGCCTCCGGCGTCCGGCTCGTCGCGGTCGGCGTCGTCACCGATATCGACGCCGACCCACGCGAACGGGTCCGCCGACAGCGACTCGGCCGCGTCGAGGACCGCCTCGACCATCTCCGCTTTCGTCATGTCGCTCCGCCCCGTCACATCGAACCCGGCCGCGATGTCGTACAGGTCCGGCCCTTCGGCGGCGTCCGGATCGCCGTGCCGCCGCGGACGGGATTCGAGGCGCTCGCGGGCGTAGTCGCGGTCGAACGGCGCCTCGTGGGCGTGGTCGGTTCCCCGGCCGTCGGCGGGGGCCCCGTCTTCGCCGAGCGCGTCCGGGTCCGCGGCGCGCTCGGGGTCGTCGACCGCCCCGGCCAGATCGAGGAGATACGCGATCGTGTCCTCGGTATCGACGGAGGCGTACGCGCCGGCGTGGGCCGCCGTCAGTTCCTCGCGGAGCGCCTCGATACGGTCGCGGTGGTCGTCGGTGATCTCGATGGTCGGCATGGTCAGTCGTGTTCCTCCTGGAAGCGCGCGAACGCCTCCTCCCAGCTCTCGACGAGCCGCGGATCGCCCGAGTGATCGGCCTCGACGCCGGCGTAGCCGCAGTCGTCGCAGGTGACCGCCGTCGCTCCACCGAGCGCGAACGTGGACAGGGTCGTTCCGCAGCGAGGGCACTCGAGTGACACGGGCTATCGTCTACACGGTGGACGCGAGCCCTCAAAAGCACACGGGGTGGTCCGCCCGGTGTCCCGGCGGCCGCGGGGCAACAATCATTAGAGTCGGCGGCGACGCTCACGTATGAGCGAGTCGAACGCGGAGAACCGCTTGCTGGAGTACTACCGGCGCTACGTCGGCGACCCGGATCGGACGATCGACGTGTACGCGGGGTTCGGACTCTTCTTCGCCGGGATCGGGCTCGGGCTGGTCGGCGTCGCGATCTTCTTTTACAGCGCGACGCTCCCGTCCGAGGCGCTGTCGACGTACGGGGTCCGGGAGGTCGCCGCCGTCGCCGCGGCGGTCGGGCTGCCGGCCCTCCTGCTCGGCGTCGTCGTGCTGCTTCCCGTCGACCGGCGGATGCTGTACCTCGCCGGCGTCGGCACCGCGGTCACCCTCGTCGCCGTCGGGCTGTTCACTTGGGCGTACCCGTACTACTGGAACGTCCCCGACACCGACTACAGCGCGCAGGTGGTCGCGGTGTACACCCTCGGGCTCGTCGCCGTCATCGCCGCGACCGGCGGCGCGCTTGTCGCCCACCGCGTCGAGCGCGCGACGAGCGTCGCCGGCGGCGCGGCCGGCGGCGGCGACGGCGGCGACGGGGCCGCCGGCGACGCGGGCGACGACGAGACGGTCACCGACGCCGAGGTCCGCGCGGACATCGAACGCGAACTGGGCGACGCGGAGCTGACGTGGGGCGGCGTCGAGCGCTCCGAGACGCGTCGGCTGGAGCTCGACACGAGCGGGATCGACGACGTCGACGTCGACCGGGAGAAGCTCGCCCGCTCGGCCACGGAGACCCGGACGACCTCCGGCACGGTCAACGACGCCGTCTCGGAGCTGAAGGGGCTCCAGGGCGGCGAGACGAATACCGCGAGCGGGTCGGGGACCGACGATCAGGCCGCGAAGCTCCGCGAGCTCCGGGAGCAACAGCGGCAGGAAGCGGAGGCGGACGACGGGGGGGAGTCGGTTGTGGATCGGATCAAAGGGCTGTTCGGCTGAGCGTGTTCTCTCGGTGCCGTCGCCGGATACGCTTCGGAGTTCTCGAACGCTCGGTTTAAGCGGTCGAAAACGGCCCGCAGAGCGCGTCCAGAGCCCCAGCCGCTCGGATATACGTGTCCGATTACGTTGCGGTGAACAGCCCCAAATCCCCGGCCGTGCGGAGCGCGCGCTCCGCACGGCTGCCCGTTTGAATCCCGCCCGACCGCACAGCGACCGCACCTCTCGCCTCCCCAGCCTCGCCGCTCGCGCCTTAGAAAGGCGCTCGCGTCGTCCCTCACGCGTGCGATTCGCGGCCCTCCGGGCCGCTCATCGGCGCGCGCCACCGCACATCTATTTTTAAACGAGCGTCGGACGGCCTTCGCGCATTTAAGTGTCCCCCGTCGCTTACTCCGGGTGTGTCCAGCGTCACCGTCAGCATCGACCCCCACGTCCACTCGGACGAGAGCTACGACGGCCACGAGCCGGTCGAGCTCATCTTGGAACACGCCGCGGAGATCGGTCTCGACGCGGTCGTGATCACCGACCACGACGTGATCGGCGAGTCGAAGCGGGCGGCCGAACTCGCCCCGGAGTACGGCCTGATCGGGATCCCCGGCGTCGAGGTGTCGACCGCGCACGGCCACCTGCTTGCGGTCGGCGTCGAGCGCATGCCGCCGCGCCGACGCCCCTACGACGAGACGATCGCGTGGATCCACGATCACGGCGGCGTCGCGATCGTCCCGCATCCCTTCCAGCGCTCGCGTCACGGCGTCCGCCAGCGGAACATCCCGGTTCCGGCGATCGACGACGACGGCGTGATACGCGTCGCCGACGGGTCGCGCGATTCAGCCACCGTCGACGACGGCGACGCGGGCGTGAGAGGCGACGGGACCGGCGAGACCGACGGGATCGACGAGGTCGACGCGGTCGAGGTGTTCAACGCGTGGCTGTTCACCGGCTACCGGAACCGCCGCGCGCGCCGCTTCGCGGCGACGTACGACTACCCCGGCGTGGCCGCCAGCGACGCGCACCACTTGGAGTACGTCGGCCGAGCGTTCACCGACGTAGAGGTCGACGGGCGCGAGTCGGTCGCCGACGTCACCGCCGCCGACGTTCTCGACGCGATCCGGAATGGGACGACCACGGTCGACGGTCGCCGCGCGCCGATCCGGATGGCGGCGAAGCACTATATCGGCGCCGCGGGGCGCAAGTCGGGGTACTACGCCCGCACTAGCGCGATTCGGAGCGCGACCGCGGCGCGGCGCGCGGCCGTCGAGACGCTCTCGGCCGCCCGCGTCGCCGCCATCCAGGGGACGCACCGCGCGGCGCGGATCCTCTCGTGGATCACCTGACCTGAACGCGATCGCGGTGAGTTCGCGGACGGGCACGGGGCTCCGGCGACCGCCCGGAGAGCGGGGTTTTTGCACGCGGGCCCGAAACGGACCCCCATGAGCCACGACAGACGCGAGGCCGGCTTCAAGCGGCGGACCCGCGTCGCGGACGCGCTGGCGACGCTGCTCGACGCCGCCGAGCCCCACGGCCGGACCGGGTCGGTGCCGCTCGCCGACGCCGACGGCCGAGCCGTCGCCGAGCCGATCGACGCGCCGGCGCCGGTCCCGAGCTACGACCGGGCGGCGATGGACGGGTACGCGGTCCGCGCCGAGGACACCTTCGGCGCCTCCGACCGCTCGCCCGCGGTGCTCCGCGCGGCAGGCACCGAGGCCGAGTCGATCGCGCCGGGGGAGGCCGCGCGGGTCCACACCGGAAGCGCGGTCCCCGAGGGCGCCGACGCCGTCGTCATGATCGAGCAGGTGGAGTCGGTCGGCGAGGAGGTGGAGGCGTTCGACGCCGTCGCGACCGGCGAGAACGTCGGCGAGACCGGCGAGGACGTCGCGGACGGCCAGCGCCTCTTCGACGCGGGCCACGTCCTGCGGCCCTCCGACATCGGCCTCCTGAAGTCGGTCGGCCTCGACGCGGTCCCCGTTTACGAGCCCCCGACCGTCGCCGTGATCCCGACGGGCGAGGAGCTGGTCCAGTCCGATCCCGGCCCCGGCGAGGTGATCGAGACGAACGGGTTGACCGTCTCGCGACTGGTCGAGCGGTGGGGCGGGGAGGCGCGCTACCGCGACATCGTCACCGACGACGAGGACGCGCTCGCGGCCGCGGTGGAGGCCGACCTCGACGCCGACGTGGTCGTCACCACCGGCGGGTCCTCGGTGGGCGAGCGAGACCTGATACCGGAGGTCGTCGACGGGCTTGGGGACGTGCTCGTCCACGGCGTCGCCCTGAAGCCGGGCCACCCGGTCTGTCTCGGCGTCGCCGACGACACGCCGATCGTCTCGCTGCCCGGCTACCCCGTCGCCTGCATCGTCAACGCCGCGCAGTTCCTCCGTCCCGTCCAGAAGCGCGCGGGGGGAACGACCGCGGACCCGTTCCCGACCCGGCGCGCGGTCCTCGACCGAAAGGTACCGAGCGAGCCCGGGACGCGGACGTTCGCGCGGGTGGCGCTCTCGGACGAGGAGGCCGATGACGAGGGCGCGAACGTATCGACCGACCGCGACGGGGGCGAAGCGAACCTCCCCGCCGCAACGCCGACGCGGGCGAGCGGCTCCGGCATCCTGTCGAGCGTCGCGCTCGCGGACGGCTGGGTCGCCGTCCCGGAGCCGCGGGAGGGGCTCGACGCGGGCGAGGTCGTCGACGTCGAGCTCTGGGAGGTGACGCCGTGAGCGACCGCAAGGAGTTCCGCGACCTCGCGACGCCCGAGGCCGCCCGCGACGCGATCGCCTCGCTCGACCTCGCGCCGGAGCCGGAGACGGTCCCGCTGGAAGACGCCCGCGGGCGCGTCCTCGCGGAGCGGGTCGACGCCGCGATCGACGTGCCGGGATTCGACCGAGCGTCGATGGACGGGTACGCGGTCCGCGCCCGCGACACCTTCGGCGCCGACGAGGTCGACCCCGTCGAGCTCGACCTCGTCGGCGCGGTCCACGCCGGCGCCGCGC
>NZ_JARANT010000087.1 GCF_029889805.1 Halorubrum sp. Boch-26 | reverse complement strand
CGAGGTCGATCTCGCGGAGCAGGTACGGCGGGAGCCCCCGCTCGACCACGCGGTTCACGAGCGCCTCGACGTCCTCGGCGTGCGTGGTGCCGATGACACCGTGGCCCGTGTTGAGGGTCTCCGCGAACGTCTCGAAGCTCGCGGGCGTGTTGATCTCGGCGATCACCTCGACGTCCGGGTTGAGGTAGTTCGCCTCCGTCATCAGCTCCGACATGCTCACGGCCTTGTACGCCTCCTCGTGCTCGCGGGTCGTGAGCGACACCCCGGTCTCGTGCGGGAGCCGGACCTCGCGGGACCCCTCGTCGATCGACACCGGCCGGTCGTCGAACGGGATGAAGGGGGTGTGGGCGTTCAGCAGGGTCGTTTTCCCCACGCCGGTCGGCCCGGCGAAGAGGACGACGCCGCGGTGCTCGTAGAGGAGCCACAGCAGCGTGACGAGCTCCGTCGAGAGCGTCCCGCGGTCGACGAGATCCACCGGCGTCATCGCGTCCGCGCTCTGCTTTCGGATCGAGACGTGCGGGCCGTCCGCGGAGATGACGGGCAGTGCCACCGCACACCGGATCGTCTCGTCGACCCCGTCGATCTCGAGGTTCACCTTCGCCGACGGCGTGGAGGCGTTGAGCTCGGTCCCGTCGCGGGCCGCAAGCCCCGTGACGACGTTGACGAACGTCGTCTCGTCCTCGAACGCGAGATTGGTCGGGACCCGGGCGCCGGCGTCCGGGGTCGGGGCGTCGCGGTCGGGTTCAGCCTTCGCTCCCCGCAGAACGGACGCGCGCGGGACGACCTTCACGCGCTCGCCGACGCGGTTGGCCTCGACGTCCTCCAGGTTCGGGTCTCGGATCGGCACCGTCAAGATCCCCTCGCCGACGAAGTCGCGGAGGACGTAGTACGCTAGGTCGTCGAGGCGGTCGTGCGCGTACCGGGAGTCGACCGGCGGCACGGCGAGCCCGCGGTCGGCCAGCGCGGACCGAGCGCGGTGGGCGGCCGCGTCGAGCCACGCCCGGGTGTTGCGGGCGGTGAGCCGCCGCGAGAGGAACCGGCGGGCGTGTTCGGCGACGAACGCCTCGCGGTCGTCGACCGCGCCGTTCACGGTCGTCTCCCAGATCCGCTCTTTGCACTCCTCGATCAGCGCCTCGTCTCCCGGGAGGAGGTCGGGTTCGAGGACGGCGTACTTCGTCTCGAACGCGTCGGAGCCGAGCAGCCGCTCGCGGTAGACGACCACGTCGACGGAGAGGCCGGCGAAGCCGACCGGGTACTGCGCGAGCCGCTCGGCGGCGGCCCGCTCGACGTAGTCGGCGTCGGCGTCGATCCCCGTCTCCAGCGGCGCGAACGTCTCCGTGTGGACGACCAGCTCGCGCTCGTCGCCCACGTCGGCCACCTCGATCCGGTCGTCCAAGGCGAGCGGCGTCACGTCGCCGAGCAGCCGGAGGTCCCGCAGCGCGTGGTAGTCGATCCGGCGGCGCGCGGCGGCGCTCGCGTCGAGCAGGCGGTCGAGCGCGCGGTCGTACTTCGGCTCGAACCCCGCCTCCGCTCGCTCGACGACGCCGACGCGGGTGAGCGGTCGGCGGTGCCGGACCGCGGAGAAGTGGTCGCGGACGCGCTCCAGTGCATCCGCGTCGGCGGGCGACAGCGGCGGCTCGCGGACGTCGTACCCGAACCGGCCGCCGTCGCGCTCGCGGACCGTGGCGACGACGCCCGGCGCGGCCTCGTACTGCGCCCGCACGTCGGGGGCGTACCACGCCTCGGGATCGTCCGGCGGGACCGGGGCGGGCACCGCGCCGCCGGGGTCGTCGTCCGGATCGTCGACGATGCGGAGCGTCGGCCCGTCGCTCACGGGTCGCCCCCCGGCGTCGATCTGTTCGTCGAGACGTCGTGGTCCCGTCTCGGCGTCATCGTTCGATTCGCGGGTGATCGAGGACCCGCTTAAGCGTTATTTTCTCTCGCGATCGATTTATTTCAAGTGCTGAAAACGTACGCGAACGGACCTTCGATCAGCGGACGGCACGCCGTTCGATCAGATGACGGCACGCCGTTCGATCAGCGGACGGCACACCGCTCGATCAGATGACGGTACGTCGTTCCGCCCGAAGGCGGCGTTCGCGTCTTTCGGCGCCGCTTTGCAGTCTCCCGTCGCTTTTTAAATACTCTCTATCCCTTCTTATATGACACCCCCGCGCCGCGCGTCGGATACGTCCAGTCGACGTTCCCCTTCGGACACGCCCACCGGCAGCTCCCGCACTCCAGACAGTTCTCGTAGGCGATGTTCGGCACGCCGTCGTCGCCCTCCCGCCAGACGTTGGCGGGGCAGACGTCGATGCAGTCGTAAGTGGTACAGCCCTCCGCGCAGATTCCGGGGACCTTCACGTCGAGGTGTGACTCCCCGGGATCGTCGTACCGAACCGTGTACAGCCGATCTTCCAGCGTTTCGTTCTCGGCGGACGATGCTCCGGCGTCGACGTTCGGAACGTTAGGTGTGGCGCTCATCGGAGAACCTCTCTGTAGCGGTAGGCGAGCTTGGCGGCGCCTCGGAGACCGCCGACGGTCTCGAAGAGCCGCTCTCTCGCCTCTTCGGCGTGTTTCTCTTTCGGCTCCCGGTCCATCCGGAAGTACTCCGCGCCGGCGTCGGCGAGCGCGTGCGGAAGCTCCTCGAAGATCAGATCGCGGTCGGCCTCGACGCGCTCCATCAGCCAGCCGTATCGCTCGAGGTTCTGAACGACGAACGACGCCTCCAGCCGCTCCGGATACGACTTGAACGCGGCTTCGTCGGTGCGACCGCGCTCGGCCGCCTCCGCGATCGCCTCGCCGCCGAGGTGACCGCTCTCGACGGCCATGTTCGTCCCCTCGAGGTGGACGCCGTTGTTGAGCACGAGCCCCGCGGCGTCCCCCACGACGACGGCGCCGTCGTGAACGAGCTTGGGGATCGACTCGCTGCCGCCCTCCGGGATCGTCTTCGCGCCGTATTCCACCGTCCGGGCGCCCCTGAGGAGCGGCGCGACCGACGGGTGCGATTTGAAGGCGTTCAGCGTCTGCTCGGGCTTCGGCTGGCTCCCGGCGGCGTCCGAGATACGGTACGCGAGTCCGACGCTCACCGTGTCCTCGTTCGTGTAGATGAACCCGCCGCCGACCGCGTCGCCGACGGCCCCCTCGCCGAAGTAGTGGTACGAGGCGCCGGCGTCGTTCGACAGCCGGAACCGGTCCCGGATGACCTCGTCGCGTTCGGGGAACTCCAACACCTCCTTGACCCCGACGGCGACGTTCTCGGCGCGTTCCGGCTTCCTGAGGTCGGCCCCTTCGCTCACCAGCGAGTTGCCGCCCTCCGCGAGGACGACGTAGTCGGCCGTGATCGTTCCGTCCGGCCGGTCGGTCTCGACGCCGGCGATCCGCCCGTCGTCCTCGCGGACGAGCCCGGTCACCGTCGTCTCCGTGAGCAGGACCGCGCCGGCGTCGACCGCCTGCTCGGCGAACCAGCGATCGAACTCGCCGCGGAGGACCGTGTACGAGTCGTTGTGCGGCGGGTCGTGCCACTCGCCGGGTCGTAGCGACACCGCCGTCTCGTCGTCGTCGGACAGCATGCTGAACCGCTTCTCGGCGACGTATCGCTCGACCGGCGCCGAGGTGACGTCGACGAGTTCGCGGAGCGTCGGCGTGTACAGCACGCCGCCGAACACGTTCTTCGCGCCGGGATACCGACCCCGTTCTATCACGAGCACGTCGAGCCCCTCGTCGGCCATCGTGACGGCCGCCGCGCTCCCGGCGAGCCCGGCGCCCACCACGATGGCGTCGAAGGCGCCGTCGTAGCTCGGGTCTCTCATCGGTTCGCGCCGACCCTTCGCGTCGGCGTCCGCGTCGTCGGTCATTGGAGTACCTCCTCGGGATCGGCCTCGCCCTCCAGCGACGCCGCCAGCCGCGGCGCCACCTCGAAGAGGTCGCCGACGATCCCGTAGTCGGCGTGCTCGAAGATCGGTGCGTTGGGGTCGTCGTTGATCGCGACGACGACCTCGCTGTCGTTCATCCCCTCGACGTGCTGAACGGCGCCGGAGATGCCGAGCGCGACGTACAGCTCGGGACGGACGGTTTTGCCGGTCTGCCCGACCTGCCGTGCGCCCTCGATCCACCCCTCGTCGACCGCCTTGCGGCTTGCGGCGAGCTCCGCGTCGAGCGCTTCGGCCAGCTCTGCGGCGGGACCGAGGTCACCCCCGGTTCCACCGCCGACCGCGACGAGGCGGTCCGCATCGATGATGTCGGCAGTGTCGCTCACGTTGCGCTCCAGCACATCGGTGAGCGTCTCGGCTTCGTCGACGACAGTGTCGACGCGCTCCACGTCGCCCTCGCGGTCGAGATCTGGCTCCGCCGCCTCGAACACGCCGGCCCGGACGGTCGCCATCTGCGGCCGGTGTTCCGGACAGACGATGGTCGCCAGCACGTCGCCGCCGAAGGCGGGTCGACGCGCCAACAGCTGTCCGTCCTCGTCGACGTCGAGTTCGGTCACGTCGGCGGTGAGCCCGGCGTGCGTCGGCACGGCGACGCGCCCGGCGAAGTCGCGACCGGTGTGCGTGCCGCCGATCAGGGCGATCGAGGGGACCCGTTCCTCGACGAGTTCACGGAACTGCGTGCCGTACGGGTCCGCGCGGTACGGCTCGAACACGGGGTCGTCGGCGACGAGGACGCGGTCGGCACCGCGCGCGATCGCCTCGTCGGCCGCGTCGCCGACGCCCTCGCCGATAACGAGCGCGACGAGGTCGTCGCCGAGGTCGTCCGCGAGCCGTCGTCCCTCCGTGAGCAGCTCCCACGAGACGGGCATCACGTCGCCCGCGTGCTCCTCGACGAACACCCAGACGTCGCTGGCGCGGTCGACCTCGCTCGGCGCCGATTCCGCGTCGCCGGTCTCGGCGTCCGTCATCGGGCGATCACCCCCTCGTCCGAGAGGGCGTCGAGAAGCTCCGCGGGCGTCTCGACCGTCTCCTTCTCGCGATCGACCGGATCGACCGTCTCCATCCCGCCGACCTGCGTCGGAGAGGCGTCCATGCCCACGTCGTCGGCGTCGATTCCGAGGTCGTCGGCCGTGAGTTCCAGCGGTTCGAAGTCGGTCTCCGCGTAGAGCTTCCGGTGGAGCCCGGCGGGCCTCGGCTCGAACTCCCCGTACGCGACCGCGACGACGACGGGGAGGTCGGCGGCGATCCGCTCGTGGCCCCCCTCGACGTCGCGGCGCGCGGCGAGCCGACCCTCCTCGGGAAGCGGGTCGACGTCCTCGACGTAGGTGAGCTGCGCCCAGCCGTTGTGGGCGGCGATGCCCGGCGGGACCTGCCCGGTCGAGGAGTCCGTCGTCTCCTCGCCGCAGACGGCCACGTCGGCGCCGAGGTGGTCGACGGCCTCGGCGAGCGCGTAGCTCGTCGGCCACGTGTCGCTGCCGGCGAACGCGCGGTCGGTGACGAGCGCGGCGTCGTCACAGCCCATCGCGACCGCCTCCTCTAACACGTCCGTCGCCGTCGGTGGTCCCATCGTGACCGCGGTGACCGTCCCGCCGACCGCGTCGCGGATCGACAGCGCGGCCTCTAACGCGTCCCTGTCGGGGGCGTTGAGCACGGCGGGGGCGTTCGCCCGATCGAGACGGCCCGTGTCGGGATCGATCCCGACCTCGTCGCTGTCGGGGACCTGTTTGACGCCGACGACGACGGTCCAGCCGTCGTCGGACTCCGCGGCGGACGATTCGCGGTCGGTCGCTGTGTCGCTCATGGCCGACACACCTCCGCGGCGGCCGCGGCGCTACCGCGGCGTTCGACGGCTGGGGCGGCGGCGACAATTCGACGGTTCGGCGGCGGCTCTCGGTTGATCTGTCCCATACAGAAGCATTCGGGGCTCGGGGGATAACGATCCGCGTACATAATACAGGGATATAAGTACTCGAGTTCCTGACGATCGCCGTCGTCCGTCCCGGCGGGACGATCGGGTACGTCGGGGTTCCGTACGGCGTCGAAGCGGAGGGGCTCGACGTGTTCGGCATGTTCGGGGACACCGTCACCCTCGCCGGCGGGGTCGCCCCCGTTCGCGCGCACGCCGAGGAGCTGATGGCCGACGTGCTGCAGGGCACGCTCGACCTCGCTCCCATTTTCACCGAGACGATCGGCCTCGACGAGGTCGCCGAGGGGTACCGATGATGGACGAGTGCGAGACGATTAAGGTGCTCGTCAAACCCTGAAACGCCGGTTTTACCCCCGTCGACGGCCGATTCGGCGCAATGCTTTTTTGTGCCCAGTGCTTGCCAATAGTTGTCATGTGTCATCACAACGTCGAGGCGCGCTCGATCGAGGAGATCCGAGAGCGTCACCGGTCCGAGGAGGCGGGCGAACGGGTCGACGATACCCCCGACGTCGAGGCCGCCGACGATCCGGCGGACGAACCGGAGCGGCCGGCCGAACCGCGTCTCCCGGCCGACGACTGACGCGGCCGGGGCCGACTTCGCCTCGAACCCCGACGATTTTCCGCGGTCGATACCGAACCGAGCGACGGCATCGCCGCCCCTCGCTTCGGTTTGAGCGCCAGGGATCTCCCCGTGGGGCGGCTCTCACGACATCTTGACTCGGTTCCGACTCAGAGAAAATACCCCCGGGTAAGGTACCTTTATTTCCGTGGACGAGCGTCATTGAGCCGCTATATGACTGACGTGACTCTTCGCCGGACACAGCTTGCAACGCCCGCGAGCGACGAGAAGATGATGCACTCGGCGGCCGACAGCGACGCCGACGAGGTGTTCCTCGATCTCGAGGACTCCGTGGCGCCGAACGCGAAGCCGGACGCGCGAGAGCCCCTCATCGAGGCCGCCCGCGAGGAGGACTGGAGCGACAAGGTCCTCAGCTTCCGCATGAACGGGATCGACACCAAATGGTGGTACGACGACCTGATCACGGTCGTCGGCGAGGCGGGCGAGTATATCGACGACATCATCGTTCCGAAGGTCAAGTCCGCCAGCGACGTGCACACCGTGGAGAACCTGCTCGAACAGGTCGAAGTGAACAACGACTTGGAGGTCGGCGGCATCGGCCTCGAACCGCAGATCGAGGACGGCGAAGGGATGCACAACGTCCACGACATCGCGCACGCCTCCGACCGGCTCTCGTCGATCATCTTCGGGCCGGGCGACTACTCCGCCGCGATGGGGACGCCGGGACTCGACATCGGCCAGTTCCCGGAGTACCCGGGCCACTACTGGCATCACGCGCTCTCCGAGTGTAACGCCGCGGCGAAGTCCGCCGGCCTGCCGTGTCTCGACGGCCCGTACGCCGACATCGAGGACGCCGACGGCTTCCGCGAGTCTGCCGAGAACGCCAACATGATCGGCTGCGACGGCAAGTGGGCGATCCACCCCTCGCAGATCGAGATCGGCAACGAAGTGTTCGCGCCGGACCCGGAGACCGCCGAGCGCGCCAAGCGGATCGTCGACGCCTACGCCGAGGCGATGGAGGAGGGTAAAGGCGCCGTGAGCGTCGACGGTCAGATGGTCGACGAGGCGACCAACAAGATGGCCCAGGACATCGTCGAGACGGCCGAGGCGGCCGGTATCCTCTGAGGCCGCGTCCGCACTTCGAGAGCGATTTTTCACGGTCTCCGTCCGCTTCGGAGCTCCCGCGTTCCGGACCGCGACGCCCGCGGTTCGACCGTTCGATCGGTCCCGTCGTCGAATCGGATAAAAATGGTCCGCGGTGACGCGCTTCGTATCGGGACGGCCCGGACTACAGCGGCTCGATCAGTTCGACCGCGTGGCCGTCGGGGTCCTTCACGAACGCGGTCCGCGCGCCGGCCTCCGGCTGGTCGCCCGGCTCCTTCACGACGCCGTGGTGGTCGACCGACTCGAACGCCGCGTCGACGTCGTCGACGCCGACGGCGACGTGGTCGTAGCGGTCGCCGTCGTCGCTCGGCTCCGCGCCGTCGGTGTCGGACAGCTGGAACTCCACGCCCGCGTCGTCGGAGACGTACACGTTGCGCGTGTCGCCGTCGGCGGTCGTGAACTCCCAGGAGCGCTCGAACCCGAGCTGCTCGACGTACCAGTCGGCGGTGCGGTCGGCGTCCGCCACGTTGAGACAGGTGTGGAGAATCTCCATAGGTCGCGGTGTCGCGGCGACGCAATAAATCCCATCGGGACCGGCGCGCTTTCGCCGGGACCGCTCCGTCTCCCGACCGTCAGGGGCCGAAAATTCAGAACAAGTGTTTAAATGAAAAAAGCGGAACGACGGGGGTGTCGGCCGGCGTCGGCGGGCCGCGATCATATTCATTTTTAACAAAGGATTTATTCGCCTTTCGACTCGCAGTTGTACCATGGCAACTGAGCCCACGTGGGGAGCTGACACGCCTGACTTGGACACGTCGGCGGCCGCGCTCGGTCACGACCGACCGGACGTACCCGCATACCGGGCTCTCGCGGAGGACCTTCGCGAGCGCGTCGCCGGCGAGGTCCAGTTCGACGAGTACGCGCAGGTGCTGTACGCCACCGACGGCAGCATCTATCAGGCGCGACCGGCCGGCGTCGTGACGCCCCGTTCGGTCGACGACGTGCAGGCGACGATGCGGGTCGCGGCCGACCACGAGGTCCCCGTCATCCCGCGGGGCGCCGGCTCCTCGCTCGGCGGTCAGACCGTCGGGCCGGGCTGCGTCGTGCTCGACTTCTCGAAGTACATGGACGAGATCCGCGAGGTCCGCCCGGACGACCGCCGCGCGGTGGTCCAGCCCGGCGTCGTCCAGGACCACCTCGACGACCGGCTGGCCGAGGACGGGCTGAAGTTCGCGCCCGACCCGGCCTCGTCGGCGCGCGCGACCGTCGTGGGCGGCATCGGCAACAACTCCACGGGCGCGCACTCGGTGCGGTACGGGATCACCGACGCGTACACGGAGGAGCTGACGGTCGTGCTCGCAGACGGCTCGCTGCTCGAAACCCGTGAGGTCGTCCTCGACTCGCCGGAGTACGAGGAGATCGTCGAAAAAGACGACCGGGAGGCCGTGCTGTACGAGACCGTCCGCGCGCTCGTCGAGGACAACGAGGCCGCGATCGACGAGAAGTACCCGAACCTCAAGCGTTCGGTGTCGGGGTACAACCTCCACAAGGTGATCTACGAGAACGAGGCGGGCGAGGAGGTGATCAACCTCTCGAAGCTGTTCGTCGGCGCCGAGGGGACGCTCGGCACGATCGTCGAGGCCGAGGTGTCGCTCGTCACCCGTCCCGAGGAGACGGCGCTCGCGCTGTACACCTTCGATTCGCTCGTCGACGCGATGAAGGCGGTGCCCGAGGCGCTGGAGTTCCCGGTGAGCGCGGTCGAGCTGATGGACGACGAGGTGTTCTCGCTCGCCGCGGGCTCTCAGGAGTTCGCGCAGTACGCCGAGCCGATCCCGGATCGCGCCACGGCGGCGCTCATGCTGGAGTGGGACTCCGAGCTCGTCGACGACTTCGAGGCCGCGATCGCCGACACGAACGCGTACTTCGTCGACGAGGGCGACGCCTTCGACGTGCTGGAGGCGTATACGCCCGAAGACCAGGCCGATATCTGGAAGCTCCGAAAGGCGGCTATCCCGCTCCTGATGGGCATGCAGGGCGACCCGAAGCCGTACCCGTTCATCGAGGACGCGACGGTGCCGCCCGAGGAGCTCGCGGAGTACGTCGGGCAGTTCGAGGACGTGCTCACGGACCACGACACCTCGGCGGCGTACTTCGCCCACGCCGGGTCCGGCACTCTCCACATCCGGCCCATCCTCTCGCTGAAGGAGGAGGAGGGCGTCGAGAAGATGCACTCCATCTCGGAGGACGTCACCGACCTCGTCTTACAGCACCACGGCGCGTTCTCGGGCGAGCACGGCGACGGGCTCGCGCGCACCGAGTTCAACCCGAAGATGTACGGCGAGGCGCTCTGGAGCGCGTTCCAGGAGCTCAAGTCGACGTTCGACCCCGAGTGGCGGATGAACCCCGGGAAGGTCGTCTACGTCGACGGCGACACCGCCGCCGAGCGCGGCTATCCCGACACCGCCGCCGACACGGACATGCGGGAGAACCTCCGGTACGGGCCGGAGTACCAGTCGATCGAGCCGCAGACCGATCTGGACTTCTCCGACGAGGGCGGCTTCTCGCACCTCGTCGAGCTGTGTAACGGCTGCGGCACCTGCCGCGAGGTCGACTCCGGCGTGATGTGCCCGACGTACCGCGCCTCCGAGGAGGAGATCCAGTCGACCCGCGGCCGGGCGAACATGCTTCGAGCCGCGATCAGCGGGGAGCTCGACGACGACGAGATCCACTCCGACCGGTTCCAAGAGGAGGTGCTCGGGCTCTGCGTCGGCTGTAAGGGCTGCAAGAGCGACTGCCCGACCGGCGTCGACCTCGCGAAGCTCAAGGCCGAGGTGAAACACGAGCACCACGAGGAGGAGGGGTCCGGGCTCCGCGAGCGGATCTTCCGGGACATCGACCGCTTCTCGGCGCTCGGGAGCGCGCTCGCGCCGATCTCGAACGCGGCGACGAAGATCCCCGGCGCCCGCGCGGTGATGGACGCTGTCGCGGGGATCGCCCCGGACCGCGAGCTGCCGACGTTCCGCTCCGAGAGCTTCGAGGAGTGGTTCGCGTCGCGCGGCGGCTCGACGGTCGCCCCCGAGGAGGCGGTCGACACGGTCGCGCTGTTCCCCGACACGTACACCAACTACAGCTACCCGGCGGCCGGGAAGGCGGCGGTCGAGGTGCTGGAGACGGCCGGCGTCCGCGTGGAGGTCCCGGACGACCTCGCGCCCTCGGGCCGGGCGGCGTTCTCGACCGGGTTCCTCGACGACGCCCGCGAGCGCGCCGAGACCAACGTCGCGGCGCTCGCGTCCCGCGTCCGCGACGGGCAGTCGGTCGTCTTCGTCGAGCCCTCGGACGCGGTGATGTTCCAGGACGAGTACCTCGACGTCCTCGACGGCGAGGACGTCGAGGCCGTCTCAGCGGCCGCATACGGCGTCTTGGAGTACCTCGACGCCGGCCGGGTCGACGGGCGGTTGGCGTTCGACGCGCCCGCGGAGTCGCTCACGTACCACGGGCACTGCAACCAGAAGGCGACGAACAAGGACCACCACGCGGTCGGCGTGCTCCGCCGGGCCGGCTACGACGTGGACCCGCTCGACTCCTCCTGTTGCGGGATGGCGGGCTCGTTCGGCTACGAGTCGGAGCACTACGACGTCTCGCAGGCGATCGGCCGGATCCTCTTCGATCAGGTCGACGAGAGCGACGGCGAGACGGTGACCGCCCCCGGCGCCTCCTGCCGGTCCCAGCTGGGCGACCGCGACGGCGCGCAGAATCCGCCGCACCCGGTCGAGAAGGTCGCCGAGGCGGTGACCGGGCCCGCCGCCGTCGCCGACGCGGGCGCCGCCGGCGCGGCGGCGCCG
>NZ_JARANT010000086.1 GCF_029889805.1 Halorubrum sp. Boch-26 | reverse complement strand
CGGATGCTCGCCCGCCGGAGGCGGACGACGGCGACGACGAGCGGGCCGCGGTCGGGAACGAGGCGCTCGCGACCGCGACCCGGAACGTCGTCGACGACGCCGTGTGGTTCGCGACCGAGTACCGCGACGCGGTCGCGACCTATCGCGACGCGATCGCCGACGTGGTCGCCGAGATCGACGCCGTCCGCGAAGTCGCCGACGAGAACGACGCGGTGACCGCCGAGATGGCCGACCGGCTGGACGCCGCCGGACGCGCCGCCGCCGACCGCGCCGCCGACGCGCTGGAGCCGCACTTCCGCCCCGAGGCCCGGATCCGCGGTCGGACGCGACGCCACGTCGAGGCGCTCCGGACGGTCGCGCCCCGGAACGACGTGGACCGATTCCTGGAGGAACTCGACCGCATGCATCGGGGGTTCGCCGGGATGGGAACCGCGGTGTACGTCGCGGAGGCGTTCTCCCGGGACCCGATCCACAACCGCCTGCTCGACCGGTTGCTGTATCCGCTCCCCGACAACGACGAGCGGCGGCGGGAGCTCCGAACCGAGGCGTTCGTCGAGGTCGCGCTCGCGAGCCGCGGACTCGGGGCGTTCGCGCACGAGCCGTACGACGACGAGCGGTACGACCGCTCCGAGATTCCGCGGGTCTACGGCGGCGCGTTCGGGGCGGACCGCCGCGAGGAGCTCCGCGCCCGGCTGGGGCCGGTGCCCCGTTCCGAGGACCGGACGGAGGAGCTGTTCGTCGCGTTCGCGACTCGCCCGCAGGCCGGCGGCCGTCCGGGGCAGACGTTCGAAGGGTGGGCCCACGAGCTCGACGGGACCCCTCTGTACGTCCAGCGCTACCCTGACACCGAAACGGCGAGGGAGCGGCTGGAGGGGCTCCTCGCCGACGCGTCGACGGAGGGGCGCGCGCCGATCGATCCCGACGCGACCGCCGCCGGCTCGGACGTCTCCGGGAACGGGTCGAGCGACGGCGGCGCGGACGAAACGGTCGACGGCGGCAACACGAACGACTCGACCGACAACGGTCCCGCGCGCTGGCACCGGCTCTACCACGACGAGGCGGAGGGAGAGCGCTACGGCTTCGACGAGCACGCCGGAATCCAGTACGGCTACGTCGTGCGGGCCGGCGAGTTCCTGCTCGCGGCGGGGTTCTCCGGGGACGCGTGGGAGGAGCGCACCGGGTGGCACGGACGGCTGGCCGACGGGTGGGCGGTGGTCTGATGGACGCGAACGGAGTCGGCCTCACGGCGGCGGTGTTCGCTGTCGTCGGCGTCGGCGTCGGGCTGGTCGCCGCGGCCGGGACGGGCTGGGCCGAGACCGCGCTCGCGACCGCGGCGACCGGCGAGACCGCGCGGTTCGGCCCGGTGTTCGTCGCGCAGTCGTACCTCGCCGTGACCGTCGCCGCCTTGGTCGGCGCGCCGCTCATCGCGGGCGTCCTCGGCGTGCTCTTCGGATCGCGCGCGTACGACGTTCAGGGGGCGGCCGTGACCTCGGGGGTCGGCGGCGGGCTCGGCGCGCTGATCTACGGCGTCGTCGTCGTCGTCCTCGTCGTCGCCTCGCAGGGCGAGGCCGCCACGCAGGCGCACGGAATCGCGGACGCGCTCGGTCCGCTCCTCACGACCGCGGTCGTCGGCGCCGTCGTCGGCGCGGCGACCGGCGCGCTCGGATCGGTGACGGGGTGACAAGTGTGGAACAGAAATCAACCGATCGGTCGCTCGGCGACGAGGTGGGACACGTGACGCGCGCGCTCTCCCGGCGGCGGCTGCTCGCCGCGGGCGTCCCCGCCCTGCTGGCCGGCTGTCTCGTGGAGTCGGACGAGGGCGCGAACGGTGGCTCGAGAGCGGGATCCGACGCCGACGGAACCGGTTCCGAACCCGGCGAATCCGCTGGAGGTGACGGCTCCACGGACGGGTCGGGAGACGCGAGCGCGGGCGATTCGACGGCCGAACAGGCCGATGACGAACAGGCCGATGACGGACAGGCCGACGAGCCGGCCCCCGACGCGGTCGGACCCGACGCCGCCGGACTCGTCGTCACGAACACCGAGGTGCTCGGCGTAACCGACGATGGGTACGAGACGACCGTCGACGCCCGGCTCACCGTCGAGAACGCCGGGCGGTTCACTTACGGCACGGTCGAACTCCGCGTCGACGCGTACGCGACGCGCCCGAGTTCGTCCGAGCGCGACCCGGTCGGCTTCGCGTACGTCACCGAGCGGTTCTCGTCCGGAAATCGGTTTAGCGACGGGACCCGCCGCTTCGACGTGTCGATCTCCTTCCGGAGCCGGGAGACGAACGCTCGGCCCGATCCGGGCTGGTACGAGGTCGACGCCGCGGTGCGGACCTCCAACCCGATTTGAGCGGGTTCCTCGGCCGATCTCGGCACGTCGCCGGCCGCGGAACCGAGAGTCTCGCCGTGATCGCTACCTCTTTGTCCGCGCTCGCGAGCCGTGAGTGCATGGAGGGACGGGCAGCCGCGCTCGGCGCCGGCACCGTGTTGAACGCGCTCGCGACGGGCACCGGCGCGGCCTTCGGCATCGACGTCGAGACGCGCGCGAGCGTCTCGCTCGACCCGGCCGCCGCGGGCGTCGACGGGACCATCGCCGAGGACCCCGACGCGGACACCGCCCTGATCGAGCGCTGCGTCGCGCTCGCGACCGGCCGGTGGGGCGACGGCGAGGGCGGCACCGTCCGGACCGACAGCGACGTACCCCTCGCGGCCGGGCTCAAGAGCTCCAGCGCGGCCGCCAACGCGACCGTGCTCGCGACCTGCGACGCGCTCGGTCTGACGGTGGGCGATGACGATACGGATCCAGCGGTCGACGTCACCCGCCTAGAGGCCTGCCGACTCGGCGTCCGGGCGGCCCGCGATGCGGGCGTGACGGTCACGGGCGCGTTCGACGACGCGACCGCCTCGATGCTCGGCGGCGTGACCGTCACCGACAACGCGAGCGACGAACTGCGCTCGCGCGAGGCCGTCGACTGGGAGGTCCTCGTGTGGACCCCGCCCGAGCGCGCGTACAGCGCGGACGCGGACGTGGCCCGCTGCGAGGCTGTCGCGCCGATGGCGGACCTCGTGGCGGACCTCGCATTGGACGGTCGGTACGCCGAGGCGATGACCGTCAACGGGCTCGCCTTCTCGGCCGCGCTCGGGTTCGACGCCGACCCCGCGGTCGACGCCATGCCCCACGCGACGGGGGTCTCGCTGTCGGGGACCGGCCCGAGCGTCGTCGCGGTCGCGGACCCGACCGACCCCGAGACCGACCTCGACGCGGTCGCCGACGCGTGGGGCGATCGCCCCGGTACGCTGCGACGAACGACCACGAGAAACGACGGTGCGACCGTCGAGTGACCGCACCACCGACTACTCAGCGACCACACCACTACCATGAGTGACACACCGAACGCGGAGGACCGGAGCCTCGACGAACTGCGACACGAGATCGAGGACATCGACCGAGAGATCGTCGAACTGATCGCCCGCCGGACGTACGTCGCCGACACCGTGGCGGCCGTGAAAGAAGAGCGCGACCTCCCGACGACCGACGAGGGGCAGGAGGAGCGCGTGATGGAGCGCGCCGGCGACAACGCGGAGCGCTTCGACGTCGACGCCAACCTCGTGAAGGCTATCTTCCGGCTGCTGATCGAACTGAACAAGGTCGAACAGCGCGAGAGTCGATAGCTCGATATTCGATGATACAAGCCGTATAGAGCCTGTTTAGCCCTCGAAATTTCTTCCGATAGCTGCTCTTTCGATGCAGGCTCGATGAAAAATACCATTTCCGGTTTCGGTGGCTCCGAACGATGTGATAGTGACGAGGGGGGCAAGCGTTTTGACTCTGCACTCACAATGTACACATATGAGTTCCGAGTCCAAAAAGAAGCGCGTCCAGTTCCGTGCACCGAGGGGACTGGTAAACCGGGCCGACGCGCTCGCTGCGGTGTTCGAGACGGATCGGACGGACATCCTCATCTCCGCGCTTCGGGACTACTTGCGGGACGCCGCGCACTCCGACGAGGTGAAACAGGAGATCGCGGAGGCCTTCTACGACGACGACATCTCGTTCGAGGAACTGAAAGACCTCGTCGGGCACGAGGAGGCCGCCAACTTCCGACTGCTGAAAGAGCAACTGGCCGACGAATTCGTGGACGAGGTCGCGGAGGAGCTGGCCGACTCGTAGATGGTTCTGATAGTCGCCGACACGTCGGCTCTCGTAAGCCTCGGGACGGTGGCGGGCACCTCACCGAATCCACTCGACCTTCTCCTCGATTCGCACACCGTGGTCGTCCCAGAGCAGGTCGTCGACGAACTCACCGAGACGGCGTCCTACGACGACGCATCCGGTGAGGCGGCACAGGCGGTTCTCGACCGTCGCTCTGCCTTGGCGACTCGTTCCATCGAACTGGACGAGACGTTCCCGCTGGACGACGGTGAGAACGCGGCGGTCACGCTGGCGAACGATATCGACGCCGTGCAACTGCTCTGTGACGAGTTCAATCGACTTGCGCTCGTCCACGCCTCGCTGGCCGAGACCCGCCTCGTCACGACGCCCATCCTCCTCACCGCACTGGTTCGCAACGACGCGGTCTCGCCGGACGCTGTCGACGAGTTTTTGACCGAGATGAGTGACGCTCGCAGTTGGTCGTCGAACTCCTACGTCGAGCGGGCGCAGTCCACGCTTCGACAGCAACGCGATAACGAGCAACCCGATCCGAAGTGATCGACTCGTTAGACACCCGCTAGCCGATCGGAACGACTCTCCGTAGAGCAAGGGCACTTCATTTGAATATTCCACCGACAAGCGCCCTTTGTATCCTGAATTCTGTCGTATCGGACGTGTCGTTGGACACTATTCCAGAGGATCCATTATGGATTTCAGCGACTTGAACAAAGTTGAGCAGCGGGAGAGTCGGTGAGCGTGAAAATAACTGTTAGAGGACTCCTAGACGCGTATTAGCGAGTTAGTGAGTCGATTCGTGACGCTGCCTTGCGAATTTTGGACTCGATTAGCGGTCGGAAGATTCGATCACGTCTGTGACCCCTGAACTGGCGACGCATCCGGTGGATTGCTCCCTACCAAACAAGCGATCACACCCCCGTTCTGTCCGAAGGGATTTACCTCAGTCAGTCCTATTCCGGTTCATGGGAAGCCAGTTGACAGCGGATCGACGGTGAACGCCTCCCCAGCCTCGCGGTTCGCGCTCTCCGAGCGCTCACCGCGTTCAGTGAGAATCGGAGATTCGCTGGCAGTCGGCGCGTAGCGCCGGCGACCTCGCGCGTGCTCCTCGCGGCCTCCCGGCCGCTCGGAGGCACGCGCCGCCGCACCGGTCGCGTTAATTTTGGCGCGAATTGTGGTAGACGGCGACGGCTTCGAGCCAATTTTGAGCTGTCTCTAACGCGACATTGCTGAAACTATTCGCAAACGATGATGTTCGTCGTTCTATTTCCCAAAAGACACGTTCGATGGCATTCCGATTTCCATGTCGAATGACTTGAAATCGATAGCCGTCTTCAGCGAGGACTGATCCGATATAGTCTGCGTCATCGACGAGAAATTCGACATCGTTTAGCTGATAGCGCCGGTGTAGCTCGGTGAGAAACCATCGGGTTGTCTGCTTATTTGCGGTGGGATAGAGGCTCACGTGAAGGATCTCGTTCGTCTGTGGATCAACCGCGCCGTACAGCCAGAACTTCTGGCCGTGGAGACGGATCATCTTTTCGTCAACCGCGAGTTGATCCTCGGAAACGGTCGAGATTGGCTGTAGATCGGCTTTATGAACCCAGTTATGAATCGCAACGTGACTCCGATCGATCCCAAACAGTTCAAGATATTTACTTACCTCGCGTAGTGACATACCGGCCAAATGACAGCGAATGCCTACTTCAATCGCCCAGCGCGGCGTTCGATCTCGCTCCACAAACGACAAGTCGATCCACGCAGTACGTTCGCTGAGGCGTTCGATTTCGGCCATAGACACTCTGAAGTCGAGCGCCTCATCCTCTAACTTAACGCGACCCGGAGTCGACCGCCTGTTTTTAACTGTCGCCTCGGCGAACGGGAGGTATGTTCGACACGATCGTGGTCGCGACGGACGGCTCCGACAGCGTGCGCCGGGCCGTCGATGTCGCGGTCGATATCGCCGCCCGCTTCGAGGCCGAGGTCCACGCCGTCTACGTCGTCGACAGCGGCGAGGTCGAGTCCACGCCCGACGAGGTCCGCGAGGACCTCCGCGACGCGCTCGACGACCACGGCGAGGCGGCGCTCGAACAGGTCGCCGACGCCGCGACAGAGCGCGACCCCGGACTGGACGTGACCGTCGAGGTGCGCGAGGGGCGGCCGGCCGCCGAGATCTCGGAATACGCCCAGGACATCGACGCCGATATCGTCGCGATGGGCACCCGCGGGCGCCACGGGGAGAATCGGTTCCTCATCGGCTCCGTCGCGGAGCGCGTCGTGCGGACCTGCCCGATCCCCGTGCTCACCGTCCGGCAGCTCACCGACGAGGATCCGCGGCGAACGACGATCTGAGGAACGCCCCGAGAACGGCGGAGTTTTCCCGCTTCCGCCCGGGTCGACGGTATGGACGACGAACTCATCGACGAGGGGGATATCCCCCGCTCGCGGTACACGCGACTACCCGGCAAGGGCTTCTTCTACCCGGACTCGCTGGACGAGGAGCGCGCGGAGCGGCGAGCGAAGGAGGCGATCGAGGGCAGCGAGGCGGTCGTGATCGCCGACGGCGACGCCGACGGGCTCGCCTGCGCGGCGATGATCCGAGAGGCGTACGACGCCGCCCTCGACGTCGCCGACTTCGAGGCGGCCATCGCAGCGCGGCTGGCGGAAGCGGAGAGATCGGAGCAAGACAGCGACGAGGAGGCGGACGACGCGGACGACCCCACGGACGACGCCCACACGCGCTCGCCGGTCGGGCTGGTCGCGGCGGGGCCGTACTCGCTCGACACCTCGCTCGAACGCGCGCTCGCGTACGCCGACGACGACGTCGAGCTGTTCGTCTGCGACCTCTGTCCCGACGACTACGAGTGGATCGCGGAGCCGCTGGAGGCGCTCGCGGAGGAGGCCGCCTCGATCCGGTGGTTCGACCACCACCAGTGGGACGAGGAGACGGCCGCGGCGGTCCGGGACCTCGGGGTCGACCTCGTGGTCGGCGAGTCCGATGAAGAGTGTACCGCCGACGTGGCGCTGCGCTCGCTGGATCACGCGTTCGACGACCGGTGGGCCGAGCTGGCGGCGGTGACCCGCGACCACGACCTCTGGATCAAGGAGGACCCGCGCTCGGACGACTTGGCCGACTACTCCTACTGGGCCGGCGGCGAGGAGTACGCGACGGTCGTCGGCGCGTACGGCGCCGACCTCCCCGAGACCGTCGAGGCGTTCGTCGCGGACCGGCGGGTCGAGAAGGAGGCCCGGATCGACGCCGCCGTCGACCGCGCGGTCACCCACGAGGTCGGCGAGTGGACCGTCGCGGTGACGTACGGCCGCTGTTCGCAGAACGAGGTCGCGGAGGCGCTCCGCGAGGCGGGCGCCGACGCCGCAGTGATCGTCAAGCCCGCCGGCTCCGCGTCGATCCGCGGCTCCGAGGGCTTCCGGCACGCTCACGAGGTGGCCGGGAAGGTGAACGGCGGCGGCCACCCGCAGGCGGCCGGCTGCAAGCCGGACATCTACGACGACATGCTCGATTACGCCCACCACTGGACGACCGAGGGGCAGGCCTGCAAGCGGGTCATCCTCGCGGCGTTCGAGGCGGTCGCGGAAGAGGTCGCGGCGGCGAACGAGGAGTCGAGTGACGCGGCGGGGGCGGGCGACGGCGACGAGGACGACGAGTAGCGCGCCGGCGAACCGCACACTTTCATATCGACCGGCGGCCCCGTCTCTCGCATGGCGGACATCCTCGTGGCCGGCGAGACGCTGATCGACCTGCTCCCCGGGTCGGGAGAGACGCTCCGCGACGTCGACGGCTTCTCCCACCGGCCGGGCGGCGCGCCGGCCAACGTCGCGGTCGGACTCTCGCGCCTCGGCGCGGCGCCGACGTTCTGGACCCGGCTCGGCGGCGACCCGTTCGGCGACTTCCTCCGCGAGACGCTCGCCGACGAGGGCGTGTCGACGGCGGCGGTCGAGCGCGTCGACGGCAACACCACTCTCGCGGTCGTCTCACCGCCCGGCGCCGACGGGCGTCGTTTCCGCTTTTACGGCTCCGGGGACGTCACGTTCGGGTTCGAGCCCGAGTCGGTCCCGGTCGAGGCGCTGGCGTCGGCCTCGTGGGTCCACCTCGGCGGCGTCGCCCTGACGCACCCGGACGGCCGATCGGCGATGCGCGAGCTGGCCGCGGCGGCCGCCGAGCGCGACTGTGCGGTGTCGTTCGACGTCAACTACCGCGAGGACCTCGTGCCGGACGGCGAGCGCGACGCCGTCGTCGATGCGGTCCGCGCCATCATCGCCGACAGCGACGTGGTCTTCGCCAGCGACGAAGACGTGGCGGCGACCGGGCTCTCCTCCAGCGAAGGCGAGGAACTCGGTCCGGACCTGCTGGGGCTCGGACCGCACACCGCCGTCGTCACCCTCGGCGAGGCGGGCGCGGTCGTCACGAGCGCGGCGGAAGCACCGTGGGGGGAACGAACCGCCCGCCACGGCGGCTTCTCGGTCGAGGCCGTCGACGCGACCGGTGCCGGCGACGCGTTCACCGCCGGGCTGCTCGCCCGGCTCTCTGAGGCGAGTGGCGACGCCGATGTCGACCTCGACGACGCGGTCGCGTTCGCCAACGCGACGGCGGCGCTCTCGGTTCAAGAACGGGGCGGGATGACGGCGGGGCCCTCGAAGGACGGCGTGGAGTCGTTCCTCGCCGATCGTCGGTGAGCGGCGAGGCTCGTTTGTCGGCGGGAGACGGCGCGAACGCGGCGGCGGGTCCCGACGCCGGCCTAGTCGTTCCGGCCGTGAACGTACGTCTGGTCGTGGTCCGGAAACACCTCGTCGACGGTCTCCTCGCCGTGTTCCTCGGCGATGAGCGTCCGGAGCTCGTCCTCGTAGTCGGCCTTCGGCACCTCCTCGCTCGGCCCCTGCTGGACATCGAACGTCTCCGCGACGAGGCGGTCGACGGCGTGGCGGCCGAACCCCGACAGCGGGGAGATGTAGTCGACGCCGTGGCGGTCCTCGAGGCTCTGCGCCTGCGCGCGGGAGACCGTCGGCACCCGATCGTCCCGACGGGTGCCGTCGGCGACCGCGTCGACGTCGCGGCTCGCGATCGCCTCCAGCGCGTGCTCGTGGACCCGCTGGATCCCGTTGCGGGGGTAGCCGTCATCGAGCATGGTCGCGGCCGCTTCCTCCGCCACCTCGCGGTCGAGCTCGACGCGCTCGAACGGGAACCCCAGCTCCGCGGCCGCGCGCTCGGCGTGCTCCCAGTCGTCGGTGAGTCCGAAGCTACCGGTGACACAGCGGACGTCGTAGAACCGGTCGAGCAGGTGGGCGGCGAGCGAGGAGTCTTTCCCCCCGCTGTACAGGAGCGCGAGCTCCATCTATCGCCGCCGGATGTCGAAGCTCTGCTGGTCGGGCTGCAGTTCCTTCAGGAGGTCGCGCATCTGGTCCTCGTCGATACGCCCCTGAATCCGGCCGCTCTGGGCGAGCGCCGCGACCTGCTGTTTGACCTTCTCGCCGAACTCCGGCTTCGACATCTCGACCGCGTTGAGGCGCTGGCGGGCGCCGTCGGTCAGGTACTGCTTGAGCACGGCCTCCTGCTGGGCGTCGGCGCGCTCCTGGGCCTCGCGCTGGGCCTCGGCGTCGCCGCCGCCGCCCTGCTGCCGATCGCGGAGCTCCTCCATCTTCTTCTCTCGCAGTTCCTCCAGCCGTTCATCATCGGGATTCTCGCTCATACGAAGGCTTTCACGGCCCGCGCGAAAAACGATTTCGGAGGGGTCGGCGGTCGGGTTCCGTCGGTGCCGGGGGCTGGAGTCGGTCGTCTCCGACGGTCCGCGTGGCTTAAACGCCTCCTCGGCGTAGTCGCCGACAATGAGCGAGTCGCGGGAGTTCTGTCCGCGGTGCGGCGATCCGGTCCCGGAGCGGCGCGAGCCGCTCCCCGGCGAGCCGCGCGGACGAGACGCGCTGTTGTGTGACGACTGCTACTTCGAGGACTTCGATCTCGTCGACGCCCCCGACCGGATCGAGGTGTTGGTCTGTTCCGGCTGCGGGGCGGTCCGCCGCGGCGAGTCGTGGCGCGACGTCGGCGCGCGCGACTACACCGACGTCGCCGTCGACGAGGTCGCGGAGGCGCTCGGGGTCCACGTCGACGCCACGGACGTCGAGTGGGGCGTCGAGCCCGAGCAGGTCGACGAGAACAACGTCCGGATGCACTGCCGCTTCTCGGGCGTCGTCCGCGGGACGCTCCGCTCCGCGGAGGTCACCGTCCCGGTCAAAATCTCGCGCGGGACCTGCGACCGCTGCGGGCGGATCGCCGGGGGGTACTACGCCGGCACCGTGCAGGTGCGCGCGGACGAGCGCGACCTGACGCCCGCCGAACGCGCCGAGGCGCTCGACATCGCCGAGTCGTACGTCGCGGACCAAGAGGCGGACGGCGACCGCGAGGCGTTCATCACGGAGGTGAAAGAGACCGACGACGGCCCGGACGTCAAACTCTCCTCGAACCGCCTCGCGCAGAACGTCGCGACCCGGATCACCGACGCGCTCGGCGGGAGCTTCGAGTCGTACCCGACGCTCGTCACCGAGGACGGCGACGGCAACGAGGTGTACCGGGTGACGTTCGCGGTCCGGCTCCCCCGGTACGCCGAGGGCGAGGTCATCGACCCCGAGGACGGCGACGGCCCCGTGCTCGTCACGGGCGTCTCCGGGCGCCTGCAGGGCGTCAGGCTCGCGACGGGTGAGCCGTACACCTCCGAGTTCGAGGACGCCGAGGCCCCCGACGCGACCCGTCTCGGCACCAGAGACGACGCGGCGGAGACGACCGTTGTGACGGTGGAAGACGAGAACGCGATCCAGGTGCTCGACCCGGTCACCTACGAGGCGAAGACGGTCCCGAACCCCGACTTCGTCGACGGCGACGCCGACAGCGTGCTGGCGTTCGAGCACGGGGGCGACGTGCACCTCGTCCCCGAGGAGTAGGGCGCGGGCGTCACTCACCCGTTTAAAAATCGGCGCCGGTAGAATCCGCAGTGCGTGAGACGCCTTGCGCCGAGGAAGGATGCGACGGGAACAGTAGCGATCGATTTCGAGAGTCGGTGTTGCAGTTCGTCGGCAACGATGAGATATTTAAATGCTCGGGAGCGACTGCGTCGATCGTTTATAAAGAGCTGGTGCGGTGGCGTCACCGGCGCTACGCACCGGTTGCAAGCGAGAGCTTCGCTCTCGCCCCGCGCGTCTCCGAGTGGCCGGCAGGCCACGAGGAGCGCCGCGTGAGGGAGTCGCTGGCGGGTACCGCCGCCAGCGGCGAGGGGGGGGGGGGGGGGGGGGCGGGGGGGGTGGGCAGGGGCATATA
>NZ_JARANT010000085.1 GCF_029889805.1 Halorubrum sp. Boch-26 | reverse complement strand
GACGTGTCAGCGACTCCCTGCTGGCAAAAACAACAGGTGGGAGTCACCAACGCCGAGGATAGGAGTACCGGCGGTTTGGCACCGCCAGTCAGCCACCGACCACGATGACAGGGTTAGACGGGGTCCCGCAAAGTGGCGGAGTCATGGTTGTGAACCTGAAACTCCCACCGCTCGGGATTCCTCCGCGTTCACGCGGAGGAGGATGTCAATAGTGACACTCACCGCAGTTTACTACTTCTCGTCCACGTGCCGGACCTCGCTGGCGACGCCGCGCGTCGAGTCGACCATCTCCGGGCCGGACATCTCGGCGCGGCCGACCGCGAACGCCTTCGGCCCCTCGATGACGACCTCGTCGCCGACGCGGATGTCGTCGTCCGCGTCGACAACGCCGGGCGCCAAGACGGAGCCGTGCGGGACGAACGGGTCGATCTGGACTCGCTTGGCCGGGGCGTCGCTCTCGACCCAGTGGCGCGCGCCGGCGAGGGTGAAAGATAGTGTGCCGTACTGCGGCACCATCGTCGCGAGCTGTTCGCCCGGCTCGCCCTCGCGCCCGGCGTCGGGGTCGTCGCCCCACACTTGGAGCTTGGGGTAGCGACCGGTGGTCTTGATTTCGGCCTCGCCCGGCCCGCCGAACAGGTCGTCGCCGGCGCCGTCGCCGAGCAGGTAGTCGGCGAGCGCCCGGACCGTGTTGTGCTCGCGCTCGCGCTTGCTGTAGGCGGGCTCTCCCTGCAGGGTCGCGTTCAGCTCCCCGAGCGACTCGTCGCTCGTCGGGTGACCGACGCAGGTGTACTCGAAGGGCACGTCGACCGCGGGGTCGCGCTCGACGCGCTCGCAGATCTCGCGGTAGCCGCCCTCGGGGACGTGCGCGATCACCCGCGAGTAGTCGTTCCGCTTCAGGTACCGGCGGAGCACCTCGGCGACGAACCCGATCTCGTCCTCGCTCCAGTCGCCGGTGACGACCGCGTCGTAGTGCTGGGCCGGGTAGGTCGTCTCCAGCTCTTGGGGGACCACGCCGATCGGTGAGGTCATCGAGACGGTGTGGCCGCGCCACTGGATCGCGTCGTGGAACTGGCCGTGGCTCTGGGAGTCGCTGTACGGCTTGGTGGCCGAACAGGGCACGAAGACGAGCGGCTGGTCGGTGAACCGATTCCGGTACCGGCTCGTCACGCGGTCGGCGAATCGCCGGATCTCGACGCGGTCCAGCGTCTCCGCGGTCGCGGCCGTCACCTCGGCGTCGCGCATGAGGGGAGTCCGCTCTTCGAGGTACCCCCACTGGTCGTCGAACTCACGGAACGCCGCCGTGAGCCACTGCTCGTGACGGGTTTGGCCCTCGATGTAGTCCCGGAGCCGACCCGCACGGATGCGCTCTCGGACGCGACGGAGCTCCGCGCGGAGCGCGATCACGTTGTGCTCGGCGCAGTCGGCGCGGGTGAACTCGTCGCGGGGTGTCGCGCAGGCGGGACAGGCGCAGGGGAGCTCCTCGAGGTCCTCGAGGAAGTGCTCGGCGTCGGCGGTGAGGTATCTCCCCTGCGTCCCCTTCGTCCGGGCCAGCGTCGCGTCCACGAGGTCGACGCCGGCGTACGCGAGGAGCGCGACGTTCAGCGGCGTGGCGACCCCGGAGAGGAACAGCGCGGTGTCGGCCGGCAGCGCCCCCTTCGCCGAGAGGATCGCGTCGCGGAACGCCTCGCCGTGGCCGACGAACCCGGACGCGTCCGAGAGCAGGTACGCGTCGGCGCCGACGTCGCGGGCGCCCTCGCTGTCGACGACGGCCGCCGAGGGATAGTCGACGTCCGGGTGGTCGACCGCGAACGACTCGCGGACCTCCTCGCGGGTCCCCGCCGGGAACGAGCGGTGCGGCAGGACCGTGAGCGACGCGTCGTCGCCATCGGGGACCTCGCGGTCGCCGGCCCAGAGGCTGCCGGCGTCCTCGAGGAACGGGTCCGCGAGCGCGGGCGTCGTCACCGGCTCGGCGAGTCGCAGCTCCCCGAGTCGGGCGGCGCCGTCGCGCTCGTGGACCTCGAAGTGGTCGGTCATACTCCCCCTCGCGCGGGGACGGTCAATTCTCTTGTGTTCCGCGCCGCAACCGTTAGGACGGAACCGGCCGAAGGGATCGCATGGACCCGTCCGGCCCGTGGGACCGCGACCGCGTCGACGAGTTCCTGACCGACGCGCGCGTGCCGGTCCGGCTCGGCTGTCGCACTCCCGCGGACGACCCGTGGATCGTCTCGCTGTGGTTCTCGTGGGACGGCGCCCTCCACTGCGCGACGAGCGCCGACGCCGACCTCGTCGCGTTCCTCGCGCACGAGAACCACGTCTCCTTCGAGGTGTCGACGAACGACCCGCCGTATAAAGGCGTCAGGGGCCGCGGCCGCGCGACGGTGTCGCCGGACGAGGAGAAGGAGCTGCTCCGCTCCCTGTTAGACCGGTATCTGGACGGCGTCGACAACCCGACCGGCGACCGGCTCCTCCGCCCGGATCGCGAGGAGGTCCGGATCCGGATCGAGCCCGAACGACTCCACACGTGGGACTACTCGGAGCGAATGGGATCGGCTGACCGGTAGCGCCGCGCGCGCCGCGGACTGCGGGGTGTGGCCCCGCAAACGCCGCTACTCCGACCGCCCGAGCGTCCGCAGGTCCTCCGTCTCGACGCGGTCGGGGACGGCGTCGAGCGCCGTCTCGGGCCACCCGTCGTGGCCGAGCGTGATCGCCGTCTCGGGATTCGCCTCTGCGAGGGCTGCGACGCCTTCGGCCGCGGCGACCTGCGCCGCGTCGTCGAGTCGCTCGGGGACCTCCGCGGTGAGCGGATACGTCTCCGAGAGCGCCCGCGGGAAGGGGCCGAAGGGCGGTTTCACGCGCCACACCGCGTCGTAGTCGTGCGTCGACGGCGCGTTCGACTCCGTGAGCAGCAGACGGTCCGGGACCTCCAGTCGCGCGAGGCGGTCGCGGTGACGCCGGATCTCCGGGCGCCGGGCCGACTCGTGGGAGGTGTAGAAGAACGCGTCCTTCGACACCGGGTCGGTGCGCTCCAGTTCGTTCGCGTGGTCCAACAGCGCGCGGTAGCCGTCGAGCATCGCGGGGTGGCCGCGGGCCCGGCGGTCGACCAGGTCGAGGAGCGTTCCTGACCGGATCGCGGCCTTCACGCGGCGGAGCTCCTCGAAGGTGACGTGGAGGTTGTGCTCGGCCAGCAGCTGCCCGGCGGACGCGTCGGCGTCGGGATCGTCGTCCAGCTTCCGGAGCTCCGCCGGAGTGTGCTCGGCGCAGACCGGACACGAGCAGGGGAAGTACTCCATCTCCTCGAGGTGCTCGGTCCCGGACACCGTGAGGTAGCGCCCGTCGCGCGCCATCAGCGCGTAGGCCGCCGAGTCGAACAGGTCGCAGCCCGCGGCGACCGCCAGCGCGAGCATCATCGGGTGGCCCGCGCCGAACAGGTGGACGGGAGCGTCCGGGTCGAGCCCGCGCTTCGCGGCCCGCACCGCCTCGACGACCTCTGCGTAGCGGTAGGAGTTGAGGAGGGGAACCATCGCCCCGACCGGGAACACGTCGAGGTCGGTGGTCGTCGCGTGTCGCCCCGCGGCCTCCCGGAGATCCGGGAACGTCGACCCCTGCACGGGGGCGTTGACGAGCATCTCGCCCGTCGCCGCGGCCTCGGCGTCCGCGAGGGCCCGCTCCGTCGTCTCCAGCTCGCGCTCGGCGCGCTCGCGGTCGACGTCGGGCGGCGTCGGCACGTCGACGGGCGTCGCCACGTCACTCCCGATCCGCCGCTGGAACTCGATTATCTCCTCGGTGGTCACGTCGATGTCGCCGTACTCGGCGAGCTGGAACGAGCCGGAGTCGGTCATGATCGCGCCGTCGAACCCGAGGAAGTCGTGGAGCCCCTCGCCCAGCACGCGGTCGCGGATCCGGTCCGTGCTCCGGATGATGTAGGAGTTGGTGATCAGCATCTCCGCGCCGAACTCCCCGCGGAGCCGCGACGGCTCGACGGTGAGCACGTTGGGGTTGACGACCGGCAGCAGCGCCGGCGTCTCGACCGTGACCCCGGCGCGGGGGACCTCCAGCCGGCCGATCCGCCCGGCGGCGTCGTGGTCCCGAACCTCGAAGTGATCGCGCATACCCGGACTGCGCGGACGCGGGCGGTAAGGGTTGCGTTCGGGGGCGACGCGAGCGGCGGGCTCAGGCCGTCCGGCCTACAGCCCCGTCGGGTGACTCACGTACTCGGTCTCCAGCCCCCACTCCGCCGACAGCGACTTGAGGGACCGCACCCCGAACGTCTCCGTCGCGTAGTGGCCCGCGAGGAACACCGTGATCCCGGCCTCTCGCGCCTCGTGGTACGCCTTCCCCTTCCCCTCGCCCGTGATCAGCGCGTCGGCGCCCGCCTCGACCGCCTCGTCGAGCCAGTCGACGCCCGAGCCGGTGACGACGGCGACGCGCTCGATCTCGTCGGGCCCGAAGTCGAGTACTCGCGTCGGAGACGCCTCGCCGTCCGGCTGCCCCTCGAAGTCGTCGAGCGCCTCTCGGATCGACTCGGCGGACCGCGGCGCGTCGAGCCCGCCGATCGTCCCGATCGTGACCGGTCCGATCCCGCCGAACGGCTCCCGGTCGTCGAGCCCGACTGCGCCCGCGACGCCGGCCGCGTTGCCGAGGTCGGCGTGACCGTCCAGCGGGAGGTGCGAGACGTACAGGGCGAGGTCGCGCTCGATCAGCGCCTCGACCCGGTCGTACGTCGACCCCGTGAGGCGGTCGAAGCCTCCCCACGAGATCCCGTGGTGGACGACGAGGACGTCGGCGTCCGCCTCGCCGGCGGCCTCGATCGTCGCCTGCGCGGCGTCGACGGCGAAGGCGACGCGCTCGACCTCGGCGTCGTCCGGACCGATCTGTACCCCGTTCGCGCTGGCGTCGACGTCGGCGTACGCCGCCGTGTCGAGCTCGTCGTCGAGACGTCTCGCGTACTCGGAGAGCTGCATACCGACGGCTACACGCGGATCGGAATAAAACGCGGCGGACCGGACCGACGACGGGGCGCGGTCAGTCGTCCAGCTCTTCGGCGATCGACCCCGGGTGGCCGTCGAGTTCGGGAACGCCCTCCTCGCCCGCCGACTCTCTTCCCGGACTCTCCGGCGGGGCGTCGAACTCGGGGTCGAACAACCGGAGCGCGGTCCGAATCGTCTCCCAGTCGTCCTCGCCGGCGGCGTCCCGTAGCGAGCTGGTGGGCGCCGCGAGCAGCTGGCCGACCAAGGCGTCCGCCATATCTGCGACGGTCTCGCGCTGCTCCTCCGTCAGATCGCCTTGCGACTCCAGCTTCGAGATCGCGCGGTCGACCTCGCGGCCCTTCACCCGGTCGGCGCCCGCGTACATCGCGGAGATGGCGTCGTCGGCGCGCTTGCGCTTGTACGCCTGCAGGATGCGATCGAGCTCCTCGTCGATGATCGCCTCGACGTCGCGCGCCTCCGCCTCGCGGCTCTCACGGGTCTGCTCCGTGACGTCCTCTAACGCGTCGATGTCGTACAGCGTGAGTCCGTCTCGGTCGGCGACCGCCGGGTCGACGTCACGGGGTTGCGCGATGTCGATGCAGACGAGCCGCCCCGCGTCCGCGATGTGGTTCGGATCGATCACCGGATCCGGGCTTCCGGTCGCGGTGATCACGAGGTCGGCGTCGGGAACGACGGCCGGCAAGTCGGCGAGCGACACGGCCTCGGCGGGCGTGTCGATCTCGCCGGCGACGAACTCGGCGTTCGGTACCGTCCGATTCGCGACGACGATCTCGGAGACGGCGGTGTCGTCGAGCGTCCGTGCCGCGAGCGTCCCCATCTCGCCGGCGCCGATCACGACAGCCGACCCGTCGGTGAGGTCGATCTCGGTCGCGGCCAGCCGGACCGCGGCAGAGCCGAGCGAGACGACTCCCTCGTTGATCGATGTCTCGTTGCGCGCGCGCTCGCCGACGTGGAGCGCCTTCGTCACCGCGTCCTTCAGGACGGGGCCGATGCCGCCCGCGGATTTCGACTCCTCGTACGCCTCCCGCAGCTGACCGATGATCTGGTCCTCGCCGAGCACGAGCGACTCCAGCCCGGAAGCGACGCGCATCAGATGTTCTAAGCTCTCCTCGTGGTCGAGCCGGCGGACCGCGCCGCCGCGGATGTCGGGGGCGAACGACGCCAAGGCGTCGGCCCCGTCGACGGTCCGGTCGGTGACGACGAACGCCTCCGAGCGGTTGCACGTCTGAAGGGCGAACGCCTCCTCGACACCGTCGCGCGCGAGCAGGTCCGAGACGGTGGCGCGGACGCCGTCGCCGCCGGCCGACTCGATCTCGTCGACCGTCGCGCGGGCGTGGGCGACGCTCACGCCGGCGATGGCTCCCGTCTTCTTCATCGGTTGAGTACCTCCTCGATCACGGAATACGCCTCTTGTCGACCGTTGGCTCTCCCCTTTTGTAAACCCTTCCAAACCCCTTCGGATCGCACGACGCGACGGATCGCCGCCCGGCGCGTCTCGGGATCGATCCCCCGCTGTTTGAGATCCGTGCGGAGCTCTCCGGACAGCTCAGCCATCGCGCCCGCCCCGTCGATCTCGGCCTCGACGCGCTCTCTGAGCGCCTTCGCGAGCGCCGGACTCGCACCCCCCGTCGAGAGCGCGATCCGGACCGGATCGTCCTCGACGGTCGCCGGCACGACGACGCTCCGGGCGTCGCGCGAACCCGACTGGCCCGCCGCCGACACGTCAGTCCGGTTAACGAGCAGGTCGGCGTCGAGCGCGGCGGCCTCGGCCGCGGCGTTGACGGCGGCGTCGTCGGTGGCGGCGACCACGAGGGCCGGGTCGAGCCGGTCGATCCAGCCCTGGACCGCGGCGGCGTCCGGCGCGGAGCGGATCAGTTCCACCGCCGGGCCGTTCGCGCCCCCCGGGTCGCTCCTCCCGTTCCGGTCGTCTTCCCCCGCGAGGTCGACGAGCCGGTCGTCGAACGCCGGGCTCACGACGACGACGCGGGCCTCGTCGGCGAAGCGCGACGCCTTTCGCGCGCCCACGGCCCCGCCCCCGAACACGAGTACCGACTCGTCCGTGAAGTCGTGGTACAGCGGGATCACAGCCGCCACCTCCGGGTCGCAGTACGGCTGATCACGCCGTGTTGCTGTCGGCGCGGTCGGCGATTCGGATCCCCGTCTTCTTTAAGATCCGCGTCGAGAACAGGGTGTCCCAGTCCGCCGACCCGACGTCCCAGTGCTCGTCCATCAGCTCTTTCACCTCCGCGATGCGGCGCTCGCTCTCGGCCTCCGTCCGGCCGTGCGTCATTGCGAAGAAGTTGTACTCCCAGACGCCCGCGTGGCGCGGGCGCTCGTAGCAGTGGGTGACGAAATCCAGCGCGGCGATCGCCGGCCCGACCTCGTCGAGGGCGTCCTCGGGCACGTCCCAGACCGTCATCCCGTTCTCCGTGTACCCGAGCGCGTAGTGGTTCGGGATGACGCCGACGCGGCGCACCTTCCCCTCCCGCTCGAACCGCTGTATCGTCTCGATCACCCAGTCGACGTCGGCGTCGATCGCGGCCGCCACGTCGGCGTACGGCGTCTCCGTGATCGGGAGCCCCCCCTGGATCTCGACCACGAGGTCGCGCTCGGCGGGCGTGAGCGCCCCCCGCTCGCTCGGCGTGACCGCGGGGCCGAGGTCGGACAGGTCCACGTCGCCGTCGGAGACGGGGCCGTCGACGAGGAACCTCGCGCCGACGTGGAACTCCCGGAGCTTCGGCAGGTTGTACGTCTCCTGTCCCGTCGCCGCCTCGATCTCCGCGAGCACCTCCTCGACGCGGTCGCTCCCGTCTTTGTCCGGGTCCGGGTGGTCGGCGACGCTCACCACGAACCACATGTTGAGGTGCGGGTGCTCGCGCTCGTAGTTGTGCGCCACCGCGGTGAACTCGTTGACGATCTCCGCGATCTCCTCGTAGCGGTCCTCCGGCGCGTGCATCGCGACGAGCGACGCCGCCCCGCCGATCTCCTCGGCGTTGACGAGCGCGCCGAACCGCGAGAGGATTCCCTCCGCGTCGAGTTCGCGCACGCGCTCGCAGAGCTCGGCCCCGGTCACGTCGACGCCGTGCTCGCGCAGCGCCGCCGCGGCCGGCTCGAAGGGCCGCTCGGTCACCGGGAACCCGCCCTGGAAGGCGTTGATGATCCCGCGGTCGAGCGCCGTCAGATCCGCGTCGACCTCTCTCATGCCTCCGGGTCGGGTCCGAGCGAGAATAAGCGATCCGACCCGCGGGCGCGCCTCCCCATCTCCCCCGCGGCGATCTCAGCCGTCGAGGTCGCGCGCGATGTCCGCGAGCGACGACGACGGCCCGCGGGTCGCCTCGTACACGACCCGCTCGCCGGGGATCCGGAGGCCGTACAGCCCTCCGGACACGACGACATCGAGGACGACGCTGTCTCCCGGCTCTCGGCCGTTCGCGTCGAGCCACTCCGTCAGGCGGTTCTCGCCCTCGCCGGTCTCGCGCGCGAGCCGTCGGTTGTCGAACGCGCCGCGGATCAGCCGCCCGGAGCTGTCGGCCGTCACGGGCGCGTAGTACTCCTCGCGGTCGACCACGACCCGGGTCACGTCGCCGGCGCCCATCGCCAGTGACTCGCAGGTCCCGGACTCGACGCGGCCGTGGAGCTCGTCGTCCTCGGGGATCCGCACGCAGGGACGGCGAGTGCCGCCGCTCCGGGCGAGCGAGACGCGAATCGAGGCGACGCCCTCGTCGTCGGAGGGGACGCGGGGCATCGAAAAGGGGCGCTTACTCCTCGTCGCCGTCGTCGGCGTCCTCGCCGAGCGCGGCGGCGACGTCGTCCCCCTCGACGACCGAGACGTTGATCTGCGCGACGTCGTCGTCGATCTCGCGGCCGCGGACGGTGATCCGCTTGCGCTCGCCCTCGCGGGACGGCTTGAAGCCGACGCCGCCCTCGAGGAGGAGTTCCTTCAGGCGGGTGCCCGAGACGTCCTCGCGCATCGGGCGGCCGGTCTCGTCGGACCCGCCGGTGATCGCGATCGTGTGCTCGGAGAGTCCGACGGCGTCGCCGCCGATCTCGTCGCCGATCTCGCGACCGAGGAACCGGTTGGCGTCCTGTCCGTCGACCTCTCGCTGGAACGTCTCGCCGCTCTCGGGATCGGCGATGACGACTTTGAATTCGGCCATGGGCGAACCGAGACCCCCGCGAATAAAAAGCACGTCGAAACCGCGATCCGGCTCCGATCGGGGCGCGGACCCGGTTCGGCGGAGAGATTCCGCTCCGAAGCCGACTCACCGATCCGCGTTCATCGGTCGGCGCCGACCCGTTCGACCCGCCGCGACCCGTCCCCCCATGGCCCGTCGACGAATGCGTCCTCCAGCGCCCGAGCGATCCGATTCGGATTGTCGGGTCCGCCGGCGGTCGCGACGCTACCGACCGTTTCGGGGTCGAACCGCACGCCGAGCGCGTCGTAGACCGCCTCGCTGACACCGGCGACCGCTCGCGCGTCGGCGGGCGAGACGACGACGCAGCCGGCGACCAACGCCGCCTCCGCGCGGACGCGCTGGGCGATCCCCGACACCTTCCCGCCGCCGGCGACGCGTACGGAGTGGTCTCCCGAGCAGAACGACGCCGGCGGCTCGCCGGCGGCGACGTCGGCGCCGAGTCCGCGGAACGACCCGATCACCGTCTCGACGGCGCGGTCGTATCGCTCCGCGATCGACCCGCGCGAGCCGCCCCCTGCCGGATCGCTCCCCGCCGGATCGCCTCCGTTCAACGGGATCGCATGCGCGAACGCGAGCGTGTCCCCGGCGTACGCGACGGCCCGTCCACCGACGTCGCGCTCGATCGGGCGAAATCCGCGGTCCGCGGCGATCCGTTTGGCCCGCGCAAACCCGTCGGCACGCGCGTCCCGGCGACCGAAGGCGACCTGCCGAGGCGGCGTCCACACGCGGATCCCGGGCGTCCCATCTCCCGCGGCCGCGAGCAGCCCCGCCGTCCGCTCCCGGTCCGCGTCGGGATCGTCGTCGGCCCCCCTGAGCACGCGCATACCGACCTGCAGGACGGCAGCGGACAAGCCGGTTTCGGCCGAACGGGGGCTCCCCTCCCGTGGCCAGCGCTCCGCGGACGGCGGCCGCCCCGGCGTATGACACAAGCGTTTTGCCGACCCTCGGGCTGTGTGATATATCGATGAGCGACCTCGGCGCGCTCCCGGTGCGAGCCTACCTCGCAGCCTGCCTGCTGGCCGGGATCATCGGCCTGTGGCTCGGCCGGGTCGCGTGGCGGGACCGCGATCAGCCGGGCGGGACCGAGGTCGCGCTCTACCTGCTGTGCGGGGGCGGAATTTCGCTTCTGTACGGCGTCAGGGTCGCGAGCGCGAGCGAGCTGGTGATGACGGTCACGCTCAACCTCGCCACGCCGCTCGTGGCCGCCGTCCCCGGTCTCTGGACGGCGTTCACGCTCGCGTTCGCCGGGCACGACCAGTGGCGGACGGAACACCGGACCGTCGCGCTGGCGACGCCCCCGTTCGCATGGGTCCTGCTCGCGTGGTCGAGCGCCACGCACGGCCTCTCCCGGCGGTCGCTTGCCGCGGTCGTCGAGGGGCCGTTCACCCTGCTCTCCTTCGAGTTAGGTCTCGCCGATATCGGGTTCCTGCTGTACGCCTACGCGCTCTGCGTCGTCGGCGTCCTCGTCGTCGTGGACCTGTACCAGCGGACGGGAAACCGGTACCGGCTCCAGACGTTCGTGGTCCTGCTCGGGACGCTGTTCCCGTTTCTCGGCGGGATCGTCACCGTCGTACATCTGGGCAGCTACGCGAACCTCGCGTGGTTCCCGTCGGCGCTCGTCGTCCACGGCGTCTTCCTGTACGGGACGGTGTTCTGGCTCGGGACCCTCGACGCCGCGGTCGTCGCCCGCGACACCGCCGTCGAGGTGATACAGGACCCGGTTATCGTGGCGGGCTCCGACGGCCGGATCCGCGACCTCAACCCGGCCGCCGAGGAGCTGCTCCCGCCAGACGCGGTCGGCTCGTCGCTCTCGGCGGTGTTCCCGCGGCTGGAGGTGGGCGTCGAACGCCCGATCACCATCGGCGGGCGGCAGTTCGACGTTCAAGAGGACCCGATAACGGACCCCCGCGGGACGGACCGCGGTCACGTGTTCCTGCTCCGCGACGTGACAGAGCGCGAACGGCGACAGACGGAGTTGGAGCGCCGCGAGGCGGAGCTAAAACGCCAGAACGAGCGGCTGGAGGACTTCGCCGGCGTCGTCTCCCACGATCTCCGGAACCCGCTCGCCGCGGCGACCGCCGCGGTCGAGCTCGCGCGTCACGGCGACGGCGACAGCGACGACGCGCTCGATCGGGCGGCGAACGCCCACGAGCGGATGGACGATCTGATCGAGGGGCTCCTCTCGCTGGCGACCGCGGGCCGGTCGGTCGACTCCGTGGAGCGCGTGTCGCTCGACGCGACCGCCCGGCGGGTGTGGTCGCGGCTCGAGACCGCGGACGCGAGGCTCTCCGTCCGGGGCCCGGACGCGACCGTCCTCGCCGACGGTGACCGGCTCGAACAGCTGCTCTCGAACCTGTTCCGCAACGCGATCGAGCACGGCGGCGACGATGTCGCGGTGCGCGTCGAGATCGACCGTCGCGCGGACGGCGTCGCGCTCGCCGTCGCCGACGACGGTCCCGGCGTTCCCCCGGAACAGCGCTCCGAGGTGACCGAGCGCCTGTCGCTTGTACAGAGCTCCG
>NZ_JARANT010000084.1 GCF_029889805.1 Halorubrum sp. Boch-26 | reverse complement strand
GGGTGGACGGGCTGAATCGTCGGGATCGGTCGTCGGTCGGTCGCAGTCGTCGGTCGGTCGCAGTCGTCTGTCGGTCGCAGTCGTCTGTCGGTCGTGGCCGTCGGTCGGTCGCGGCCGTCGGTCGGTCGCGGCCGTCGGTCGGTCGCGGTCGTCGCGGAGCTACTCCACGTACACCGCGCCCTTCATTCCGACCGCCTCGTGGGGCGTGCAGACGTAGGTGTACACTCCGGCCTCCTCGAAGGTGTGCTCGAAGGTGTGGCCCTCCTCGCCGACGGTCTCGCTCTCGAAGTTGCCGTCGGATCCGGACACGTTGTGTTGGCCGCCCTCGCCGGTCCACTCCCAGGTGACGGTCGTTCCGGCGGACACCGCGACCGCCGCCGGACCGAACGACAGGCCGTCCCCGGCGCCGACGTCGACGGTCGCCGAGTCGGCGTCCGTCATGTCGACCGTCCGCTCGTAGTTGTTGGCGTCGTCGAGAAACCCGCCGTAGTCCGGCTCCTCGGAGAGGAACTGCTGGTCGCTTCCGTCGCTTCCGTCGCTTCCGTCGCTTCCGTCGCTCCCATCGCTCCCATCGCTCCCGTCGCTTCCGTCGCTTCCGCCGTCGCCGCTACCGCCGTCGCTTCCGCCACTGCCGCCGTCTCCGCCGCCGCTACAGCCGGCGAGCGCGGTGGCCGCGCCGAGCGCCGCAGTCGTTCGGACGAACGTACGCCGGTCGAGTGTGCGTCGGGTCATGTGACTCGACGTAGGGTAGTATGGGGAATACCTTCGGCGGGAATTCCCGGACTTCGAGCGCGCGAACCGAATTATTCGGAGCGGAGTATAAAAGTAGTGCCGGGGGAGACGGCAGCCGTCGCTCCCGCTCAGTCGTGCTCGATCGTGACGTGCCACTCGTCGTCGGCGACCCGCTCCGTCTCGTGTTCGAAGCCGCGGTCCGACAGCACGTCGTACAGGGGAACCGGCTCGAAATCGTTCACGAGACGCAGGCGGTCGTCCGGGGCGAGCTCGTCGAGCGCGTCGCTGATGGCCGGAAACGGGGGATCGTCGCGCTCGCGCACGTCGAGGACGGATTCGGCGTCGCTCATACCCGAGGGTACGCGACGCTCCGGCATGGACGTTCGCGGGAACATGTTCGACGGGCGCGGCGGACGGAGCGTCCCTCAGCTCGGTCGACCGCGAGCCGGCGCAGCGCCGCGGCCGGTCAGAACGGACTCGGTGGACCGTTCGCGTCGCCGCCCGTGGCGTCCGGCCGATCAGCGTCCGCTCGTTCGGCGCCGCCCGGATCGCCGTCGCCGGATTCGAGCCGTTCGAGCCGGTCGTTGACCGCTTCGCTCCCGTTGAGCGAGGGGTCGACGCGGACCCGAACGAGGTCGTAGCCGTGGTCGTCGACGGCGTCGAGCGCGCGGAACGCGCCCACCGCCAGCGGCTCCGCCTGCGGACAGAACGCCGTCGTCGGCGTGAACTCGGCGCGGAGCGTCGTCGGTCTCTCGGTCTCTTCGGCGTAACGGAACCCGGCGTCCGGGTGTCGAGGGTCGAGGGTGAGCCGGGCGAGGTTGTAGCCGAACGTGGCGTCGTACACGCCGTGCTCCTCGAAGGCGTCCGCGGCGTGCTCGTGGACGACGACGTGGCCCTCGCCCGCGAGAACGTCGTGACCCGTGAGGAACGCGCCCGGCTCCGGCACGTGCTCCGGCACGAAATCGCTCTCGTCGTCGAACTCTGGCTCGGAGCCGCCGAGGAAACTCATGGGTCGTCCCCCGAGACCCAGATCGCCGTGACGACCGCCTCGTCCGTCTCGACCGTGTCGTGCGCGTAGCCGCGGTCGTCGAGCTTCGGAAACAGGAACTGGGGGGCTCGGTCGTTGCGCTGAACGAGGACCGTCTCCTCCGGTAGGTCGGCGAGCCGTTCGAGCGTCCGCCGAAGCGGCTCCGGCGGTCCGAGGTCGGCGACGTCGAGCGTCTCGACCGGGCGGTCCGTCGGCGCGTCCGCCTCCTCGAGGACCGTCGTCTCCAGTGGCATGGGCGAGCGTTCGTTCCCCACGCGTCCGTCGTTTTCCCCGAACGTGTTCGGGGGCGTACCCGCTGTCGGTTCGGTCCCACCTCCCGAACACGTTCGGGGATGTCGACAGGGGGACGCGGACGATACGGGCACGCATGCGAGCCGTTCCCGGCGATCTCACGACCACGACGCGCCCGCCGACCACGATCCCGCTCCGGCACTTCCTCGTCGCGCTGGCGTTCCTCGCCGTCGGCGGAACGCTCGCGCTCCTGCGCGCCGCGGGGGCGGCGGTAGCGGGTGCGGCGCTCGGCGGAATCGCGGCGGCGCACCTGCTGCTCGTCGGGTGGGTGTGTCTCACGATCCTCGGCGCGATGACGCAGTTCGTCCCCGTCTGGTCGGGCGTCGACCTTCACTCCGAGCGGCTGGCGACGCTTCAGCTCGTCGCCGTCGCGGTCGGCGTCGGCGGATTCGCCGGCGGGCTCTGGTTCGGTCGCCCGGCCGACGCGGCGCTCCTCGCCGGGCTCATCGTCGTCGGGTTCGCCGTCTTCATCTACAACCTCGCCCGGACGCTGTGGCGCGCTCGTCCGCTCGATGTCACGGAAAAACACTTCGCGCTCGCGCTCGGTTTCCTCGCGCTCGCTGCGGTGCTCGGCGGGAGCCTCGCCGCCGACTACCGCTGGAGCGTCCTCGCCTCGCTCGGCCTCTCGCGGATCGCGGTCGTCGACGCACACGTCACGCTCGGCGTCCTCGGCGTCGTCGTCACGGCCGTGTTCGGGGCCTTATACCAGCTCGGGCCGATGTTCACGCAGACCGACGCGCTCCCGATCGAGGAGCGACTCGCCCGGGTCGAGACCGCGGCGTACCCGGTCGGCGTGGTCCTGCTCGCCGCCGGGCGACTGCTCGCGGTCGCGCCCCTCGCGACCGCCGGCGGACTGCTCGCCGCGGGCGGTGCGGCGGTCGCCGGCGGGGTCCTCCTCCGGCGGCTCCGCGACGCGACCGCGACGGCGACGCCGATGCTCTCTCGGTACGCGGTCGTCGCGCTCGCGACGCTCGCGTGGAGCGCGACCGCGGCCGCGACGTGGGCCGTCGACCCCCTCGGTCCGGCCGTCAGGTTCGGTCACCCCGCGGTCGGTCCCGTCCTGCTCGGCGCGCTGGTCGGCTTCGTCGTCGTCGGGAGCCTCTACCACGTCGTCCCCTTCATCGTCTGGCTCGACCGCTACGCCGACCGGGTCGGGCTCGAACGGGTCCCCGCCATCGACGACCTCTACGACGCCCGCGTCGCCGCGGTAGACCTCGCCGCGACCGTGCTCGGCGCCGGCCTCCTGCTCGCGGCCGCGGTCTCGCCCGCCGTCGCGTCGCTCGGGACGGTCGGCGGATCCCAGGGGGGCCTCGTCCGACCCCTCGGCGGCGCGCTCGTCGTCGCCGGCGCGCTGCTGTTCGCCGGCAACATGGTCGCGACCGTCGTCCGGCACGGCGGCGCCGCGATGCTCGCCGGGTCTGGACCGGGGACGACAACGAACTCGGAGGCGTCAGACGCCTCCGATCCGTGACCGCGCCGGGAACCGGCCGATGACCGCGCCGGAAGTCGACCGATGACCGCGCCGGGAGCCGGCCGGTTCGCCCGCGAGCCGCCACCCGGCGGCCGCGGTCCGGAAGATATTCCATCGACACGACAGAAGTTCCGGCATGGAACGCCGTGCCCTCCTCTCAGCACTCGGCGTCGGAGTCTCGGGCCTCGCCGGCTGTACCGACGCGACACCGGACGCCGACGGGTCGGGATCGAACGGCCAGTCGGAGCTCCCGGAGGAGTACCCCGACGGTGCGGGACCGGACGGTATCGACTTCTCGACGCTCGAATCTGACGACGAGACGCCGTTGCACGCGCCGAGGGACCACTGGGACTCGTACGCGATCGTCTTGGACGAGCCGCCCGACCGTCGCCGCGTCGAGGGCGACTACTACGTCAACTCGTCTACCGGAGAGGTGATCTCAGACCTGCGGTACGGCGCTAGAGACTACCGAAACGGCGACGCGTACGCGTACGTCCAGCCCGCCGACGAACTGCCCGATCATCAGCCGCACGACGAGTGGGAGTCGGACCCGCAGTTCACGTATCACGACGCGATCGGCGCGTACTATCGGTACGACCCTCACTACGGTCAGATCGCCCCTATGAACATCGGCCGACACACGGAGATGGTCGAGCCGTACGGCTGGGAGGCGGTCGGCACGGCGACGCACCACGGCGTCCCCGTCGTCACGTACCGGCTCTCGGACGCGGAGCCCGACGACTCGCGGGCGACCCCGGCCGTCGAGGGCTCCCTTCGACTCGGCGTCGAGGACGGGATCATCTACGCGTTCGACCTCACGCTCGACGCGGAGGGCGAGCCGCGGTACGCCTACGCCGTCCGTCCGGCGCCGTTCCCGGACCACGAGTGGGTCGAGACGGCCCGGACGGTCAGCGGTTCGACCGACGCCGCCAACGACAGCGCGTGACCGACGCGGCCCGCAGCCCCGTCACGTCGCGGCGGCTCGACGGGACGGATCGATTCAAAAAGGACGCGGGGGCGTGTTATATCCGCTTCGAGCGGAGCGCCACCGCGGCGACGCCCACGGCGACCGCGACCCAGCCGAGCAGCACCGCCACGAGCAGCCCCACCGAAAGGCCGCTGCCGTCGAGCGCGGCCGCGAGCCCGGCGCCGCCCGCGTCGGTCGGGGCGAGCGCGAGCAGCCGGTACGTCGAGACGGGGTTCGCGGCGACCGCGACGGCGACGAACGCGCCCGCGCCGTCGAGCGCGGCCAGCACGCCGAGCGCGAGCAGGTCGTGGACCAAGGCGAACCAGGCCCAGACGAGCAGGGCGCCCGCGAGCGCGACCGTCGAGGACGGCGCGACCGCGGAGATCGCCACCCCGAGCCCGAGGAGCGCGACGGCGACGGCGACGGTCGCGAGCAGGAACCACGCGAACGTCGGCCAGCCGGCGAGCCCGAACTCCCGGAGGAGGAGCAGCCCGGGAACGCCGAACCCGAGCACCACCGACGCCGCGAGCACCACGGCCCGCCCGGCGAACAGGCCGATCGCGGCCTCGGCCCGCGAGACAGGAAGCGTCAGTACGACGCCGAGCCGCCCGCGCTCGGCCGCGCCGACGATCGCGCCGTGACCGAGCGCCAGCGCGGCTAGGGGGACGAGGTACGTCGCGAGTTCGACGTAGCTCGCGACCACCGGCTCGTAGCCGGTCGGCGCGACGCTCGATCCGCTGAACATCGCCAGCAGCAGCCCGAACGCGGCGAAGACGACCGTCAGCGCGACGGCCCACCCCCGACGGGTCGTCAACCGGGCCTCGCGGCGGGCGATCCGGAGGACGATCTCCGGTCGCGGGAGCGGGACGGAGACCCTCTCCGTGTCGGTCGCGGTCTCCGTTCCCGTCTCCGTCGCTTCCGCGGTCGAGTCTCCCGGTGAGGCGGCGCTCACACCGCCGACGACGCCGCCGTCGGGGGTCGGATCGGACGTCTCCTCCCCGCGTCCGCGCTCAGGCATCGCGACCACCTCCGGTGAGCGAGACGAAGGCGTCTTCGAGCCCGCCCTCGTGGTCGGCGCCGAGCTCGTCGGGCGTCCCCTCGGCGATACGCCGACCGCCGTCGAGGACGCCGACGCGGTCGCAGACGCGCTCGGCCTCTCGCAACGCGTGGGTCGCCATGAGCAGCGTCACGCCCGTCTCGTCGCGTACGCGCGTCAGGACCTCGCGGAGCGCGGCGACGCCGTTCGGGTCGAGCCCCGCGGTCGGCTCGTCGAGCAGGAGCACCGACGGGTTCGCGAGCAGCGCGGCCGCCAGCCCGAGCCGGCGGGACATCCCCTTCGAGTAGCCGTCGATGGGGCGGTCGATCGCGTCCGCGAGCCCGACCGTCGCGGCCGCGCCGGCGATGCGCTCGGCGGTGTCCTCCGGGCCCGCTCCGACCCCGCGCACGTCGGCGTGGAACCGCAGCGTCTCCCGCCCCGTCTCGCCCGGCGGAAAGCCCGGGTTCTCGGGGAGGATCCCGATCGCCTCGCGGATCCGCCAGCCGATCTCGGCCACCTCGTGACCGCCGACCGCGACGGCGCCCGCGTCGGGGCGCTCGTGGCCGGCGATGAGTCCGAACAGCGTGGACTTGCCGGCGCCGTTGGTTCCCACGAGGCCGTACGCCTCGCCCGATTCGACCGTGAGATCGATCCCGGCGAGGGCCTCGACGTCGCCGTACCGCTTTCGAACGTCTGTGATTTCGATTCGCATGGTTACTGGTGGTGGTCGTCTCCGGGGTCGGCGTCGTACTCGGCGGTCGCCTCGACGGCGGCCGCGTACGGGCGATACGGTTCGACGTCGCGGGTGGGTTCGGCGAGCGGCCGGTGGTCGACGATCCCGGCGGTCTCGACCGCGGGGAACCGGCTCTCGACGAGCCGGATCGCGTCGAACGCCGGAGCGTCGGCGAAGACCACCGCGGTCGGGTGTTCCTGCACGAGGCGCTGGGCCGCGCCGGCCGGCCGGTGGCGCGTGTCGCTCAGCCCGTCGCCGTCGGCGTCGGCGACGCGGGCGTCCGACCAGTAGTTCCCCCGGTCGGTGCCGTTCCAGGCGATCAGGTCCCGAGTCGTCGTCAACACCGGCTCGTCGTTCTCGACGAAGCCGTTGCCGACGACGGTCGTCCCCGAGGTCCCCGCGGAGTGGTGGATCCCAACGCCGTTCGCGTACAGGAGGTTCCCCTGTACCTCGTTGTGTTGGGCGTTGTACAGGAAGATCCCGTCGTCGTTAGCGACCAGGTCGTTGTCGCGGATCACGCTTCGGTCGATCTCCTTGAGCAGGATCCCGTGGCCGCTCTGCCCGCGGTTCGCGACCGCGGTGTTGTTGACGACCTCGATCGAGTCGCTGACCATCAGCGCGTATCCCACGTCGTTCTCGAAGGCGACGTTGTCCGCGAGGCGGTTGTTATCGGAGTACATGTAGTGGACGCCGTACCGGAGGTCCCACAGCGTGTTCCCCGTCGCCTCGACGTTCGAGGCCCACGAGTAGTAGATCCCGTCGCGCACGTCGGTGATCTCCGTGTCGCGGACCTCGGTCCCGTCCGTCTCCCAGAGGTTGATCCCGTTGCCGCGGTTCGCGAACCGCGGGGCCTCGGTGCCCTCGATCCGCGAGTCGGCGATCGTCACCTCGTCCGCGCCGTTCACCCAGACGCCGAAGGCGGCGTCGGTGAGGTACAGCTCCGAGAGCGTCGCGCCGGAGGCGTTCTCGGCGACGTACACGCCGGCGTCCTGCGATTCGAGGTTTTCGCCGGTGTCGTCGATCCAGACGCCCTCGACCGTGGCGTTCGGTGCGCGCACCGCGATCGTCGTGCCCTCGCCGCCCCCGTCAATCAGGGCGCCGTGGGTCGACGCGGAGCGGACCGTCATCCCCGGCTCGTCGACGACGATCGGCTCCGCGGGCTCGAAGACGCCCGAGAGTTCGATCGTGTCGCCCGGGCCCGCGGCGTCGACCGCGGCGGGCAGGTCGTCGTAGGTCTCGGCGGTATTGCTCCCCTCCCCTCCGCTCCCGTCGCGTCGGATCGTCGCGGTGCCAGCCTCGGTCGGCCGGTCCGGGTCGTACGTCGGCGGGTCGACGATCGGTTCGCTTCCGTTTCCGGCGTCGACCGCGTCGCTCCCGGCGACCCCCGCGCCGGTCGCCGCGACGACGCCGGCGAGGACGACCGCGAGCACGACGGCGGCGGCGACGAACACCGCGCGAGCCGAGGCGAGCCCGCCGATCGACGGGAGCCGGGACATCAGTTTACCCCCGTGTTGGGGCCGTTTCGGGTCGGTCGGTCGGCGGCCGAGTCGTCCGATGTCGGCTCGTCCGGGGCCGAGACCGACTCGCGGTTCGCGGCGGGCTGGGCCTCGGCGATCTCCTCGGCGGTCGAACCGATCTCCTCCGTCTCTCCGTCGCCGTCGCTACCGCCACCGCGCCCCCCCGAGAGCCGCTCGCGGACCTCCCCGGGAACCTCGCCGATCGTGACCCGCGAGCCGCGGAGCAGGTACGCGACGACCAGCAGGAGGAACCCGAGCCCCGCGAGATAGCCGCCGGGACCGAACCACGCCACCCCGCTGATGTTGGCGATCTCGTAGCCGCCCAGAAGCGGCGGGGTGAACTCGCGCACCCCGACGACCGGCGCGCTCTCGCCGAGCGCGTGGCCCGCCTGGAACAGCCGGTACTGCACGATCGCGAAGGTTCCCACGAACGCCACCGTCGCCCCGGTCAGTTGGCCGAGCAGCCCGAGACGGAGCTTCCGGCCGGTGGGCGCGAGCGCGACGAACACGCCCGCGGCGGCCACCGCGAGGAACACGGCCGGCCCGAGGATCCACTCCGGCGCGGCGATCGCGTCCGGATGGACCACGTAGTTCGGATCCACGAACACCGGGTCCGGGTAGTAGAACCCGACGTAGTGGTTCAGTGCCTGCACCTCGGCGTAGTCGCCGCCGAGCCGCGGATACGCGTACAGCTCGACGAGCAGCCCGTCGGGGTACTGGGGCGCTTCGAACGCGATCTTCCAGACGGGTACCAGCAGAGCGACGACGAACATCGCCGCCGCCGTCACCGGAAGCGCCCGCCTGAGCTCCGTCAGTCGGTCGAGTGAGGCTGTCATAGTGTGTGGGGAATGGGGGTGGGTGGTGGGTGGAGTGAGTCGGCGGTCTATTCGTCCGGCTCGACGAGGATCCGCGAGCGCATCTCCAAGTGGAGCGCGCTACAGAAGTACGCGCAGTACGCCCAGAACACCCCGGGCTTGTCCGCGGTGAACGTCACCTCGCGGGTGTCCTGCGGCGCCAGCGCGAGGTTGATGTCGTACTGCGGGATGGCGATCGAGTGAATCACGTCGCTCGTGGTTTCGATGTTCGAGATTCTGAGGTGAACCTCGTCGCCTTCCTGCAGTGTGATATCGGGGAAGGCGTACTCGTTGCGGCGCGCCCACATCTCGATCTCGACGGTGCTGTCGTCGACCCGCTCGATGGACTCCTCGCCCTCGGCGACGTAGTCGATCTCGTAGTCGTCGGTGTCCCACGTCTTCGCCGGGTCGAGCTTATCCTTGTGAACGACGCTGGCGTCGTGCGGCTCGGGGTACGACGGCTTGTCCTTGATCAGCTCCAACCCGGCGTCGTCGTCGCCGATGTGGAACAGCTGGTCGTTCTCGGGGTGGATCGGGCCGACCGGGAGGAACCGGTCTTTCGAGAGCTTGTTCAGCGAGATCAGGTAGTCGCCCTGCGGCGACGCCGTGTACGACTCCGCGGCGATGAGGTGGCCGGGGTTGTAGTGGACGTCGTGGCGATCGACGACCGGCTCCTCGGAGCCGGCCTCGGCCTCGACGGCGGCCTCGTAGTCCCACTTGACGACCTCGCTGTCGATGAACGTCGTCGTGTACGCGTGGCCCCGCCCGTCGTAGGCGGTGTGGAGCGGCCCCATCCCGATGCGGGGCTGTCCCACGATGGACTCCTGCGGGTCGTCGACCTCGGCGATCGCGTCGATGTCGATGACCGTACAGCTCGGGTCGAGCTTCCCGGAGGCGATGGCGTAGTTCCCGTCGGGCGTCACGCTGATCCCGTGCGGGCTCTTCGGCGTCGCCACGTACCGGACGATCGGGCGGTCGCCCTCGTTCAGCGGGCTGTCCATCGTCCCGTCGACGACGGGCACGCCGCTGATCTCCTCGTAGTTCCCGGCCTCGACGGCGTCCCAGATCGCGGGGATGTCGAACGCCTTCACGTAGTCGCGGTCGGAGCGGGCCATCTCGCCCTCCGTGACCCCCTCCTCGCTGTTGTAGCCGGTCGCGAAGAACCAGCGGCCCTCCTTGCCGCCGTCCCCGTTGTCCATGTTACCGTCGACCTCGACCTGCCACTCGACGTCCATCGTCTCCGGGTCGATGGCGGTGATGACGGAGCCGTACTCGTCGGGGCTCTGTACGTCGCGGCCGTCGTTGGGCATCGGCACCCGGAACTCGCCGACGCCGAAGACAAGCTGCGTATCGGGCAGCTGCATACAGGCGCCGTGGACGCCCTGACAGTTCGGGACGTTCGTGATCGCGTCGGTCTCGAAGTACTCCAAGTCGACCCGGGCCATCCGCCCGTTCGCCTTGTCGTTGACGAAGAGCCAGCGGCCGTCGTAGTCGTTGTCGGTCTGGGAGACGCGCGGGTGGTGGGTGTCGCCCCACGTGTAGCCGCCGCCCTCCTCTTCCAGCATCTCGCTCGTCTTGGCGTCGTGGCCGAAGCCGCGGGCGCTCTCCGCCTGGAACACCGGGATCCGCATCAGCTCGCGCATCGACGGGATCCCGACGACGCGGATCTCGCCGGTGTGGCCGCCCGAGAGGAACCCGTAGTACTCGTCGTGCTCGCCCGGGGCGACCTTGTGTTCGCCGCTGGCGGCCGCGCCGCCGGAGTCGTCCTCCTCGTCCGCGAGGATACTCGTACAGCCCGCGAGCCCGCTCATGGCTCCGACGGCGGCGCCCGCCTTCATGAAGTCGCGCCGCCCGAGCTCTAGGCGCGGGAGGTCGAGCGTCGGCCGCTTGGCCGCGGTCGCGTCGGTGCCCTCCGCGGTCGAAGCGATATCGCGCTCGTGGTCGGTGAGCAGGTGTTCGATCGTCCGTCCGTCGACGATCTCAGGCTCGTCGTCGCCGGCGTCGTCGGTTTCGCCCGCCGGTTTGGCGTCGCCCGCATCCGCGGGCGTGTCGTCGTGCTGTTCGTCGGCTCGTGCCGTCCGCTCGTCGCTGGCGTTAGGGTGGGAAGTCATTGTCTGGTGGTGGCGTCGGCTCCGCCGTCGCCGTCGTGTTCCGTTCGGACCACGATCCGCTCGACCGCCGGATCGCCGAGGACCGTCCGCAGTTCGGCTTCGATCTCCGGGACGAGCCGGTCGCGGGCGGCCTCGGCGTCGAAGCAGTACCGATGCCGTGTCGTCCCGCTGTGTCGCTCCGTGCCGCGGTCGACGAGCCCCTTCTCGACGAGCCGGTCGACAGTCTGCTTGACCGTCGTGTACGCGACATCGTCGCCGCGGCTCGCGACCGCGTCGTGTAGGTCGCGGGCCGTGAGGGGGTCGTCGTCGCGCCGCAGGACGGCGAGGAGTTCGCGTTCCCGCGGTCCGAGCTGTGTCCACTGGGTCATAGGTGGCCGGAGTCGAACGCGTGGGTTCGACCCCGCTACTGATCACTACGGTCTAACCCCGGGGGTAGCTGTCGGCGAACTGTTCGGGGGTTTAAGTACCGTCTCCGAACGCCTGCGAAAAGAGCGTGTCCGTCACGGTCCGGAGGTGTTCCGAGACCGTGGACTTCGCGATGTCGAGATCCGCGGCGATCGCCTCGGCGGATGCGCCGTCACCGTTGAAGTAGCCCTTATCGGCCGCGACGGCCGCGACCTCCGCCTGTCGGTCCGTCACGCCGGCGAGGTCGACCGGGACGACATCGCGGCAGGAGTCGTCCGCCGCGCTCCGGTCGCCGCGATCGACGCACAGTCGGCGCAACTCAACCCCGAGCCCGGCGGCCTCGCACTCGTCGACGACGGCCTGCAGCTCCTCGTGGCCCGTCAGCACGAACGAGACGCGGAGCTCGCCGTCCCTCATCTCGGTCCGGCGCGGCGAGACCGGGAAGTTCGCGAACGCCGACGGCAGCCCGCCGCACGAACAGTCGTCACAGATGCCGTCGGCGGCCGACGACGGTGACGGCTCGGCGGCCGACGGCGGTGACGGCTCGGCGGCCGCGGTGGTTTCCGCGGTGTCAACCGTAATACCACCGTCGGTCGCGGGGCGCACG
>NZ_JARANT010000083.1 GCF_029889805.1 Halorubrum sp. Boch-26 | reverse complement strand
CCTCTCCTCGCGCCGTCTCGGCCCCCGCGGATCGGCCCGAGCCCCCCGAGCCCGCCGCCCCCGGACCCGCCGTCCTCCTCGGGCTCGCCGTGCCCTTCCTTCTCCAGGCCGTGCCGGCCGTTCGCGGCCCACTCGTCGCGGTCCCAGCCGCACTCCGGGCACTCCCCGTCGCCCCAGTCGAAGGGCTCGCCGCAGCCGAGGCAGGCGTTCTCCGTGTTCACAGCTCACAGTACACACGAGAGGACAAAAGCGTTCACAACAGCCCGCGGAACTCCCCGAGCGGCGGGAATCGGAGGGGCTCGCCCGCGTCGTCCGCGCCACCCGCGTCGCCTGCCCCGGCGGTCCCCGGATCCACGACGACCGGCGCCAACCGATCCGCGTCGGTGACGAGCGGGGAGTCGAACGCGCCCGTCCGCATGTCGTTGACCGCGACGCCCGGGGCGAGTCGGGTGAACGCGGGCAGCATGAGGAGGTCGGCACCGCGGTAGGTCCCACCGCCGCGGAGGAAGCAGGGACGGCGGTCGCCCTCGACCTCTATCGTCGGGTGGACGTGTCCGATCACGTAACGGTCCGCCGGGGTCGACGGCGCCTCGTGGCCGTGGCAGACGAGGGTGCGAGGCGCGTCGGCGTCGGCGGTGTCGAGAACGTGCTCCCCGTGCACCGGGCCGTCCCACGCGCTCGCGAGGGCGGTGTCGTGGTTGCCCGCGACGAGCTGCAAATCAGTACCGTTCGCCTCGCAGACGTCGCGGAGCGCGTCGAGGGTTTCGCGGCTCCGATCGGTGACTCGGTCGAACGTGTGGACGACGTCGCCGGCGACGACGACGGTCGCGGGGTCGAACCGCGTGAGGTCCCCGCGAAGCCGGTCGACGAGGTCCTCGCGCTCGCCGATCGGGAGCGAGACCGCGGAGGCCTCCCCGCGGCCGACGTGGAGGTCGGCGACGACGAGCACGTCGTGGCGACCGAGGTACGCGGCGCGCTCGCCGAAGGCGACCCCCGTCACCGCCCGAAGCCCGTCGGGGGATCGGTGCGGTCGGTCCGGGCGGTCCGGGCGGCAGAATGTCTCCGACCGGCCTCCTCGCCCGCGCCTCCGGCGTGGTTCCGGGCGGTCGCGTACGCCTCGCGGACGCGCCGGAACGACTCCTCGTCGCCGCCTTGGTCCGGGTGGGTCTCCTTGACGCGCTCGCGGTAGGCGCGTTTGACCGCGTCGGTGTCGGCGTCGCGGTCGACGTCGAGCTCCGCGAACGCCGCGGCGACCGGGTCGCGGTCGGCGTCTTCGGCGGAGGGGGTCGGCCCCCGATCGGGCTCGAACACGTCGAAGGGGAGGCGACGGCCGAGCCCGCGACCCGGCATCTCGTGTTCGCAGAGGACGGTGTAGACGCCCTCGCCTTCGAGTCTGAAGTAGTCGTGCGCGTCGAACGTGATGGCGACCTCGCGCTGGGGGAGGTAGAAGGGAACCGCGACCTCGCCGAGCGCGTGGTCCTCGCGGAACCGCTCCTCGATCGCCGTCAGGTACTCGCGGATCTCCCGGCGGCGTCGCTCGTCGCCCGCATTGGTCCGGTCTCCGCCGGCCGCGGCGACGCTCGGGGCGACGAACCGGTTCCCGAGGTAGAAGGCGACCGCCGCGAGCGCGGAGGCGGCGCCGCCGAGCGCGACCCCTAACAGGATCCACGGCGGCACCGCGCTGATGAGCTCGACGACCACGCCTAACGTAACGGCTCGGCGCCTATCAACCTCTCGCCGGTCTCGCGACCCGCTCCCGCGGCACTCGCCGAGCGACGCGCTACGGGCGGGAGACGACGTTTCAAAAGGGCGGGCGCCGGCGTCAGATCATCCCCTTCGACTCGAGGCCGTCGAGGATGTCGTCGACGAGCGCCTCGGGGGTGTCGTAGGGGAACTCCTGTTCGCTGCCCAGCTTCGCGGCCAGCTCCATCGCCGTGAGGCTCACGTCGCCGGCCTCGAACTTCGTGGCCGGGCCGTCCGGGAGCGCCGGGACGAGGTCCATCTGGTTCTCGACGGGGAAGTCGGCGCCGCCGAACGCGTCGAGGAACTGTTCGCGGAGTTCCGCTCTGACATCGCTCATACACTCCCATCCCGCGAGCCACCGCAAAAGCGTTGCGGAACAACGGTAAACGAGTTTGAGGTTCTCGACCGACGACGCGGGCTCGGCGGCGCCCCGGTCGCGCCGCCAGCCGCGGGACGCGAGCGGGAACGTCGACGGCGGAGCGCGTCGGGAGTCGACGCCCGCGTCGGAACCTCTCCACCTTTGTCGCTGGACCACAATCCTCGTCTATGTCGTTCGACTTCGACTTCGACCTGCTCCGAGAGCTGACCGAGGCCCGCGGCGTCCCGGGCTACGAGGACGACGTCCGCGAGATCGTGCGCCGCGAGTTCGCCGAGGCCGTCGACCGGGTCCGCACCGACGCGATGGGGAACGTGGTCGGCACGGTCGAGGGCGAAGCCGACTACTCGGTCGCGGTCGCGGCCCACATGGACGAGATCGGGTTCATGGTCCGGCACGTCACCGACGAGGGGTTCGTCCAAGTCGACCCGCTCGGCGGCTTCGACGCCCGCGTGCTCCGCGCACAGCGCGTCACCGTCCACGGCGACGCGGACCTCACCGGCGTTATCGGCTCCGTGCCGCCGCACACGCTCACGGAGGAGCAGACGGAGAAAGACGACGAGGTCTCGGACGTGTACATCGACCTCGGCCGCGACGGCGAGGACGTGAACGACCTCGTGAGCGTCGGCGACCTCGTCACGCTCGACCAGACGACGACGCGCATGGGCGACCGCGTGACGGGGAAGGCGCTCGACGATCGGGTCTGCCTGTTCGCGATGCTGGAGGCCGCCCGCCGGATCGACGACCCCGACGTGACGATCCACTTCGCGGCGACCGTGCAGGAGGAGGTGGGTCTCCGCGGCGCGAACGCGCTCGGCGTCGACATCGACCCCGACCTCGCGATCGCCCTCGACGTCACCGTCGCCAACGACGTCCCGCAGATCGGCCAGCCGGCCGACGCCGTCACCGAGTTGGGCGAGGGGACCGCGATCAAGCTCAAGGACTCCTCGGTGATCACCAGCCCGAAGGTCCACGGGCGGCTGACCGACGTGGCCGAGGCCGAAGACATCGATCACCAGCACGAGGTGTTGCCCGCGGGCGGTACCGACACCGCCGGCTTCCAGAACACCGCCGGCGCGAAGCCCGTCGGCGCTATCTCGATCCCGACGCGGTACCTCCACACCGTCACCGAGACCGCCGACGGCGACGACGTCGCGGCGACGATCGACCTGCTGACCGCGTTCCTCGACTCCGAGACCGGCGAGCACGACTACACCCTATAAACACGTTTATCAGTATATCCGCGGTGGCGTCGCCGGCGGCGAAGCCGCCGGCTGCCAGAAGGACCTTCGGTCCCTCGCTGGCGTCGGTCGTCCTCCGCGTTGCTCTGGACGACTGACGAGGCTGGGGAGGCGTGAGGCTGCGGTTTCGGTGGGGGTGGGACTCAAAGGGGCAGCCGCGAGGACGAAGCACGGCGACGCAAGGACCGCAGGGGACGAGCGTAGCGAGTGACCGAGGACCGCAGCGAGCCGCGCGAGTCGTCGCGGCTGGGGCTTTGGAGGTGTTCCCTGTCACAACCACTGCGACGACGTATCGCCGAGCGGCTGGGGATTCGGAGGTGGTCACCGCCGATCCGCCAGCACCCATTTATAAATGAACGATCGGAGCCTCGTCGGAACCCACCGTCACACCGAACGCATCACAACGAGCAACCCGACCCTCTCACCCGTACTATCGCCGGACCGCTTATTACGCGCCGCCCGAACGAACCTCCGTGGACGAACTCGTCGTGAGCACCGAGGTGTACGCCGACCCCGAGGAGGTGTACGAGTTCCTGCTCGACTTCCCGGGGTACGCCCGCTACTCGAAGTACCTCGACGACGTGCGGACGATCGAGGGCGACGGCGGTCCCGGAACCCGCTACGCGCTCCGGTTCGCGTGGTGGAAGGTCACGTACACGGCCCACTCGCGGGTGACCGGCGTCGATCCGCCCGAGCGGATCGACTGGGAGATCACGAAGGACATCGACGCCGGCGGCTGCTGGCGCGTGACGCCGACGGCGCCGGAACCCGGGTCCGACGGAGACGCCGATACCGACGCCGCCGACTCGCCCGTCTGCGAGGTCGCGCTCGAAGTCGAGTTCGACCCGCGGTCGGCCAGCCCGGACGCGCTCGACCTCCCGCGGCTCGTCTCCTTCGACTGGGTGCTGAAGAAGGCGGTCCCGCTCATCCGGACCGAGGCCGAGCGCGTCGTCCAGCGCGCGGTCCGCGATCTGGAGGGATCGACCCGGAACGTCGACCTCGACGTGTACGTCGACTCCGAGCGGATCTGAGGGGCGGGCGCTCCGCGTGCGAGGCGGTGTCCCCGCCGTCGCCGAGTCGAAGGCCTTAATATATCCAGCGGGGAACGATGGAACGCGTACGAGGGCTCGTAGATCAGTGGTAGATCATCCCCCTGGCACGGGGAAGGCCCGGGGTTCAAATCCCCGCGAGTCCATGTTTCTGCGCCGCGAGCAACACCGCGAGCGACGCATCCCCGCGAGTCCACTCCTTCGCTCACTTCGTTCGTTCAGTCGTTCCCTCGCGTGCCCCCACTCGCTTCGCTCGTGGGGACCCCGCGAGTCCATTCCGACTCCTCAGCCGTACCGAGTGTTCTCAAACCAGCAGTAGAAACGCTCGCTACAGCGATATCTGCCAAATCGCTACTTCACCCCCTCCCCCCAGAGAACCGATTCCATTCCGGGTCCGAGGGCGCATCACCGCCGTCTGCTGATCCTCAGAGGGGTGAGCGCCGATGACCGCGTCGGAGGCCGAGGTCCTCGACCCGGTGTGCTGCGAGTTCTGCGGACTTCCGATCGACGGCGATCGCGAGCAGTGTCCCGCGCTCGATGACGTGGTGTGTCGTCCATGATGCGGATGGACCGCTCGGCCGACGACGCCTGCCGTCACTGCGGCGGCCACGTCACCGAACGTTTCCGTGCCGTCTCCGGCGATGTCGATGACGTCGCTCACCGCTGCCTCGGCTGCGACTGCTTCCGCCGCGTGAGTCGCGGGAGCGCTGCCGGAAACGAGACCGGCCTGCCCGACTCAGACGATCATCCGAATCGTAATCGCGGACAGCGCGTCGGAGCAATCGTTCGCACCGACGGAGATGAGTTCAGTGGCGACTGAAGAGCGATCCGCGTACGAGAAGCACACGCGCTCGAACCTCGAGCCCGACATCGGTGCGGTCGACGAACACGAACTCTGCGAGTGCGGTCACTGCGACCGGCCTCAGGAGTACCGCGTCCCGTGGCCGCAGATCGGCGGCGACGTCGCCTACACCGAGTACCACCCGGCTCGCTATCGCGTGAACCACCCGGATATCTGGGAGCACGTTCGCGCCGTGGACGGAGTCGACGACCCCGACGCCTACGCCGTGATCGGCAGTCGGTTCCTTCCGCTCGACGAGGTCCAGAGCGAGATCTCGGTCGACAGCGAGAAGATGAGTCGGGTCGCCCTCGGCGTCGACGGCTGGGCGCCGTTCGACAGCGCCGAGCCCGATGAAGACGGCGGCGTCCGGTTCGTCACCGTGAGTCGCGACCTTGAACCCCGAGAATCGGTCACGATCAACCGATCCTCCGCCGGTGAGTTCCTGACCTGGTACCGCCACCATGAGGGGATCCACGCACTCGACCCCGGTGCTCGTGACGCGCTTCACGGAGGTCGATGATAACAACTGATCCCGAGAGGGTGAGTGGGACCGGGATGCAGTACCGCCTCTGACAATCAGGAACGAAGTCCCCAGAAGCCACACCGAGTTACGGAACAAAGTAAATTCGGTAACGCGAAATAGTTACCTGCTCACTGACGGCGGTGTCAATCGGGACGACGGAGTAGTTTATGCCGACGTGTGTCCCGAGTGCGGGTGCGCCGGCGAGTTCCCCGGAGAGTCGGTATCGGGCGTGCCGTCGGTCGGTGTTGGTGCTCCGAACGACACCGAGCATTGGCGCTGCCGGGCTGAAAACTGCGATATGGAGGGGTCGGCGTGAGCGGCGACGAGGGTAACTACCTCTCCGTCCAGATGGAACTCGGCTCCTGGACGGAGAAGGCCGAGGAGAACGTCGAAGAGTGGGGTCTCCAAGACGTGGACACGCTGCTGCTCGCGATGCAGGAGGAGCAGGGCGAACTCGCACAGCGTACCTCGAAGCCGAACACGAGGACGGCGACACCGCCCGCATCGCCTCCGAACTCGACGATCTCGCTGCGCTGTGCATCCAACTCCGCTAGAGGCTCGAACAGCTATGAGCCGCGAACAGTCCACTGAGGGCGTTGAATGCGAGACGACCCCCATGCTCGCGAGTCCGCTCAACTCGCCTCATTCGCTTCGATTCTTCCTGACGGCGTCCGCTCGGTACCGATCGCAAGGATTCACCGTCAGTTGCGCTTTCCATCGATCACGTCACGGTCCGCTGAGCCAGCGACACACCTCGCTTGGGCTGTCGAGTAGCGTCCCGAGGTGATCGGTCTCGGAGACGGTCATCGTCACGTCGGTCTCGTCCGCGAACGCCCGCACCGCCGACAGCGGCGCGTTCTCGTCGCGGGTTCCGTGCCAAGCGCGAACAGGGACCGAGAGCCGGTCGAGAACGGCCCATTCGCTCCCGAACAGCCGATTCTCTCGGGCGACCGCCTTCGCACCCTGTCGCAGGGCCTCGTGGAAATCGTCGTCGACGGCCCGCGAGACGGTCTCCGACACGGTGCGATCGGTGTACTGGCCGACGATCGCGTCCGGGCCCGCGACCGACGCGTACGCGCTCGACAGCCGAAAGAGAATGCGAACTGCAAACGGGACGCGCGAGAGGCGCACGAGGTCGATGTCGGCCGGCGGGACGACGGTGCTAACGAGCCCGACCCGACGCACGCGGTCGCTCGTCGCGGCCGCGAGCGCGAACGGTCCTCCGCCGGAGAACCCCAAGACGCCGCCCCGCTCGACCGACTCCGCGTCGAGGAGCGCCGCGAGGTCCTCCCGCCAGTCCCGCGGGTTCCAGCCGTCCGGCGGCGGCGACGAACGACCGTATCCCGGCCGGTCCGGAACGATGAGTCGGACGCCCGACGCCGCGGCGGCGTCGGCGAGAAGCGACGCGAACAGCCGGGACCCCGGCGTCCCGTGGTGCGCGACGACCGGCGTCCCGTCTCCGGCTCCGCCGACGGCGTAGGCGAGCGTCCGACCGTCCGGCAGCGTACACGTCTCGGTCGCGAGCGCGGCGCGATGGCCCGCCCGCCGGGGCTTCCGTTGCACGTCTCGGCCTTCTGCTCCGGTGGGAATAACGGATCGGGAGTCCCAAACCGCTGTTTTAGTCTCCGTCCGCCACACGCACCCGACTGACATCGGTGTTACCGCGAACTCATGGGGGACGCTCTCGTTGATCATCGTATGTCGGAACACGAGGTCACGGCGGAGCGCCCGGACAGCCTGCTACACGCGACCGGCTGGGACCACGTCACGCTGATCGGCAGCAACGCGGACGACACGGTCGCCTTCTACCGGGACGTGCTCGGACTCCCGCTGGTGATCAGACAGCCCAACCTCGACCGCGAGGCGGTCGAGCACCTCTTTTTCGACGCCGGCGACGGGCGGCTGGTCACCTTCTTCGTCGACGAGTCGCGCGAGTCCGTCGAGACGCAGGACCCGGGGATCGGCGCGGTCCACCACCTCGCGCTCGGGATCGCGCCCGAGGAGCTCCCGGAGGTCCGCGACCGCCTGCTCGACGCCGGCCACGAGGTGAGCGAGTACGACCGCGGCGCCTTCCACTCCCTGTACACCCGCGACCACAACGGGCTCGTGATCGAGCTCGCCGCCGACAAGTTCGAGATCCCGGACGACCGGAAGGGCGAGGTGCTCGCTCACGCGCAGGCGGCTCGGGTCGCCGCCGGCGACGAGTACGTCGCGACCGAACACCTGGAGGCCGCCCTCGAAGCGCTCGGGCTCCCGGTCGAGCGCTACGACCTGCCCGACGCCCCGACCGGCCGGGACTTCTGACGGCGCGGTGGGCCTCAGAGCCGATATCCTCGACTTCCTCGCGTGCGACGAGGCGAACGCCCGGAGGGCGCTCCGCGATCTCCTCACCGACGGCGACGACAGCGACGACCGCGCCCGCGGAGTCGACCCGCGCGAACTCCCCCGGACGCGATCGGCTGCGGCCCCGCCCCCGGCGCTCGCCGACGCCGACGACTGCACCGACCGCGACCGACGCCTGATCGAGCGCGTTCGGCTCCTCGACGAAGCGCCGCTCGGGGTCACGCTCTGCGGGCCGGCGTACCGCGACACCCCGGTCCTGTACGCGAACCGGACGTTCCGCGACCGCACCGGCTACTCGCTCGCGGAGCTCCGCGGCCGAAACCCGCGACTGCTGCAGGGACCGAAGACGGGCGACGCCGCGGTCGAAGCCCTCCGCGAGGCGGTGTCGATCTGGGAGCCGGCGACGGTGGAGGTGTGGAACCACCGGCGCGACGGGACGCCGTTTTTAAACCGGGTCTCGCTCCGACCGCTGCCGGGCGACGACGGGACGATCACGCACTGGGCCGCCGCGCAGGAGGCGGTCGAGCGGCCGAACGAGAGGGAGTGATCCCCGCCCTCACCGCAGCGTCGACGTCGGCACCACGGACGGGAGCACGCCGTCGCCGGCGGCGTCCTCGATCACGGCCTCGGCGACGTGTTCGCCGCTGAGCAGGCACATCGGCATCCCGATCCCGGGGTTCGTGTACGCGCCGACGTAGTAGAGCCCCTCGACGCCCGGCGCCCGGTGCGCCGGCCGGAGCGGCCCGGTCTGCCCGAGCGTGTGCGAGAGCGCGAGCGCGGTGCCCCCCGGGGCGTTGAACCGCTCGCGGAAGTCGGAGACGGACGCGGACTCCTCGAAGACGATCCGGTCGCGGAAGTCGACGCTGGCGTGCTCGGCCAGATCGTCGAGCACCAGGTCCCGGAAGCGCTCGCGGGTCTCGGGACCGTCCCCGAGCCCGGGAGCCAGCGGGACGAGGACGAACACCGCCTCGTGGCCCTCGGGGGCCGCCTCCGGGTCCGTCTTCGAGGGGACGTGGACGTAGTACGCCGGATCGTCGGGCCACGCCGGGTCGTCGAAGATCGTCTCGAAGTGGGGCCGCCAGTCGGTCGGCAACACGAGCGCGTGGTGGTCGAGGTCGACGTCGCCCTCGACGCCGAAGTACATGAGAAAGGCGGAAGGGGCGTACGTCCGCGACTCCCAGTACGCCTCGCGGCGCGCGAACTCGTCGGGGAGGAGGTCGCGCTCGACGTGGGGCGGCGCCGCGTTCGCGACGACGCGGTCGAACCGGCCGGTCGACGCCGCAGCTCCGGTTCCGGCTCCGCCCCCGGACGATCCGGACGCCACCTCGAACTTCGGGCCCGACGCCGTGATCGAGGGCTCGATCGCGGTCACCGGCGTCCCCGTGCGGATCTCGGCGCCGAGGTCGGTCGCGAGCGCCGCCATCCCGTCGACGACGCTCGCGATGCCGCCGGTCGGGTGGTAGACGCCGAGGTTCATGTCGACGTGGCTCATCAGCGTGTAGATCGCCGGCGTGTTGTACGGCGACCCGCCGAGGAACACCAGCTTGTACTCCGCGATCTGCCGGAGCTTCTCGTTCTCGAAGTAGTCGCCGACGTAGTCGTCCATCGTCCGGAGCTTCGGGAGCGCGCGGCCCGACCGCAACACGTCGAGGTCGACCATGTCTCGGAGCCGTGACCGACTCGGGTAGACGAACCGGTCCATCCCGAGCTCGTACGCCTCCGCGGCGTCGTCGAGGTACGCGTCGAGCCGGCCGCCGGCGCCCGACTCGTACGACTCGAACAGCGCCTTCTGTCCCGCTCGGTCCGCGGGCATCGTCGCGCGGTCGCCGTCCTTCCAGACCACCTCGTAGAGGGGGTCGAGCTCGGTCAGCTCGTAGAACTCGTCGGTCGACCGGCCGAACTGCCCGAAAAAGCGGTCGAACACCTCCGGCATGAGGTACCACGAGGGGCCGGTGTCGATCCGGAAGCCGTCGCGCTCGATCCGGCCGGCGTACCCTCCCGGGTGCTCGTTGCGCTCGTACACCGTCACGTCCGCGCCGGCGCCGGCGAGGTACGCGGCCGCGGAGAGGCCGCCGAACCCGGCGCCGACGATCGCGATCTCCTCACCGGCGAGGCGCTCGTCGTCACGTGGGCGAGGGCTCATCGGGGGCCGCTACGTGCTCGATTCAGTTCACTGGCCAGCCATACTATGTGGGGTAACTCCGCAGCCGTCCGGGCTCACGCGCCGTCGTTCCGCGGCGCCCGGTCCTGCAGCCTCCGGGCGGCCAGCACGAAGAGCCCGGTCCCGACCAGGTAGAGCCGCCAGCCGGCGCTCGCGACCGGAAAGATCCGCTCGACCGGCTCCTCGATCGCCTCGTCGGGGTCGCGGGGCTCGACGGGGTTGTTGACGTGGACGGTCTCCGTGGTTCCCGTGGCCCCGGCGTCGACCGTTCGCGTCCCGGTCTCCGGGTCGACCCGCAGGTCGACGAACGTCTGGACGAAGCCGTCCGCGGTCGAGAGGAGGACCTCTCCGTCGAGCAGGAGGAACTGGTCCCGCAGCGGCCAGAGGACGTTCACCCCGTCGAAGTGAACCCAATCGAGCGCCACGGCCGCGAAGACGTGCGCGAACAGCGCCGCCCACGCGACGGCGATCTGCCGCGACGAGAGCCGATCGCGCACGAGGGAGGTCTCTCGTACCCGCGTGTCGTAGTACAGGAGCAGCGCGACGACCGCGGGGATCACGAGCGTGTGGCCGACGGTCCGGTGGGCGCCCGACATGAGCGGTCCGAGGAAGCTGTCGGCGTCGGGCGCGACGACGGCGACGAGCAGGACCGCGAGCGCCCGGCGGTCGAAGCGGTCGTCGAGCAGTCCCACGGCGAGCAGCACCGCGAACCCGGCGTGGACCACCGTCGAGACCATCTATCGGCCCACCTCCGGGTCACCGGAGTCGATGTCGTCGGCGTCGATGTCGTCGGCGTCGATGTCGTCGATGTCGTCGATGTCGTCGGCGCCGTCGGCCGCGTCGGTGCTCCCTCCCGCCGCCCGCTCTTTCCCCTCCCACCGGAACCGCGCCGCCAGCAGCGCGACCGCGCTCGCGACGACGACCAGCTGCCAGCCGGTCCGGACGAGAGCGAGCTCTCGCTCGGCGCCGAGCGAGAGCCCCGGTCGGCCGTCGGGGTTCGCGAACGTCGGAATCGCGTGCGAGTCGGTCGTTCCGAGGGTCTCCAGCGGGAGGATCCCCGGTCCCCCCGCGCCGCCCGAGACGAACGTCTGGACGACCCCGTCCTCCGTCGAGAAGAGGAACGCCCCGTCGACGAGGTAGTAGGTGTCGTGGAGCGGGTACAGCAGGTTCACCCCCTCTCGTCCGAACAGGTCCGGGCCGACGCCGGCGACGAGGAAGGCCGCGAGCGCGACCCACGCGACCCGGACCCCGCGCCGCCCGAACCGCTCGCGGAGCCGGGAGGCGTCGCGCACGCGGGTGTCCCAACGGAGGACGACTCCGACCGCGAGCGGGAGCCAGACGGCGTGGAGGAGGGCGTTCGTCGCGCCCGGGACCGCGAGGCTCGCGACCGCGTCGAGGTCCGGGAGCATCGCGGCGGCGACGACGACCGCGACCGCGCGCCGGTCGAACGCGGTACCGAGCAGTGCGGCCGCGAGCAGCGCCCCGAAGGCGGCGTTGACCGGCGGCGGTGCCATGTCGGTCCTGACGACCGCACGC
>NZ_JARANT010000082.1 GCF_029889805.1 Halorubrum sp. Boch-26 | reverse complement strand
ATGACCGCCGCCTGGCCCCCCCCCCCGTCCGACCCGTCCGAACCGTCCGAACCGTCAGACCCGTCCGAACCATCAGATCCGTCCGAACCATCAGATCCGTCAGACCCGTCCGAACCGTCGTCTCCCCCGTCGCTGCCGGGTCCGCCGCTACAACCCGCGAGGCCGATGAGGCCCGCTGCGCTTGCCGCCTTGACGAACCGCCGCCGATCGAGGTCGGATACCATGTCACCTACAATGGGGCGGGAACACGTCATAAATTCGTCGCTCTCGGCGCCCGATACCGTACGTTCTTGGAACACTACGGAGCAATCGTCGCTTGCTCGGAGCGATCGAACCGGAACTCGTTCACGTTCGTGGCTTATCCGAGCCGACCGACGGGCTACGCGTCCTCGACAGCGGTCACCGCGTCGACGACGACCGTCTCGACGTCGGCGATCAGCTCGTCGACCGCGTCGCTCTCGGCGTACACTCTCACGTACGGCTCCGTGCCGGAAGGCCGGACGAGCGTCCACGACGCGTCCGGGAACTCCAGCCTGACGCCGTGGTCGGTGTTCACCGTCGCGCCGGGGAACGACTCGGGAAGCCCGGTCTCGAGCCGGTCCATGGCGCCGGCCTTGGCGTCGTCGGGGCAGTCGACGCTGACCTTGCGGTACGGGCGCTCGGTGATCGGTTCGCGGAGCCCGTCCAGCCCCTCGTCGGCGACGAGTCGGGCGATCACGGCGGCCGAGGCGACGCCGTCGATCCACTCCCCGTGAGCGACGTGAACGTGCTTCCACGGCTCCGCGGCGAAGACGACGCGGGTGTCGCCTTCCGCGTCGCCACCGGTCGCTCCGGCCTCGGTCCGTACCGCCGCGATGCCCTCGTGAAGCGCGCCGAGTCGGACGCGCTCGACCCGTCCGCCGGCCTCGCGGACGCGCTCGTCGATCCGCCCGGAGGCGTTCGGGGTCGTGACGACGACGGGGTCGGCGGCGTCGCTCTCGCGCGTGTACCGCTCCGCGAGCAGCGCGAGGACGGTGTCCTCGTGGACGACCTCGCCGTCGGCGTCGACGACGACGATCCGGTCGGCGTCGCCGTCGTGCCCGATCCCGAAGGCGAACCCCTCGGTGTCGGTATCGGGGCGACCGGGGGAGGTCACGCCCTCGTTGGCGTCGGCGACGAACGCCCGGAGGTCCCGGAGCGTCTCGGGGGTCGGCTTGCTCCCGCGGCCCGGGAAGTGGCCGTCGACGTTCCCGTTGAGCGTGACGACATCGGCGCCGAGCTCGCGGAGGACGGTCGGCGTCGCGGGCGCGGCCATCCCGTTCCCGCAGTCGACCGCGACGCGGAGCCCGTCGAGGGGGGCGCCGAACCGCTCCGCGTACGCGCGAACGTCGGCGAGGTAGCCTGCGAGCGGGTCGACGCGCTCCGTCTCGGTCCACGCGTCCCACGCCGCCGGCGGCTCCCCGTCCGCGACGCGCTCCTCGACGGCGCGCTCGGCCTCGCGGTCGAACTCGCTCCCGTCGCGGAACAGCTTGATCCCGTTGTCGGTCGGCGGGTTGTGCGACGCGGTGAGCATGACGCCGTATCGCCCCCGGGAGGCGTGTGCGAGCGCCGGCGTCGGGAGCCGGCCCGCGCGCAGCACGCGGACCCCGCTCGACGCGAGCCCCGATTCCATCGCCGCCGCGAGCGCGGGCCCGGTCACGCGCCCGTCGCGAGCGAGCACGACCTCGGCGGGACGCCCGCGCCTCTCGGCGCCTCCCCGACCGCTCTCGCCGGCCTCTGCGTCACCTCGCACCTCCGCCGCGACGGCGCGTCCCACGGCGAGCGCGAGCTCGGGCGTGACGCGCTCCACGGCGCTCCCGCGGATCCCCGCGGTTCCGAACAGATCCATACCTGCGATATCGACGGCCGAGAGTTAGAAGTCGTCGGTTGCCGAGCGGCGGGGCCGACGCCCCGATCGGTCGGCGTCGCGTTTAAGCCCGCGGCGGTCGCACGCTCTCGACATGACCGACCGCACGCGAGCGCACGTGTCCGTCTCGGGGCGCGTTCAGGGCGTCTACTACCGCGCGACGACCCGCGACACCGCCCGGGAGGCGGGCGTCGACGGCTGGGTGCGCAACCTCGACGACGGTCGCGTCGAGGCCGTCTTCGAGGGGCCGGAGGACGCGGTCCGCGAGATGGTCGCGTGGTGCGAGACGGGGAGCAAGGCGGCCGACGTCGACGACGTCGACGCGACCTACGGGGAACCCGAGGGACTGGACGGGTTCGAGGTCCGGTGGTAGGCGACGGCGTGCGCCGACGCGTGGCGCTACGGCGCCACCGGGTCGCTCTGCGGGTCGCGGACGCCCAGTTCCTCCAGCGCGCGCAACACCACGATCGCCTCGACCACGTCTCGCTCCTCGGTGTAGGGGTCGTCGACCGCGTCGAGCGTCTCCCCCGCCTCGGCGGCGAGCCGGGACTCCAGCTCCGTCTGGTCCGTCTCGCCTTTCACCGCCGACAGCAGCGCCTCGTGGTCCTCGCGGAGGTCGAGCGAGACGTGCGCCGCGTTGCACCGGGAGAGCGGGTGGGCGTCCATCTCGATGGCGAGGTCGCTCACGAGGTCCCAGTCGTCGGCGCAGAAGCGGAGCGTCACCGTCCCGACGACGTCGCGCCACGCGATAGGGTCGCCGTTCTCCATCAGCGTGAGCGCCCGCGGCGGCACCGCGATCCGGGTGTGGGTCTCGTCTCGACCGCACAGGCAACAGGGGGTGTTCTTCAGTCCGGCGTACACGGGAGTCGATACGGGCCGGAGGGTGGTGTGCGTTTCGGCGCCGAGAGGGGGACGTCGACGACGCGATTTATAAACAGTACGAACGGCATGGCCGATCGAGAATGAACGAACGCGGTGCGGTGGCGCGTGCCGATGAGCGGCCATCGGCCGCGAGTCGCACGCGCGAGGGAGTCGCGAGCGAAGCGAGCGACGAGGCTGGGGAGGTGTGAGGTGCGGTTGCGGTGTTGTGCGGGGTGGGACTCAAAGGGGCAGTCGCGAGGGCGACGCAGGGGATGTAAGCACCGCAGCGAAGGAGCGTGAGCGACTGAGTGAGGAGCGCAGCGAGCGTGCGTCGCCCTCGCGACTGGGGCTTTGGAGGCCTTCACCGTCGATCCCCGATCAGTCGTTTATAAGCGAGCGACTGGGGCTTTGGAGAAGTTCGTCGCCGATCTGCCGACGTTTTATGAGCAGGCGGCCACGGAGCCCGCTCTCGTTGAAAAGCGACCAACGGCCTCGTAAACGAGTCCCTACCCGCTGCACTCGGCGAGCCACTCGTGGGCCCAGTCGTCGATCTCCTCGAAGACCGGCGCGAGCGACTCGCCTTTATCCGTGAGACTGTAGTACGTCGCCACCGGCGACTCCTCCTCTAACCGCCGGTGAACGAACCCGGTCTCCTGCAGGTCGTCGAGCACGCGCGAGAGGGTCCGGGCGTTCGCGTCGGTCTCCCGTTTGAGTTCGTTGAACCGGGACTCGCCGTTCAACAGCTCGTGGAGGACGACGAGCCGCCAGCGCGAGCCGATCTGTTCGAGCGAGTCGACGACGGGACACGGCGTCTCTGGGGTCGAGGACGCGTTCTGGGACGTGTCCGACTCGGACTCTGCGTCGGTCGTTTCCGCCGGGTCTCCCCCGGCGAGTTCCTGCGATGACATCGGTGTTACCTACTTACCCTATTGTCCGGGAAGCGATAAATAGGTTACGTCCGTATACGTGGTTACACGATGTTAGCTGAATTCGCGACGCTACCGCTGCAGCTCGATACCCCCTTCGCGGGCGAACTCTTCCTGCTCGGTCGGATCCTGTTCGGCGCCACGCTCGCGTTCATGGGCCTGAACCACTTCATGGACCTCGACACGATGGCCGGCTACGCCGAGTTCAAGGGGCTGCCGGCGCCGCGCTTCTCCGTGGTCGCCTCCGGGCTCGTGCTCGTACTGGGCGGGCTCGGCGTCGTCGTCGGGGCGTTCCCCGTGCTCGCGGCTGGTGCGCTCGCCTTCTTCCTGCTCGTCTCCGCCGTGACGATGCACGACTTCTGGTCGATGGACGACCCCGAGGAGAAGCAGAACGAGATGACGAGCTTCCTGAAGAACGTGTACGGCGCGGGCGCCGCGATCGCGCTGCTCGCAGTCGGCGGCACCGCGTGGCCCTACGCGCTGGGCCTCGGTCTGTTCTGAGCCGGCCGCGACCGTCCTGAACCGGACGCGACCGTACCGACTACAACGCTTCTCGACCGCTTTCTCGACCCGCCAGTACCACTAACTGACTCCGCGACCACCTGACACACGACAATGACTGACGCTCCACCGACCACCGGACTGCACCACGTGACGAACATCTGCACGGACATGGACGAGACGGTCGCGTTCTACGAGGACGCGCTCGGCTGGCACACCGTCAAGCGAACCCAGAACTACGACGACCCGGGGACGCCGCACTACTACTTCTCTCCCACGCCGAAGGGGAAGCCGGGGACCAACGTCACCTACTTCGAGTACCCGAACTCGCAGGGCGCCCCCGGACCGGGCGCGAGCCACCACTTCGCGTTCGGCGTCGAAGACGAGGAGACGCTCCGGGAGTGGCAAGAGCACCTCCGCGAGCAGGGGGTCCGGGTCTCTGAGGTCAAGGACCGCACCTACTTCAAAAGCATCTACTTCAGCGACCCCGACGGGCTCGTCTTCGAGCTGGCGACGGAGGGACCGGGGTTCACCCGCGACGAGGACGAGCCCGGCAGCGAGGAGATCGATCCGTTCGCGGAGGGGTACGAGAACTGAGACCCCACCGACGGCCGGACAGAGGGGTTCAGGCGTCGGTATCGGTCGACCCGTCGGATCGTTCGCGCGATCGCGACTCGACCAGCGCCGCGAACCGGTCGAGCGCGCGCCGACAGACGGGGACGTACCACGCCGCGACGACGGGCACTTCGATGACGACGCGACTGCGGTCGGACTCCCCGGCGTAGCTGTCGACGCGGTGGCCGGTCGCCGGGACCCCGGCGACTCGCCACTCCCAGCGTCGCCCGTTGCACGCGGTCACGCGGAACGGGAGCCACGCGCCGCCGACCCGAACCCGTCCCCTCGTCCCGCGCGCCACGTGGCGGTCGTCGCTCTCGACGGCGTCGAGCGCCGGTCCCCAGTCGGGCCAACTCCGGGTGTCGCGGAGCGCTTCGGCGGCGACGTCCGGCGGGACCGCGACATCGAGACCCACGGCGAGGGTCGCTCCCTCACGGACGACCGTCGACGCGGACTCACCGCCGCACCGCTCGAGATCGAAACGTCCGTCCGATTCTCCGTCCGAGTGAGACCGGTAATTCACGGTTCGTCCAACGGTCCCGTCGTAGTTAAGACGACGCATATTAATTCCTTAAATGGTATCAGGTCTCATTATCTCTTTCCACGAAGAGTTAATACGGAGATCCGCACAATTCGAATTCAAGATGGCCGACGACCGCGACACCATGAAAGACGTCTCGCACACAGCACCGCACGACACCTCCGCGGAGGGGGTCTGGGAACGAGGTCGAGGCCCCGTCGTGGAAGCGGAAGAAGAGGAGTAACGTCCGTCAAATCCTGCCGCTTTCGCTCTGTCCGCTCGACACGCGTACCGGCCGGTACGTCGTCCGTCTCCCCGTTCACCGCTCCGAGCCGTCGGTCTCGCGACGCTCGCTCGCTCCGGGATCCGATTCCGTCGCCTCGATACCGGGCTCTTCTCCCCCCGTCGGGGCCCGGCCGAGCATGGCTCGTAACGACGACCACGCCTGCCGCCTGTCCCCGCCCTTCGATATCGGGATCCCGGCGAACGACGCCGCCGGGTGCGTGGTCTCCGGACCGAGGTGGTCCATGTGGGCGGAGACCCACGTGAACGCGACCGAGAAGAGGGTAAGCACGGCGAATGAGACCCACGACGCGACGGGCGTGAGACCGGCCGCACCGACGACGACGCCGGCGGTCACGTAGACGAACGCGACGAAGATCAGGAGCACCGTGACCGTCGCGAGCAGGTCGTTGACGGCGGTAACGCGGGCGTTGTAGTCGATCCACTCGGCGTAGCTCCGGAGCAGGCGCTCGTCGAACTCGGCGTCGCTCACCGAGACACTGCCCTGCGGGTTTGCTTCGCCGCGCTCGCTCGCGATCACCGCGTCGACGGCCTTGAGGTCCAGTCCGCCACGGAGGTCCGAGGCGGTGTACGTGACCGCGGCCAGCCCGGTCGACGCGAGCAGGAGGAGGCCGCCGACCACGGTGAACGGGTTCAGGAAGGCGGCTAGGTCCACGGTCGTCTGGACGACGATGGAGCCGCCGGTGACGACGATCCCGATGAGCAGCAGGTTCGCCTTCAGGATCTCGATCGCCTTGTTGTCGATCTCGCGGAGCCGCTCGACCTGGTAGTCGAACGTCGTCCGCAGTTCCTCCCGAGCCGTCGCCGCGACGGCCGGGTCGACGGCGACCTCTCGGTCGGCCGCGTCGAGCGAGTCGCCGTCGGCGGGACGGCTCGGGGGGACGGTCGCGTCCCCTCGGTCGGTCATGCGACGAGGTTCTCGAAGGGGCGCCGTAAGGCTACCGGCGGCCCGAGAGGTTTACCCGTCGTGTTGTGAGATCCGACCATGACCGAGCCGCAGTCCGAGCCGAACTCCGAGCCGGAGCCGTTCCGGTACGACGCCGCAGTCGATCCGGGCGAGAAGCGCCACATCCGCTACGAGATCGGCGAGACGTATCTCGGCGATCCGATCGAGATGCCGGTGACGGTGATAAACGGCGAGGCCGGCGGGCCGACCCTCTTCCTGAGCGCTGGGATCCACGGCGACGAGCTCAACGGGGTCAAGGTGGCCCAGGAGGTCGCAGCCCGGTACTCGCCCGGAGAGCTCCACGGGACGCTCGTCTGTCTCCACGTCTGTAACGTCCCAGCGTACGAGGCGCAGCGGCGCGACACTCCCATCTACGACCAGGACATGAACCGGTCGTTCCCGGGGAAGGAGCGCTCGAACACCACCGAGCGGATGGCGAATCGGATCTACCGGCGGTTCGTCGCGCAGTGCGATCTGGGACTCGACTTCCACACCTCCACCCGCAACCGGACGACCATCTACCACGCCCGGGCCGACCTCGATGACCCCGACGTGCGCCGGCTCGCCCGGGCGTTCGCGACGAACGTGGTGCTGTACGGGAGCGGGGACGAGGGGTCGCTGCGCTCGACGGCGACCGCGGACGGGATCCCGACGGTGACCGTCGAGATGGGCCGCGCCCACCGCTTCCAGCCCGTGCTCGTCGAGAAGGCGCTGGAGGGCGTCGAGAGCGTCCTCGCCGAGTACGAGATCCGGCCGGGAGAGCCGGTCCACTGGCCCGGGTGGTACCAGTCCACCTCGGCTGACAGCACGAAGCGGTGGCTTCGGGCCGACACCGGCGGCCTCGTGCAGATGGAGTGGGGGCCGTACCCGCTCGTCTACGAGGGCGAGACGATCTGCACGATAACGAATCACTTCAAGACGGAGGAACACGCGGTCGAGGCCCCCTTTGACGGGCTGATTCTCGGCTCGCTGGAGAATCCGGTCGCGGCGCCGGGGCACCCGCTCTGTCACATCACCCAGCTCGACGCAGAGACGTGCGCGGAGATCGAACGCGAGATCGATATCGGCGAGTTCGACGGCTACCGGGCCCACGGAGACGCGTGGGCCGATGATTGAGAACCGCACGTCGGTTGGTCCCCCGTCACCGTTCTCGGTGGTGATAGCCGCAGAGGTGGGTTTAACCCGGACCGCGGTCGATCGAAATTCATGATCGAAGTGGAGGGGTTGCGGAAGACGTACGGCGACTTCGCGGCCGTCGTCGACAGCACCTTCTCCGTCGAGGAGGGCGAGGTGTTCGGCATCGTCGGCCCGAACGGCGCGGGCAAGACGACGACACTGAAAGTTCTCGCCGGGCTCGTCGAGCCCACCGAGGGCGACGTCGAAGTCGCCGGCTTCCCCTCTGACGATCCGGAGATGCGCCGGCGACTCGGCTTTCTCCCCGAGGAGTCGCCCCTATACGAGGAGATGACGCCGCTGTCGTACCTGCAGTTCTTCGCCGACCTGTACGACGTGCCGAGCGACGTCGCCGAGGAGCGCATCGCGGCCGCGCTCGACCGACTCGAATTGGATCACCGCGAGCGCCGCCTCGGGGACATGTCGAAGGGGATGAAACGCAAGGTCGCCATCGCGCGCTCGCTCGTCAACGACCCGGACGTGCTCGTGTACGACGAGCCCGCGTCCGGGCTCGACCCGGTGACGACGAACTCCGTGCTGGAGTTCACCCGGGAACTGCGCGCGGCCGGGAAGACCGTCGTCTTCTCCGCGCACAACCTCTACCACGTCGAGTCGGTCTGCGACCGCGTCGTGGTGATGAACGAGGGGCGCATCGTCGCCCGCGGGAGCGTCGACGGGATCCGCGAGCGACACGGCGAGACGACGTACCACGTGTTCACCGACGTGTCCCCGGCCCGAACCGACGCGCTGGCCGAGCTACTCGACGACCACGACGCCGCGACCGAGGAGGTCGGCGACCGGTTCCGCACCGTCGTCCCGGACATGGACGCGGTGGAGGCGGTCCGGGCGGCCGCCGCCGACGCCGGCGGCGAAGTCGTCGACATCCGCACCCGCGAGCCGAGCTTAGAGGACGTGTTCCTCGACATCGTCGGCCGCCCGATGCCCGGGCGGTACACGGGCGGCGGAGGCGGGGAGCTGGATGACGTGGCTGTCGACGGCGACGGCGAGGAGAAACGCCGCGCGGAGCCGCCGGAGGGGGCCGAGTGATCGACCGGCTCCGGAGGATCCTTCGGGTCGCCCGCTGGGAGGTCGCCCGAGCCGGCGGCGGCGTCGACCGTCGGACGCTGCTCGCGGCGCTCGCGCTCCTGCTCGTCGCCGGTGGCGTTCTCGGCGGCGGGCTCGCGGTCGGCGCGGTCGGGCTCGACGTCGACCGCGACGTGTACCGCGTCGCCGTCGACGGCGGCTCTCCGTACGCGGACGCGATCGAGGAGGCCCCGGCGCTGACGCCTCGGCCCGTCAACGGCGCCGAGCTCGGCGACACGGCCGACCTCGTCGTGCTCGACGGGAGAAGCCAGAGCGGCGCGGTCGAGACCGTCGTCGTCCGCGCCAGCGACACGCGGAAGGGCGAGGCCGCGGCCGCCGAGTTCCGCGAGGCCGTCGAGGCGCACAACGAGCGACTGATGGCCGCCGAGGAGAACGCGACCGCCGCCTTCCCCGTGACCGTCTCCCTTCGGTACGTCAGTCGGACGAGCGCGCTCGACGAGGGCTCGACGCTCGGTGAGGGCGACGGCGGAGGCGGCGACGGCTCCGGTGATTCCGATGGCTCCGGGGGTAGCGACGGCTCCGCCGGCGGGGGTAGCGACGGCGACACGGAAGGCGGCACCGGCGCGACGGGAAGCGACTTCCCGGGCGACGATACCACGGCCGACGGCGACGGCTTCGCGGTCCCCTCGGTCGGCGGCGGGACGTTCGGCGCCGATACGGTCGGCTCCCCGGGGTCGATCTCGCCGCCGTTCCCCTTCGTCTCGCTGCTCTTGGCGTTCGTCTTCCTCGTCCCGATGAACTTCCTCATCCAGGCGTACGGCTCGTCCGTGCTCGACGAGCGCACGAACCGGCGGGGGGAGCCGCTGCTCGTCACGCCGCTCTCGCCGGTCGACATCGTCGCCGGCAAGACGCTCCCGTACGTCGCGGCCGCGCTCCTCGTCACGACCCTCATCGCGGTCGCCGTGGGAGGCGGCGCCCTCTCGGTGATCGCCGTGCTGCCCGTCGCCCTGACCTTCCTCGCGGCCACGTTCGTCGGCGCCATGTTCGCGCGGTCGTTCAAGGAGCTCACCTTCGTCACGGTCGGCGTCAGCGTGCTCCTCACGACGTACGCCTTCGTCCCCGCCGTCTTCACCAACGTGACGCCGGTCGCGCTGGTGTCGCCGCTGACGCTCGTCGTCTTCGACCTGCAGGGCGAGGCCGTCTCGGTCGGCGAGGCGCTCTTCTCGACCGGGCCGATGGCGCTCGGCGCCGCGCTCCTGTTCGGGCTCGGTCTCGGGGTGTACCGCGAGGAGGACATGTTCACCCAGAAGCCGGTGGGACGGAAGCTCCTCGACGCGCTCGCGGTGCGGCTCTCGGCGATCGAGGACGTCGATCTCTCGGGGCTCGTCGACCGCCGGCGGCTCCGCGCGCTCGGCTCGGTCGCGTTCCTCACCGCTTGTACGATCCCATTCGTGTTCGTCGCGGAGCTACTGGCGGTCGCGACGCTGTTCGCGCTTCCGGTGACGGTCTCGATTCCGGTGTTGCTCGTGACCATCGCCTTCATCGAGGAGGTCGCCAAGAGCGTCCACCTCTACGCCGGCTTCGAGCGCGGCGTCTTCGCCCGGACCGACCGAGTCGCCGTCGCGGTCGGGCTCGCCTCCGCGATCGGCTTCTTCCTCGCCGAGAAGGCCACGGCGGTCGTGCAGGCGGTCGGACTCACCGACCTGTACGTCGGCCGGGCCGCGTTCGGGAGCGTCGCCGGCGTGGAGGGGCTCTCGCCGGTCGTTATCGCGGCGCTACTGTTTGCGCCCCTCCTGCTCCACGGATTCGCCACGACCGTTGCCGCGGTGGGCGCGAGCCGGAACCGGACGGCGTACGCGCTCACGCTGGCGCTGGCGACGCTGCTCCACGCCGCGTACAACTTCGGGGTGGTGAGCCTCCATGGGTGACGCCGACGGTCGGCCGACGAGCGCAGGGCGGGACAGCCGCCTCACGATCGCCGGCCGAGAGCTGGCGGGCCTCCGCGCCGAGAAGACGATCCTGCTGGCGATCGCGATCCAGCTGTTCATCGCCGCGTTCTCGTCGTTCCTCGTCGTCGGGCTCGTCTCGATGTACGACCCCGGCGCGCTCGGCGGCGCGGAGGTCGAGGTGGCCGGCGCGGGCGACGCCGTGAGCGACCTCGAACGCGCCGCGAGCGAGGTCGAAGGAGCCTCAGTCACCCGATACGCGGACGCCGGCGCCGCGCTACGCGCCTTCGATCGCAACGCCGCCGACGCGGTGGTGGTCACGGACCGGAACGCCGAGGGCCGGATCTCCGCGATCGTCACGGCGCCGGACGCGACCGTCGAGACGACCGTGATCGTCGTCCAGCTCCGAGACCTGCTCCGGACCTACGAGCTGAACGAGCGGGCGGACCGGGCCGCGTACCTGAGCGAGTCGCCGCTCCCGCTGCCCGAACGGACCGGCACCAGCCCGTACTTCACGTTCACGTACACCGTGTTGATCCCGGTGCTCGTCTTCCTCCCCGTCTTCATCTCGGGGTCGCTCGTGGTGGACTCGATCACCGAGGAGATCGACGAGGGCACCCTCGAACTGCTCCGGGTCGCCCCGGTCACGCTGGGGGAGATCGTCGACGGGAAGGCGCTCGCGGCGGTCGCGATCGCCCCCGGGCAGGCGCTGCTGTGGCTGCTCCTGCTCCGCGCGAACGGGACCCCCGTCGCCAACGTCCCGTCTATCCTCGCGCTGATGACCGCGCTGACGACGCTCGTCGTCGCGCTCGCCGTCGCCATCTCGGCGCTCGCGCCCGACCGCCGGGCCGCGCAGTTCCTCTACTCGATCGGCGTCCTCGTCCTGTTCGGTGGCGCCACGGCGATGGCCGGCGGCCCGGCGAACGCGGTCGCGAGACTCGCGATCGACAGCGCGGACGCGACGACGACGGCCCTCGTCGTCGCCTACGTCGGTATCGCCGCGATCGCGTACGTCGGCGTGCGGCGGCTCGTCGCGGAGAACGGGTTCGAGAGCTGAGTTCCGGCGCGGCCCGAACTCCTCGATCGCCGGCCCGAGCTACCGCTCGCCCGTAACGCGGTCGACGAACCGTTCGACCCATCCGGCGGTGGGGACGCTCCAGCCGTACGCGACCGCGACCAGTCTGGTGCCGACAGTCACCGCCGCACAGCCGGCGGCGGCTGCCCCACCGAGGCCGCCCAGCGCGCCGAGCGCCCAGTACACAGCGCCGCCCAGCACCGCGCAGCTCGCGTAGAAGTCGTCGAACAGGATGAACGGCGCGCGGTCGAGGAGGATGTCCGCGAACGCGCCGCCGCCGACCGCGTTGATCGTGGCGACCGCGACGACGCCGAACGCGGAGACGCCCGCCTCGGTCGCGACGATCGCGCCGGTCGCCGCGAAGGCGGCGAGCCCGATCGCGTCCGCAACGAGCGTGACCGGGTGCGTGTCGGGCGATGTGAGGAGAATACTGAGGACGACGGCGAGCACGACACCGACGAGGCCGAGCCCGATCACGACCCGCGGCTGGAGGGCGAGCGGGC
>NZ_JARANT010000081.1 GCF_029889805.1 Halorubrum sp. Boch-26 | reverse complement strand
CTTAATCGCTTCGATACGGTCGATCGCCCGCGGGAACGCGCCGCGACCGCGACGGTCGACCGTCGGACGGAAACGCCGTCAGCCGGAGTAGTAGTACTCGCCCTCGCGCTTCTGTTTGCTGTCGAGCTGCGAGTCCGGCTTGTTGATCCGGGGGCGCCCCGTGCGCTCGTCGCGGCGGAAGGTGATGTCGAGGTCGGCGAGGAACTCGTTCATGCCGTCGCGCATATCCTGCGGAGGTGCCGCGTGGCCCCGCTCGGCCGGCTCGCCGTCGAACACCATCAGCCGGTCGGCGAGCAGGTCGATCATGTAGATGTCGTGGTCGATCACCATCACGGTCGCGTCGTGGTTCTCGGCGTACCGGCGGATCGCCGTCGTCGCGCGGACGCGCTGCTCGACGTCGAGGTGCGCGGAGGGCTCGTCGAGCAGGTACAGGTCGGCGTCCTCGGAGAGGCACGCCGCGATGGCGACTCGCTGGCGTTCCCCGCCGGAGAGGTCGGTGAGGTTCTGCTCCATGATCCGCTCCAGTTGGAGCGGCTGGGCGATCTCCGTGTTCCAGTAGGAGCCGCCGAACTCGTCGGTGATCGAGGAGAGGAACGCGTCGACGCGCATCGGCTGATCGATCTCGATGTACTGCGGCTTGTACGCGATGTCGAGCGCGAAGTCGAGCGCTCCCTCGTCCGGCTCCAGCGAGCCCGCGAACAGCTTCGCGAGCGTCGATTTCCCGATCCCGTTCGGGCCGACGACGCCGAGCACCTCCGAGTGATTGATCTCGCCGCCCTCGACGTGGAGCTCGAACTCCCCCTCCCCGTACGACTTCGAGAGGTCGGGGTACTCGATCAGGGTCTCGCTGCGCGAGGCGACGCGGGGGGCGTGCTCCTCGAAGGTGATCGCCGACGGCCGGATCCGCATGTTCTCGTTATCGAGGTACCCCTTCAGGTACTCGTTGATCCCGTTGCGGACCGACTTCGGGTCGGTGATGACCCCGTACGCGCCCGGCTCCCCGTACGCGACGTGGAGGGTGTCGGCGAGCAGGTCGAGGATGGCGAGGTCGTGTTCGACGACGAGCATCGAGCGGTCGGCGGCGTCGTCGTCCGCCAGCTCGCGGATGAGCCGGGCGACGATCATCCGCTGGCCGATGTCGAGGTACGGCGTGATCTCGTCGAGGAAGTAAAAGTCGGCGTCGCGGGCCAGACACGCCGCGATGGCGACGCGCTGGAGCTCGCCGCCGGAGATGGAGTCGATGTCCTGGTCCATCACCGGCCGGATGTTGAGCCGGTCGATCAGCTCGTCGAGCGCGCCGCGCTCGTCGGTCCGCTCCAACAGCTCGCGGGTGTTGCCGTCGAACTGCTTGGGGATCTGGTCGACGTACTGCGGCTTGCGGGAGACGCTCACGTCGTCCTCCGTCAGCGACTTGAGGTAGTTCTGGAGCCCGGTGCCGCGGAACCGGTCGAGCACCCGCTCCCAGTCGGGGTCCGCCTCGTGGTCGCCGAGGTTCGGGACCATCTCGCCGGCGAGCCCGTGGACCGCCGTCGACTTCCCGATCCCGTTCGGGCCTAAGATTCCGGTGACGTTGCCCGGCTCGGGGGTCGGGAGCCCGTACAGCGAGAAGGCGTTCTCGCCGTAGCGGTGGACCGGCTCCTCCTCGAGTTCCGAGGGGAGGTTGATGATCTCGATCGCGTCGAACGGGCACTTCTCGACGCAGATACCGCAGGTCTCGCCGAGGCAGATCTCCTCGGAGATGTGTATCTGGTCCGGGTCGCCCTCGACCGCGTCCTCGCCGCGCTCGGTGATGCACTCCTTGCCCGTCCGGTTCGGCGGGCAGTAGTTCGCACACTCGTAGTTACAGCGGTCTGGCTGGCACCGATCGAGGTCGACCACGGCGATGCTGTCGTCCGCCATCTCACGCCACCAGCCGCACGCCGGACGTCGCCAGCACCGTGTAGCTGATGAACCACAGCGTGAACGTCAGGAACGCCACGTAGAGGTTATCCTTGACCCCGAAGTCGCCGATGCCGATAACCTTGTACAGCGGGTACTGGGCGATCACGAACGCGCCGAGGACTAACACGACCGTGGTGCTCTGGGCGGCGGCCACGGTCGTGCCCACGTAGGCGGCCGAGACGACGCCGGCGGCGATCCCCGCCAGACAGCAGATCGTCGTGACGACCACGCCGCGCGCGTGGCCGGATATGCCCGAGTCGTCGCTCATACCAACGGATCCGCGAGCGCCCGTGAAAAGCCGTTCGTTCCGGCCGTCGGGCGCCGGGGATCGCGGAGTCGAGGGCGGCGCCGCGAGGAGAGCGAGGAGAGCGAGACGAGCCTGACGGGGAGCGCGCGCGAGCCGTACCGCTGACTGACTGGTCAGTCGATCGGGAGAACACCGGAGATTGTTGCTGGTTGTTGGCGGATTAGCCGGCAAAATAACCCCGTTTTGGCGACGAAATCTCCGAAATGGGGCCGTTAGCCATCAACATTTATGACGATGTGTGGTTTCGAATCGTAACGATGGAAGGAACCCAAACGGAGGGTCTCGACGACCTCCCGCCGAGCGCCAAGCTCGTCTTCAAGGTGCTCGAGTACAACGGCCCGCTGACACAGAAGGGCATCGTGCAGGAATCGATGCTGTCGGCCCGAACCGTCCGGTACGCCCTCGAACGGCTGGAGGGGATCGGGGTCGTCGACGAGGACGTCTACTTCGCGGACGCCAGACAGAACCTCTACAAGCTCACCGAGCCCGCACAGGAGTTCACCGGCGAGGAGAGCGACGCCTCCTGTACCGCCGACTGAAGCGCCCGCAGCCGGACGAACCTGCCGATTTGCCGGTCGTGCACGGCTCCGAGCAGCGCACCTGTGTTTCTCCGTTCCGATGTGTCCGGTGCCGTTCCGAATCCCGCGTCGCCGGTCACTCGCGCTTCTCTGACGATACCCCGCCGGCACCCCGCGCCGCCTCGGCGATCGTGAGCGCGACGGCGACCAACAGCGCGAACGTCGCGGCCAAGACGAACGCCAGGAACAGGTACCAGACGTCCGGTCCGAACAGCGGGTACTCCCGAGTGTCGATTACGGGACCGAGCAGTTCCAGCATCCGGACGAGGTACAACAGGAGCGCGAGACCTGCGCCCGCGACGAGACCGATCCGCACGTTCCGGTAGAACGCCAGCGACTCGAGGAGAACGAGCATCGGAGGCTTTGTCGAACTGTCGTCGGTCACGTGGGCACGTAGCCGCCCGCCGCGCAAAGAGCCTCCGGAAGCGTGCGGAGCCCGACCACCGACGCCGAAACATCACGATCGAAAATAGACGTTCTGAGCCTCTAACAGCGTCAATACCAGACATCAAGTGGGGCCGGGTCGAAGCGAACCCATGGCCAAAATCGTCCTGTCGTCGTTCCCGATGATCGACCCGGAGACGTATCGCACTGTCCTCGCCGAGCGCGTCGACGAGCCCGTCGAGATCGAGGTCGCCGGCCTAGGGTCGGCCGAGCGGGTGACCGAGGCGGCCGCGGGCGCCGACGCGGTCGTCACCGATATCAACACGCCCGTGGACGCCGAGGCGCTCGCGGCGCTCGACCTGCGGGTCGTCGTCCGGTCGGCGGTCGGCGTCGACAACATTGACGTCGGCGCCGCGGCCGACGAGGGCGTCACCGTCACCCGCGTCCCCGACTACTGCACCGACGAGGTGGCGACCCACTCGATCTCGTTGCTGTTCGCCTGTCTGCGCTCGCTGAAGGCGTACGACGACGACGTCGTCGCCGGCAACTGGAGCTGGGAGGCCGGCAGCCCGGTCCGGCGCGTGAGCGCGTCGACGATCGGGCTGCTCTCGTTCGGTCCCATCGCGCAGCGCGCCGCCGAGCAGCTCGCCGGCTTCGACGCGACGCTGATCGCCCACGACCCGTTCGTGGACGCCGACGAGATGGCCGAGTACGGCGTCGAGAAGGTCGAGTTCGAGGCGCTGTTCGACCGCGCCGACCACGTCGAGGTCTACGCCCCCTTGACCGACGCGACTCGCGGAATGGTGGACGCCGACGCGCTCGCACGGCTCGACGAGGACTCGGTCCTCGTCAACGTGAGCCGCGGGCCGGTGGTTGACGCCGACGCCCTCCTCGACGCGCTGGAGGCCGGGTCGATCAAGGGCGCGGGCCTCGACGTGCTCGCCGAGGAGCCGCCGGAAGACGACCCGCTCGTCGGTCGCGACGACACGATAGTCACGCCCCATGCGGCGTGGTACAGCGAGGAGGCCAGAGACGACCTGAACCGAAGCGGCGCGGCCGACGTCGCCGCCGTTTTCAACGACGAGACGCCGGACGGGCAGGTCGACCCGGACGCCGACTGGTTGTAACGGGGAGTGGTCGATACCGGGCGAGTTTATATTCGGTCGAGGGCGTCGAAGTCGTCTCCGTCATCGTCACCGCTATCGGCGTCGCCGTCGTCAGCCTTCGCCGCCTCGAACTCGCCCGCCTCCAGCCCCGCCGCCAGCCCGGGGCCGAGGTCGTACGTGTCCCGGACCGTCTGCGCGAGCACGCCGTCGCGGTCGAAGACGACGTAGACGGCGACGAAGTCGTGGGCGGCGGGCCGCAGCACGAACACCTCCCGCGGGTCGTCGTCCTCGCGGGACTCGTTGACGCGGGCGACGAGGGGCTCGACGGGGAGCCGGCCCGCCCGGAGGTCCGCGAAGGCGTCGCCGCCGGGCGCGTCGGCGAACAGGTACAGCGCGCCGTTCGGCTCGCCGTCGTTCGACCGGGTCGTGATCGAGCCGACCGCCTCGCCCTCGGCGCGGATCTGGTCCCACGTCTCGACCGCCGCCTCGAACATCCCCTCGACGTCGTCGGCGAACCGAAACCGGCTCTCGCGGACGACCTCGACGTCGGCCAACCGCGCCGACGCGTCCGTCCACGCCAGCGTCGCGTCGACGACGTAGCCGGGTTCCAGCGACGCCACGCGCTCGGCGATCTCTCCCTCGTACCCCTCAGCGGTCGCGTACAGGGGGTCGAACTGGTCCTCGGCGTCGGGCGCCCTCGGGTCGACGGGGCCGTCCGAGAGCTCGACGAGAACGAACTCCTCCGGCGGTCCGTCGGCGTCCGCGGCCGCGTTGCCGTCGTCACCGGTGGCGGAGTCGTCGACGGCGAGATCGTCCTCGATGTCCGGTCGCGGTCGCCGGTCGTGTACGCGGAACCGGCCGCTCGTCGTCGGGTCCATACCCGGAGATCGGTCGGCGGGCGGATAAGCGGGTCGGACCGGGGCGTCGGTGGCGATTTCCCGTCCTCGCGCTGGCGCCGCACCGGCTCCGCCGCGAGGGGCGGATCCGTGTCGTTATTTGGCGGGCGACCCTACGGAACGGTAAATGGGGATCCTCGAGGACAAGTCGAACGCCCGCCTGTTCTACAAGTACCTCTCGAAGGTGTACGACCGGGTCAACAGGTTCAACTGGAACGACGAGATGCGCGCGGAAGCGCTCTCTTGGCTGGAGTTCGGTGACGACCCGAAAGTGCTCGACGTGGGATGCGGAACCGGATTCGGTACGGAGGGGCTGCTCGAACACGCCGACGACGTCCACGGGCTCGACCAGAGCGTCCACCAGATGGAGAAGGCGTTCGAGAAGTTCGGGAAACACGAGCGAGTCAACTTCTACCGCGGCGACGCCGAGCGGCTTCCCTTCCGCGACGACACGTTCGACGTGGTCTGGTCGTCCGGCTCGATCGAGTACTGGCCAAACCCCGTCGAGGGGCTCCGAGAACTGCGTCGCGTCGCGAAGCCGGGGGGACAGGTGCTCGTCGTCGGCCCCGACTACCCGCACAACCGCGTGCTCCAGCGGGTCGCGGATGCGATCATGCTCTTCTACGACGAGGACGAGGCCGACCGGATGTTCGAGGCGGCGGGCTACGAAGGGTTCGAACACCACATCCAGCGGGCGACTCCCCGGAGTCCCCGGGCGATCACGACGGTGGCGCGGGTCCCCGAGGAGTAGCGCGGCCTCGAACGCGCAGCGACCACCCGCTTATGCCGAGTTGACGACCGCCTCCAGCGTCGCGACCGGACGGCCGTCGGCCGAGATATCGACGACGACCGTCCGGCCGGGTTCGAGAACGGGGTCGTTCGTCCCCGCGACGCGGAACGACGCCGACTCGCCGACGCGCCAGTCGTCGTCGCTGGCGGCGTTGAACGCGCCGGTCGGCCCGGGGCGGAACCCCGCCGCCGAGAAGAACGGCACCGGCGGCTGTCGGGCGAGCGGCTCGCCGTCGACGCTGACACGCACGTCCAGCTCGCTCGCGTTGAGAGCGTCGCCGCCGCGGTGCGTAACGGTGATCCGGTCGTCGATCGCCGACAGCGACAGCGACGTCGTCGGCGCCGGTTCGACGGGCTCGGCGGGAGCCCCGAGCGCGACGGTGACGACGCCGCCCGCGAGGACGACGGTGATCGCGAGCAGCAGGACGCCGGCGACCGGAGCGATCGCCCGGCCGGACCGGCGGGCGTCACCCGTGGCGTTGCGAAGCGATGGCGGACGTGAGCGCGGCGGTGAGCGGTCGAACGGCACGGGGCGGCTGGCCGCTGCATTGGGTAAAAACGTCGGGGACGGGAGGTGAGCGAGACGATCGAGTCATCGCCTCTCCGATCCGGTCGTTTCGCCGGGCGGGGGGCGAACGAGCGGGGACGCAGAGAGCGCCAGCACCGCGACCGCGGTGGCGAGATTCAGCGCTCGCGTCGGGCGAGCGAACCCGAGAGTCGTCTCGACGCCCACTCAGATCACCGAGTCGACGCCTCGTTCGGACCTCCTACTCGTCGTCGACGAGCCGCGGCGTCGCGGTCGGCCGGAGGTCGTCGACGACGACGACGCGGGGCTCGTCGACGACGGTGATGCGGTACGACTCCGCTGGCGAGAGCGTCCGGACGACGCCGTCGGCGTTCGTGGTGCCGATCGCCCTGCTGTCGCCGTCGCCGACGCTCTTCGTGACGGTGACATCGGGAGTCGGCTCGTCCGTCTCCTCGTCGCGGACGGTCACGGTCACCGGCCCGCCGACGTAGGACCGCTCGACGGTGACACTAAACCCGTCGCCGGCCTCGGAGACGCGCTCGGCGTCGGGGAACGCGTCGAGGTCGATCCGCTGGTGTTCGACGAACACCTGCTCCGTCCCGCCGCTGACGAAGGTGCGGAGGAGTCCGTGCTCGTGCGGGATACTGATCCGCTGGATCGAGCCGGCCCCGAACGCGTCCGGTGCCCGGAGTGCCGCCGTCTCGGGGTACGACTCGGCTGTCGCCTCGATCGCCTCGTCGTTGCTGATCGCGCCGCCACCGCGGTTCCAGCGGTCGTTCCGGAACGTCTCTCGGACGTACTCGCCGTCGACAATCGTCGCCAGGGTGACCGAGTTCGCGGTGGACTCAACGTGGATCTCCGCGGCCGAGACCTCGCCGCGTGCCGTCGCGAAAGCGGTATCGCGGACTGGGCCCTCGTACACCTGGAGCGCGACTTGGAGTTCGTCGAGCCGGGTCGGCGAGCTGAAGCCGTCGGTCTCTTCCGCGAGCGCGTCGATCCTCTCGAGCCGCTGGTCGTACTCCCGGGCGGTGGCGGAGATGCGGACGAGCTCGTCGAGGAGCTCCCGGTCGGAGAGATTTCCGGAGGCGTGCGCGCGGAACACGTTCGACTGACGGCTGTGGAGGCTCACCTCGTCGCGCTCGATCCGACTGAGCGCGGCGAGGATCAGTCGCTGGCGCTCGGTGCTCGTCTCGGCGCTTTCGATCCGGTCGACGACCGCCGCGGTCTCCACGGCGGCGCCGGCGTCAGCGACCGAGAAGGAGAGCGCGGGACCGAGGTTCGCGCCGCGGGGAGCGCTAGCGACCCGGGAGTCGGCGCCGGCCGGCGCGGAGAGCGTGCGGAACGTGAGATTCGACTCGTCGACTTGCGAGGGGTCGCTCGGAAGCTGCGGCGGCGCGACCGGATCGGCGGAATAGACCGAATCGACGGAGGCGACCGAATCGACGGAGGCGACCGGATCGGCGGAGGCGACCGAATCGACGGAGGCGACCGGATCGGCGGAGGCGACCGGATCGACGGAGGCGACCGGATCGACGGAGGCCTCGACGACCGCCGGGGACTCGGACCCGGCGGTGGGGGACATCACTCCCGCGACCGGAACGGCGAGCAGTAGGACCGCGACGACGACCGGGAGGGCTCTCATCACGCATAGGTTCTCTTCCCGATATAAAAAAGCCACCTCAACGGCCGCGCGGCACGGGGCGACGACGGCGTCGGTGGCCGCCGGGGGCGGCGAAACCGGCTATGGAAAGCGTTTTGCCCGGTCCACGAGAGGACCGACGTGCATGCGGAATCCCCCTCGCGTCCTCCTCGTCTCGCTGTTCGCCCTCCTCCTCGTCGGCGGCGTCGCGGCGCCGGTCGCCGGGGGCGCGGTCGCGGCGCCACCGTCGTTCGCGCCCGACGCGACGCCCTCACACGGAGGGCCGAGCGCCGGCTCCGTCGCGGCGGACGCCCTCGATCCGACCGCGACCCCAGTCGCACAGATCGACTCCGGCTTCGATCCGAACACGGCGACGCGGATCCGGATCGAACCGACACCGGACCGCGACGCGCGCTGGGAGGTGTCCGTCAGGTACGCCCTCGCCGACGAGACGGAGGTCGGAGCGTTCGAAACCGCTGGCGAGCGCTTCCTCGACGGCGAGGTCGGTCCCGATCCGACGCTGTTCGAAGGGCTCGCGCGGGAGGCGAGTCGGAACGTCGACCGGAGGATGCGGATCGAGAGCGTCGACCGCGAGGTGACCGTTCACGAGGACCCGTCCGAGTTCGACGTCGCCGGAGACGAGACCGTCGCCGTCGGCGAGCTCCGGCTGACGTTCGTCTGGACGGAGTTCCTCGGGACCGACGGCGAGAACCTCGTGTTGGGCGACGCGCTGACGACCCCCGAGGGGACGTGGCTTCGGTCGCTCGGCGAGGGACAGGCCCTCGAGGTGGCGACGCCGGAGGGATACACCGTTACCGGGACGCCCGGGGCCACCGTCCCGCTCCGCGACAACGCCGTGATCATCGAGGGACCGCGCACGTTCGGCGAAGGCGAACAGGTCGCCGTCGTGTACGCACCGGCCGAGGTCGTGGGACCGCCGTGGGAGATGCTCGCCGCCGCGATCGTCGTCGCCGCGCTGCTCATCGCGGGGAGCGTCGTCGGCTATCGACGGAGGGGAAGCGACACCGGCGGTGAGGCGGGCGAGACGGGCGAGACGAGCGCGAACGGAACCCGCGAGACCCCCCACCGGGAGACGGGCGCCGACGCCGATCCGGACGCTGGCGCTGGCGCCCCCTCCGACGCCGGGGGACACCGCGACGCAGGGGAAGAGTCGGAGCCCGAGGAGGACCTCTCGCTGCTCTCCGACGAGGAGCGCGTCGAGCGGCTCCTGACGGAGAACGGCGGGCGGATGCGCCAGGCCGACATCGTCACGGAGACCGGCTGGTCCGACGCGAAGGTCTCGCAGCTCCTGTCGGAGATGGCGGACGAGGGGCGCGTCGAGAAGCTCCGTCTGGGCCGTGAGAACTTAATCTCGCTCCCCGACGGGAACGGCGAGGCCGACGACGGCAGCGAGGCGGACGGGGGCGCCGGTACCCGACGCGACGATCGGTAGGGAGCCGCCGCCCGGAGCTCTAGTGGGAGGCCGATCCCGAATCCGCCGGAGCCAACTCCTCGCGCGGGGTAGCGCGTTCCGAAAACCCTTACAGGGCGAGCGACCGAGTATCGATCATGAAAGTTCTGGTGACCGTCAAGGAAGTCGCGGAGGCGGACGACGACTTCGCGATCGAGGGAACCGATATCGCGGCGTCGGACCTCGAATACGATCTCAACGAGTGGGACGACTACGCGGTCGAGGCCGCGGTCCAGCTGGCGGAGGCCGGCGTCGCCGACGAGGTCGTCACCGTCACCGTCGGCCCCGAGCGCGCAGAGGAGACGATCCGCATGGCGCTCGCGAAGGGCGCGGACCGGGCGGTCCGCGTCTGGGACGACGCCTTCGAGGAGGGGTTCGCCGACGTGGGCGCGAAGGTCTCGACGATCGAGGCCGTCCTCGAGGCGGAGGAGCCGGATCTCGTCCTCGGCGGCGTCCAGGCCGCAGACACCGGGTTCGGCGCGACCGGCGTCGCGCTCGCAGAGCGGATCGGGTTCGAACACGCCGCGGTCGTCAATCAGCTCGATGTCGACGCGGACGCCGGCGTCGCCCACGTCCACCGCGAGCTGGAGGGCGGCGTCGAGGAGCTGACCGACGTCGACCTCCCCGCGGTGTTGACCGTCCAGACCGGGCTCAACGAGCCGCGCTACGCGAGCCTGCGCGGTATCCGGCAGGCCCAGCGCAAGGAGATCGACGCGAAGGACCTGTCCGACCTCGGGCTGACCGCCGAGGACGTCGAGAGCGCGCTCGAGATCACGTCGATGTACGAGCCGGAGAGCGAGTCCGACGCCGAGATCATCGAGGGCGACGCCGGCGAGGCCGCGGGACGCCTTGCGGAGGTCCTCCGCGATAAGGGGGTGAGCGCGTGATGTCCGACGTACTCGTCGTCGCCGAACACCGCCGCGGAGAGCTTCGCGACATCTCCTACGAGGCGGTCACGGCCGGGCGCGAGCTCGCAGACGCGCGCGACGGCGAACTCGGCGTCGCCGTCATCGGCGGCGAGGTCGACGCCTTCGCCGAGGATCTGAATCGCGAGGGCGTGGACGCGATCTACACCGTCGACGACGGCGAAGAGTTCGACCACAACGCATACCAGGCGGCGATCGCTGCCCTGCTCGACCGCACGGACGCCGGCACGGTCGTGACGCCGAACTCGGTCAACGGCCTCGACTACGCCCCCGCGGTGGCCGAGGACCGCGGCCTGCCGCTGGTGACGGACGCGATCGGCTTCGAGTACGACGGGGGCCTGACGGTCACCCGCGAGATGTACGGCTCGAAGGTGGAGACGACCGTCGACGTCGACGGCGACGGCCACGTGCTCACGGTCCGCGGCGGCGAGTGGCCGCCGGCGGAGGGCGTCGGCGACGCGACGGTCGAGTCGGTCGAGATCGACCTGCCCGAGTCCGGCGCGCGCGTCACCGGCTTCGAGGAGGTCGGCGGCGGCGACGTCGACATCGCCGACGCCGACGTGCTCGTCTCGGTCGGCCGCGGGATCGAGGAGGAAGAGAACTTAGAGCTCGTCGAGGGGCTCGCCGACGCGCTCGGCGCGACGCTCTCCGCCTCCCGGCCGATCGTCGACAACGGCTGGCTGCCGAAGAACCGGCAGGTGGGGCAGAGCGGGAAGGTCGTCACCCCGGACGTGTACATCGCGGTCGGCATCTCCGGCGCGGTCCAGCACGTCGCCGGCATGAAGGGATCGGACACGATCGTCGCGATCAACACCGACCCGAACGCGCCCATCTTCGACATCGCCGACTACGGGATCGTCGGCGACCTGTTCGAGGTCGTCCCCGCGCTCGTCGACGAGTTCGCGTAAGCGCGGGGGCGCCGACGACCCCCGTCGGCGGCAACGTTCTTTTAATTCGGCGGAGTACGGGACGGTCTAACGGCGTCCGCCGTCGATTCACGATGACCCCGATCCACGCCACCGTTCCGACCGTCGGAGAAGCGAGAGCGCTGCTCACGGGGATCCGGCGGACGGGAGCCGTCGAGCCCGACGCCGACGCGGCCGCCGCGGAACTGGCCGACGACGAGCCGGATCCAGCGCTGCTCGATCTCGTTTCGACCCCGTTCGCGTCCGTCGCCGACGTCGACGAACGACTGGGGCGGACCGAGTCGTACCTCCGCGAGCGTGGCGACCGACGCGCGGTGTTTCTCACGGTGTACGGCCGGATGACGGCGACCGTTCGGGACGCGATCGACGACGGCGCGTTCACCGATTCCGAGTGGGCTGCGTCGTACCTCGTCGCCTTCGCGGAGCGCTACCGCCGGGCGCTGGTCGCGTTCGAGCGGCGGGCGTTCGCGTCGCTCCCGCGCCCGTGGCTGATCGCCTTCACCGCCGCGGCCCGGGGCGAGGCGCTCGTCGCACAGGACGCCCTGCTCGGGATCAACGCGCACATCACCGACGACCTCACCTACACCCTCGACGACGTGGGTATCGACCCCGACCGGGACGCCAAGCGCGCCGACCACGACCGGATAAACGCGATCCTCGCCCGGCTCGTCCAGACGGCGCAGGACGCGCTCGTCGAGACGTACGCCGCGGTCGGGATCGACGGGATCGACCGGCTGCTCGACCCCCTCGACGACCGGCTGGCCCTGCTCGGGCTGAAGGGGGTCCGGGAGTTCGCCTGGCGGAACGCCGTGTTGCGCGCCGACCTCCCGGCGTGGGCCGGTGAGCCGTACGTCGACTGGCGGACCGAGACCGTCGCGACGGGCGCCGCGGCGGTCGTACTCGCTCCCGAGGTCGACATCGATGTCGACGCTGGTGTCGACGCCGAGCGCGACGCGACCGCGCGCCTGCGAGAGGCGGAGGCCGCCGCCGACGCGGCGGGGGCCTT
>NZ_JARANT010000080.1 GCF_029889805.1 Halorubrum sp. Boch-26 | reverse complement strand
ACGCAGAACTGTCTGTTTCTCAAACTGTTTCAGCAACGCCGAAGCAGAAACTGCTGACGAGTGGTTGAGATCGTTCGCTTTCGCATGGAATCAGCTTATCTGAACACTACCGGCGGTGAACGGTTACTTATGTCGAGCCGATAGCCTATAAATAGCAGACGGCAGACCGACGGTGAACACCTCCAAAGCCCCAGCCGCTCATTTATAAATGGTCGACGGCGGATCGACGGTGAACACCTCCAAAGCCCCAGCCGCAAGGACGGCGCACGCTCGCTGCGCGCCTCACTCGGTCGCTGACGCTCCCTCGTTTCGGTGCTTGAGTCGCCTGCGCCGTCCTTGCGGCTGCCCCTTTGAGTCCCACCCACACCGCTCCGCACAGCACCTCACGCCTCCCCAGCCTCGCGGTTCGCGCTCTCCGAGCGCTCACCGCGTCCCTCGCACCGTCGGTTCGCGGCCCTGCGGGCCGCTTACCGGGGCGCGCCACCGCAACGGTTTTTAAGTAATTGTCGCCGTCACTGACGGTCATTTGAGTATCGGATAGCGTCCGACTATTCCTGCTCGAAGTCGAAGACCTCCCGCGGGTTCTCCAGCACGACCGTTCGGATGTCGTCGACGTCGATCCCGTACCGGTACAGCTCGAATATCGCGCGCTTCAGCGCGTACGGGTCGGTCCGGAGGACGTTCGCGCAGTCGGTGTCGACCATGATCCGGTCGGCGCCGTACTCGTCGATGGCGTCGGCGACGTCGGCGGCGTCGACGCCGACCAGCCACGAGTGACCGATGGTGTAGCTCAGGTAGCAGTCGGTCTGTGCCATCAGGTATTCCGTGTTGTTGCGGTCGGCGTGAGAGGCGACGACGCGCTCGTCGTCGAGCCCGGCGTCGCGCATCGCCTCGACGTCGAGCCGCACCGCGTCGAGCGCGGGGTTCTCGCCGTCGAGGACGGGGTCGGTACCGAGCCCCGCGTTCTTCTCGTAGCCGGGCGTCACGCCGAGCCCGTCGCGGTACGAGCGCTTCGCGTCCGTCGACGTGTTCGGCGTGTGGAGGATCACCGGCAGGTCGTGCTTCTCGGCGAGCGCCATCTGCGCCCCCACGACCGCCTGCTGCTCGTCGACGCCCCACCGCTCGACGTGCTGGGAGGGGACGACGCCGGTCTCCCCGACCGCGACGACCTCGTCGAGCGCGCAGTACGCGTCCATCGCGTCCAGCAGCTCGTCGGGGTTCTCGATGCGGACGCCGGTGTGGACGCCGAGCCCGAGCTTCGCCTCGAAGAAGTGGTTGCGCTCGATCGCCTCGCGGCGGTTGATCGCGTCGTCCCACAGAAAGCGGATGTCGTCGGCTTCGACCGGCTTGTACGGGGTCCAGTGGTACCCGGACGCGACCATGAGCATGGACCGACAGCCGGCGAGCGCGTAGCGCTCGCGGTCGGCCCACGAGAGCGTGTGCGCGTGGTTGTGGATGTCGATCCACGGGAGGGTGAGCAGCTCCCGCGGCAGGTCGATGTCGTCGTCGATGTGCGCCGCGTCGGTCGGTCGCTTGGTCGGGTCAGGTGTGGTCATGGGTCTGGTGTCGGTGTGGCGTCGCGATGGATTCGCCGGCGCCGGGTCGCGCCGCCACGGTCGCGTCGCCGGCGAACCCCCGTCGCCCTCCGGTTGCACCCCCGGCCACTTAGCGTTTTACAGCTTGGTAAAACTTTAGTACGCGTCCCACCCACGTGTTCGTGTATGACACTGTTGATCGGGACAGACGACGGGCTGTACCGCGTCGGCGACGTGCCGTTCGAGCGCGACGACGCGGAGCGGGTGCTCGACTGCGAGGTCGTCACTGCGGTGAAGTCGTGGGACCACGCGGAGGGCGTTTTCGTCGCGTCCTCGACGGGTGCGTACCACTCGCTGGACGGCGGCGAGACGTGGGAGGACCTCGGCGTCCCCCTCGGGGACCGGTTCTGGCACGCCGGCCAGAGCGAGGTCTGGTCGATCCTCGCGACGGCCGACGGCGCGCTGTACGCCGGGACGAACGACCCCTACATCTTCCGCTCGGTCGACGACGGGGAGACGTGGACGGAGCTGAAGGGGTTCCGCGACCTGCCCTCGCGCGGTCACTGGGAGTCGCCGATCGACCCGCACTACGCCAGACTGCGGGCGCTCGAGGTCGTACCGGGCCGGCCGGATCGACTGATCGCGGGCGTCGAGGCCGGCGGGATCCACCTCACCGACGACGCCGGGCAGACGTGGACCGATCGGCGCGACACCATCGTCGACGACGTTCACCAGATCCTCCCGGTCTCGGAGGACGTGTGGCTCGCGGCGACCGGCTATCTCGACCACAACTTGGAGAACCTCGGCCTCGGCCACGCGGTCGGCGAGGGCGGGCTCTGGCGGACGACCGACGCGGGCGAGTCGTGGAGCCGGATCGACGCCGGCAACGACTTCTCGTACGTCCGGCGGGTGTTCGTCCACGACGGGACCGTCTTCTTCTGCGGCGGCGAGGAGGCGCCGCCGGCGTGGGTGAACGACGACCACGAGGTGGCGCTGTTCGAGTCGACGAACTTCGGTCGGGACTTCGAGCGCGTCTCCTTCCCGGGCGAGCCCCACGAGATCGTCGAGACGTGGGCCGTCCACGACGGAGACGTGATCTGCGGCTCGGGGCTGTTCGACGTGCCGGACCAGCGCGACGACGTCGAGGGCCGGATCATGCGCCGGAGCGACGACGGCGCCTACGAGACGGTCGGGCGCGTGGACGCGAACGTCAGCCGCATCGAGGTGGTGTCGGCGTGAGCGACGAGACCGCGGACGCCCCGTCGCCGTCCGCCGACGCCGGGGACGCCCCCGAGGCGACCGCGACCGGCTCCGACGCCCCCTCGCTGCTCGGTCGGACCCTGTACGGCGGCGTTCTGGCGTACATGGCCGTCGACGGCTTCAAGAACAACGACAAGCGGGTCGCGGTCGCCGAGGAGAAGGGCGTCCCGATGCCCGACGTGCTCGTCCCGTTCGTCACGGGGATGCTGCTCGTGGCCAACCTCGGGATCGTGCTCTGGAAGCTCCCGCGCGCGGCCGCCGGCGCGCTCGTCGTTTTCTTCCTCGGGACGACCCCCTCGATCCACGACTTCTGGACGATGGAAGGGAAAGAGCGGCACGGCAACAAGATCAACTTCCTGAAGAACCTCGCGCTGCTCGGCGGCGCGATCGTCTTCCTCGACGCCGCCGACGGCGACGACGAGTAGCCGTCGAGTCGGCTACTCCGGCGTGTCGGGATCGAACTCGTCCGGATCGAACCCGTCCGGATCGAACTCGTGCTCCCGGAGCCGGTCGGGGTCGACCGCGCGCAGCACGGACTCGTCGGTCGCCCCCAACACGACCGGTGGCGCGACCCCCGCGTCGGCCGCCTCGACCCACCGGCCGACGCAGAGACACCAGCGGTCGCCCGGCTCCAGCCCGGGGAAGTCGAACTCCGGTCGCGGCGTGATCAGGTCGTTGCCTCGCTCCCGGCTGTACGTCAGGAACTCGGCGGTCACGACCGCACAGAGGGTGTGCTCGCCGACGTCGCCGTCGACGTCGCGGCAGTAGCCGTCGCGGAGGTACCCCGTGGTGGGATCGCGGCCGCAGGGCGCTAACTCGCCGCCGAACACGTTGCGATCGCCCTCGTCGCCATCGCTCTCGTCGGTGGACACGCGTGCCGTTCAGTGCCCGCGAGACTTATCAATGGCGCCGGGTGCGCGTGTCTCCGGGCCGCCCGACAGTATAAGGAGCGTCCGACCGAACGCCGAGCAAATGAGCCGGAACGACGAAGTCGCCGCCCTTCTAGAGGAATTCGCCGACCTGCTCGAAGCGACCGGGGTCGAGTACAAGCCGACCGCGTACCGCCGCGCCGCCGAGAACGTCCGCGAGCACACCGCCCCGATCGAGAACCTCGCGGGGGAGGGGGAGGAGGCCGTCGCCGAGATCGACCGCGTCGGCGACGCGATCGCCTCGAAGGTCGTCGAGTACTTCGAGACCGGCGAGATCGAGGAGCTCGCGGCGCTTCGCGAGGAGCTCCCGGCCGACATGGCTGGGCTCACGGCGGTCGAGGGGGTCGGCCCGAAGACGGTCGGAAGCCTCTACGAGGCGCTCGGGGTCACCACGCTCGACGAACTGGAGGCGGCCGCGGAGGCCGGCGAGATACGGGAGGTCTCCGGGTTCGGCGCCAAGACGGAAGAGAACATCCTCGACAACATCCCGTTCGCCCGCGAGGCCCGCAAGCGCACCCGGCTCGGCGACGCGCGGCCCGTCGCCGACGCGGCGCTCTCCTACCTCGCCGACCTCGACGCGGTTGAGTCGGTCGAGGTGTGCGGCTCGATCCGGCGCTGGAAGGACACCATCGGCGATATCGATCTCCTCGTCGCCAGCGACGCCCGCGAGCCGATCGTCGAGTCGCTCACCGACTGGTCCGAGGCGGACGCGACGATAGAGGCGGGGACCGGCAAGGCGAGCGTCCGCGCGAGCGGGACCCGGGTCGACCTCAGGATCGTCGACGCCGAGGAGTTCGGCGCCGCGCTCCAGTACTTCACCGGCTCGCGCGCCCACAACGTCGCGGTGCGCAACCGCGCGATCGACCGCGGGCTGAAGCTCAACGAGTACGGTCTGTTCGATATCAGCGACGTCGACGGCGAGAGCGACGTCGACGACGCTGGCTCCGGGGACGCCGCGGCCGACGACGGGACCGACGCGGACGGCCAGCGGGTCGGTGAGCGCGTCGCGGGGGAGACCGAGGCGGGCGTCTACGAGGCGCTCGACATGGACCCGGTCCCGCCCGAGCTCCGCGAGGACGACGGCGAGGTCGCGGCGGCCGCGGCGGGCGAGCTCCCGGAGCTCGTCGAGACGGGAGACCTGCGCGGCGACCTCCACACGCACACCGACTGGTCGGACGGCGGGTTCTCGATCGCGGAGATGATCGACGCGGCCGCGGACCGGGGGTACGACTACCACGTCGTCACCGACCACGCCGCAGGTCCGGGGATATTCGGAAACACCGGGCTCGACGAGGCCGAGATCGCAGAGCAGGCCGAGGCGGTCGCGGACGCGGCGGAATCGGTGAGGGCCGACGTCGAGGTGTTCCACGGCATCGAGGCGAACATCGACGCCGAGGGAGCGATCACCACCGACGACGCGACGCTCGCCGACCTCGATCTGGTCGTCGCCTCGCCGCACTCCGCGCTCGGGCAGGACGGCGAGGCCGCCACGGAGCGGCTGGTCCGCGCGGTGGAACACCCCCACGTCGACGTCTTGGGCCACCCGACCGGCCGGCTCATCAACAGCCGTCCGGGGATCGCGCCCGACGTCGAGGCCGTCGTCGCCGCCGCGGCCGACGCCGGTACCGCGATCGAGGTGAACGCGAACCCCGCCCGCCTCGACGCCGACGGGGACACCGTGCGCGCCGCGGTCGATGCCGGGGCGCCGATCGCCGTCAACACCGACGCGCACACGCCCCGCGAGCTAGACAACGTCCGCTACGGCGTCCACACCGCGCGACGGGGGTGGGCCGAGACCGGCGATACTCTCAACGCGCGCTCGGCCGACGGCCTGCGGGAGTTCCTCGACGGCTGATGCCGGTCGGCGGCGACGGCCCGGACCCCGACGACCCCGACCCACCGCGCGTTTTCCTCGACGCGATGTGCGGGAAGCTCGCGACGTACCTCCGGATGTGCGGCTACGACGCGGCGTACGCGCTCGACCGCGGAGTCGAGGCCGACGACCGGGTCCTCTCGCTCGCGGCCGCCGAGGACCGGACCCTGATCACACGCGACCGCGAGCTGGCCGCGCGGGCCGTCGACGCCCTCCTCCTGACCGAGCGCGACGTGCTCGACCAGCTCGGTGAGGTCGCCGAGGCGGGGCTCCCGGTCGACCTCGCCGAGTCGCCGACGCGGTGCGGCGCCTGTAACGGCCCGGTGGAGCGGGTCGGTCCGGAGGGCGTCGACGTCGACCCAGACGACCGCCCCGAGTACGTGCCCGACGACGTGGGCGCGTCGCCCGCGACCGAGTCCGATTCCGCGGTCGACGCCGAGTCCCGCCCCGCGTGGCGCTGTGGCGACTGCGGGCGCTGGTTCTGGAAAGGCGGCCACTGGGAGTCGGTCGCCGACCGACTCGACGGGATGTGACTCCCGCCGCCGCCGGCGTCCGCGGGTCGCCCGCGCCCGAGCGTAACCGGTTTGCCCGCGACCCGCCTACGACCCACTCATGAACCGCGAGCAGGCCGTCGACCGACTGGCGACCCTCGTCGATCGGGTCGAGCGCGAGACGATGCCGGTCCCCGTCCGCGAGGTGTGGGCGTTCGGCGACGTGGCGCTCGGGCTCGACCCCGTCGAACGGCTCGACGTCTACCTCACCAAGGACGTGATCATGGGCGGCGACGCCGACGCGGCGGCCGCGTTCGAGGCCGAGTACGGCGTGAAGGGCGTCGGCACCTCCGTGCGCGCCGAGTGGGCGGAGGCACACCCGGACCGCGTGCGCGCGAGCGACAACGGGTACGCCGCGCCCGAGAAGTGCCTCGCGGCCGAACTCGTCGCGAACGGCGAGGGACGTAGTCCCTCGGGCAACCGGGATTCGCCCGGTGACAGCCGGTCGCAGTCCGGCGACGACGAGCCGATCCACTTGGAGGTGTGTAACGCGAGCTTCGAGGACAACGTGCGCCAGCGCCTGAAGGGGGCGCTGGCCCGCGACGCCTACGAGGAGGTGCTCGACCCCCGGGGCGTCTGCCTGTGGGTCGACGGCACCCGCGACGCGGAGGCGTTCGACCGGCTCCGCGAGGCCTCGCTCGCGATGCCGACGCTCCCCGCCGCGCTCGGGATGCTCGGCGCCGACGAGGAGGTGGCGAGCGAGGCGGCCGACGTTCTCAAACGGCAGCGGGCCGAGCAGGAGGGGGCGTCGGTGCGCGGCGACATGGTCTGAGTCGGGGGGCTGGAACGGGTGTTTCGCAGCGAGGGGTTCCGCCACCGGACCGCTTTTGAGACCGATCGCCGTGTGGACGGTATGCCAACCCCCACCGATCGCGTCCGGCGCGCGGAGCGCTCGCGGATCCGCGTGATGTTCGACCTCGCACAGCGTCACGACGGCGACCTCGTCCGGCTGGAGGTCGGCGAACCCGACTTCGACACGCCGGAGCACGTGATCGATGCGGCCGCGAGCGCCGCCCGAGACGGCGCGACGCATTACACCTCGAACGCGGGGCTCCCGGCGTGTCGGCGGGCCATCAGCGACACGCTCGCGGGCGAGTACGGCGTCGAACACGACCCCGACGAGATCGTCGTCACCGTCGGCGGGATGGAGGCGCTCCACCTCGCGACCCTCGCGACGGTGTCGCCCGGCGAGGAGCTGCTCGTCCCGGGGCCGACGTGGCCGAACTACGAGACGCAGGCGACGCTCGCGGACGGGAGGTTCCGCGAGGTCCCCATGCCCGCGGAGACGGGGTTCGACCTCGACGCCGACCGCGTGATCGACGCGATGAGCGACGACACCGCGGCGGTCGTGCTCACGACGCCCTCGAACCCGACCGGCGGCGTCTTCGACCCCGAGGAGTGCCGGGCCGTCGTCGAGGCCGCGGCCGACCGCGACGCCTACGTGATCGCCGACGAGGTGTACCTCGGGCTCACCTACGACGGCCCGGCCGAGGGGATCGCCGGGTACACCGGTCACCCGGACCACGTGCTGACGGTCGGCTCCTGCTCGAAGCGGTACGCGATGACCGGGTGGCGGCTCGGCTGGCTCGCGGGCGATCGGGAGGTGATCGACGAGGTGACGACGGTCCGCGAGTCGACGACCGCCTGCGCGTCGAGCGTCGCGCAGCACGCCGCGATCGCCGCCCTCACCGGCCCGCAGGAGCCGTTCGAGGAGATGTATCGCGCGTTCGAGGAGCGCCGCGACCTCGTCGTCGACCGTGTCGCCGGCATCGACGGGCTCTCGTGTCCCCGGCCGGCGGGCGCGTTCTACGCCTTCCTCGACCCCGGGCTCGACGCGCCCGCCATCGACGTCGCGAAGTACCTCCTCCGGGAGCACGGCGTCGTGCTCGCGCCCGGCGACGGCTTCGGCGACACGGCCCCCGAACGGCTCCGGCTCTCCTTCGCGAACTCGGTCGACCGGCTCGAAGAGGGGTTCGACCGGATCGAGGCCGGGCTGGCGGAGTACTGAGACTCGGACCTATCGCGGTCCGTCTCCAGAGGTACTCCGTTCGGAACGATCGCTCCGTTGAAACCTCCTGCCACTGATTGTCGTTCCCGCGTCAGTAAACGCAGTTGGCTTCTCCGAAACACTCGGATTCGAGAAACAACGCGAAATCGATGCAAGCGCCTCCGACACACGGGAGATTTCGAGTGTCGAACTGACGTAGCGATTCTCCTACCTGCGCGACTCGCAGTCAACGATATCGGCGAACCCACACTTCACCTGAAGAATAGAACGAAGGTGTCGTACTGGCTACACACGCTGATGACGGCGCTGTACCCGTCGACGACCGATCAGATGTTCGGCCTCAGCTATCAGCGTCCCGCCATGTCGTTAGTCGTCCTCGTCGAACAACGCTTGACGTTCCTCGTGTTCGTACTGCTGCGCCTGCATCTCTTTCTCGTGTTCAAGCCGCTGCCGGTTATCGACGTATCTGAAGGCCGCGTAACTGACGAGCGAAATCAACCCCAGCCACAGCACTCCGATGAGCAGAAGTCGGAACACACCTTCTACCCCTGTTCTCCTTCTTCTTCGTCAACATTCTTGACGAGATCTATTCCGGCCTGCGAGCCCGCACCGACGTAAATCGTGTTCTCGTTGCTTTCCAGCGCGTTGATGTATTTGACCTGAACAAGCTCGGGATTGCCCTTCAGCGATTCCGCTTCGATCTCGTTCGCGTCCGCTTGTCCCTGCGCCTCGACGCGTTTCCGCTCCGCTTCCGCCTTTGCGACTTCGATCGAGTTCTGCTTTTTCTCGATGTTCTGCTTCTCTACTTCTTTCTTTTCAACCGCGTCAGCGTACTGACTCGGGAGCTTGATATTTCGGATCTGAACGGCCTCGATCGTCAGCCCGGTTCCCTCCGATTCTGCGATCAGCGCTTCAGTAACCGCGTCGGCCATCTGGTTCTGCCCCGACCCGGTGTATATCTGCGTCGTCTGGATGTCTCCGCCTTCTGTCCGGAGCACGTCCTGCGTCGTCGGGCGGATCAGACGAGCCTCCGCCTGTCGGACGTTTTTGTACTCATCGTAGAACGTGTTTGCCTGCGCCGTGTCGACGCGATAGCGGACGGTGACGTCGACGTCAACTGAGACGCCGTCGTTCGTGAGGACCTCGACGCTGTCGTCTCGCGCTTCGGCTCCCTCTGCCGCTTCATTTGCCATCGTGTACTGCTGCGGCCGAGTCTTGACGACCGCCGTTGAATCTTTAATCGGGGTGATCCAGTGAGCGCCTGGCTCGAGCATCTCTCCCGTCGAATCGCCCCATTCTTTGACGACTTCGACGTTCCCTTCTTCGACCGGGTTCCACGCGAGCACACCGCCGACTAACGCAGTGAGGAGGATCATCGCAACTGCGGCTGCGGCGACTCCTGTACGAGCATTGTCCATTTTGAATCCATGGCGGGGTGTGAATCCCATACGTGTCCATGGAGGCCAGCTCCGCATCGTTGTACAGCGGGGGGGACGGCGGGTGGTTCGACCTCAGACGACTCCATACGGCTCGGAGGGCGGACCGAGTTGGACTGCAGCTCTGCCGGGGCGGTCGAGCATCGAGTACCGGTCCAGAGGTCGCGTTATCGGAGAGTCCGAATCTCAGCCTCGGTCGGATTTGGAGGGAAGCGATTTCGTCCGTATCGATTCACGATGTCTAGGAACGCTGATATATGTACCGATACGTTCCCGCGCGTGCTGATATCACGACGTGTGGAGACACCTGCCCAGCGAGGCCACTCTCTGCCGGTCGACACAAAACCACCGGCCATGATAACAACCCGATATCATAACTGCCTGAGTGTTTGACCTGTCGGCGTCGCATGAGCGGAACGGGTTTGCGACACCCAGTGCTGACTACGCCCGCCGTATCGGGCACGACCCGACTGACAGAGACCGAGTAGTCGGTGAGGACGTCGCTGCAGACACACCGCGAATGCAGTGCGAACCGAGCTCGGTCACCGGACGGAAACGACCGTCAGTACAGCGAAATCGGTGATACCACTGTCGCTGAGTGTGCCAAACGAACGAGACGGTGACACTCCTATGCGGCCGGATCCGCGTCGTCGCCGAACCCTCTTCCGTACGATTCGATGACTTCCGTAACGATGACCTCGTACGCGTCGTACCACTCTGTCCATCGCTGTTTCGCTTGTCTGTGGACAGCGTCCGCTCCGAAAGACTCGAGCGCGTCCAACGACTGCCAGTAGTACACGACGAGAACTTCCTCGCTCTCCGGGGCGTGCCACGTCCGCTTACCGAGATAGCCTTCCGTGTCCTCCGCGACCGCCTGTATCGCGTCGTTTAGGTCGTGGAATTCCTCATCATACTCCCCCGGGTCGAGGCGAAACGTAACGAGATACATCAGTACGGTTCTCTCGATGGCGCGTGCAAGACGCTTGCTCTCGGAGACCGACGATCGCCAGTCCGCCTACCGACCGATTCAGTAGGGGTCGACCGAGACAAGCGGAGTCGTTGCACTGTACGCATCCGCTGCGTCTCGTACGGCGTCCCTCACGGCAATTCGAGCACTCACTCAACTCCTCGCTGAATACGGGACGCGCGCGTTACATGGGTTCTCCGCAAGCGGGACGAGGGTTCACGATACGCGTAGCCCTCTCCGTTTCCCTTAGAACGCCCGAGTCTTCCGGGGATACCTCCGCTTTCGGGTGATCCTCCTCGTAGCCGGTTTGTTAGCACTGGGAGGAGTCGCTTTCGCTCCCGGAATCGGTGGTGCAGCTGGTAGCCTGACTCTCTCGGGACCGGTTTTCACTCTGGTCGCGCCGGCTCCACTCTTCCCATTCCGCTACCCCCGCCCTCCGTACTCGGCGACCGTCGCTCCATCGGTGAGCGATTGACGGGCTCTGCCCCCGCGTTATCGCGATTTAGCGCATCAGTTCCCCGCCGTTCACGTTCAGTGTCTCTCCCGTGACGAACGTCGCGTCCCGGAGGTAGGCGGCCGCGTCGGCGATGTCCTCGGGCTGCCCGTATCGGTTGACCGGAATCTGAGCCAGTTCCTCGCGCTTCTCCGCCGGCGTCCGGTCGTCGGTCATGTCCGTCTCGACGTGGCCGGGCGCGATCGCGTTCACCCGCACGTCGGGCGCGAAGTCGCCGGCGTGGCTCCGCGTGAGCGAGAGGAGCGCCCCCTTCGAGGCGGCGTAGTGACACTCGATCGGCGCGCCGGTGTGCGCGAGGATAGAGGAAATGTTCGTCACCGAGGGGGCGTCCCCAGAGTCCCGGAGGTGCGGGAGCGCCGCCTTCGTGGCGTTGAACGCGGAGTTGACGTTGACGTCCATCACCCGATCGAAGTCGTCGGGATCGAGGCTCGCGGTGTACACGTGCTGGTCGATCCCGGCGTTGTTGACGACGTGGTCCACCCCGCCGAACGCGTCGGCGGCGGTCTCGACGAGCCGCGCGGCCGCGTCGGGGTCCGAGACGTCCGCGCCGGCGACGACCGCCTCCCGGCCTCGGTCGCGGACCGCGTCGGCGACCGCCTTGGCGGCCTCGTCGCCGGTGTGATAGTTGACGGCGACGTCGTAGCCGTCGTCGGCGAACCGAAGCGCGATCGCCCGTCCGATACCCCTCGAGGAGCCCGTCACGAGTGCGGCCGGCATGTGTCCCGAGTCGACCCGGTTCGACTTCGGCTTTCCGGACGCGGCGCCGGCGACGAAGCGGCTGTCCTCGCCCGCTCTCACGCCACCCGTCCCACGGTCACGTCGAACGGGACGCGCTCGACGCGCTCGTACTCGCCGGCGCCGATCGCGTCGGCCACCTCGCGGCCCATCTCGCGCCAGCGTCGGCGGAGGTCGTCGTAGGCGTCCACTGAGGTCGCCGCCACCAGTTCCTCGCGGTGGTCGGCGATCCCGGCGCCGGACGCCTTCCGCGCCGCCGACGCCAGCGCGGGCTCCGCGTACGGGGCCGCCGTCCGCTTCTCGTGGACGTACCGGCGGGTACGGAGGTCCTCGACGCCCGCCGCCGCGAACGCCTCTCGCACGCGGTCGCCGAGCGCCACGTCGGTGTCGACGCCCTCCAGGTACGCCTCGCGGGCCTCTCGCTCCAGTCGCTCCTCGGCGGCGACGGTGGACGTCACCGTCACGTCGCCGTTGTCCGGTTCGATCGCGGCGACGAGATCCGAGGAGACCCGCGCGAACTCTCGGACCGCGGCGGCGGGATCGGGGAGGTTGATGAGGAGGGCCTGACAGACGGCGAGATCGACGGCGTCGTCCGGAAGGGGGAGCCGGGTCGCGTCGCCGGCGACGTACGGCAGCCCCAGTCTGTTATACAAAACACCGAGCCCCCGAGACAAAGTTATGGGGCGTGGGACGGAGGGAGGT
>NZ_JARANT010000008.1 GCF_029889805.1 Halorubrum sp. Boch-26 | reverse complement strand
GGGCGGCCGGTGTGCCGGTCGGGCTGGGCGACGTCGAGGGCGCCGGTCGGCGGGTCGGCGTCGGCCGGGCGGTCGACCTCCGCCGCGCGGGCGAGCCGGTCCGCGCTCTCGAGGTTCGCGACGGCGGTCTGGCCGACCACGGCGAGGTCGCCCCTGACGACCCGCTCGGACTGCGAGTCGACGACGCCGCCGATCCCGATGACGACCCCGGAGAGCAGTACCGCGCCGATCGCGAGCGTCAGGACGTATCCGACGGTGACGCTCACGGCGCGGTCGTCGTCGCGGAAGCGGCCGCCGCCGCCGTCCGCCGCCCCGCGCTCACGCATCGGGCTCACCCGGCGCGACCCGGATCGCGGTGTCGAACCGGAGCTCCGCGGTCCGGTAGCTGAAGTCGATCTCCGTATCGTACACCGCGGGGGTCGCGGAGTGATCCGAACCGACGGCGTCGCCCGAATCGGGGAGCGCAGTCAGGACCGCGGTGCCGTTCGCCGCGTCGGTTCGTTCCATAGACACGTCGTGCGGGCCCGCCAGCTCCCCGGCGCTTGCCGCCCAGAGCCCCGGACAGCGCTCGTCACCGACCCTCTCACCGGTCAGGTCGACGCCGACGCGGTCGCCGGACGGCGTCGAGCAGACGACGGTCGGGTCGCTCCCGTTCTCGCCGACGGCGACGGTGACGTCGCCGTCGGTCGCGTTCTCGTACACGTACACCTCCCGCGTCTCGTTGGTCGTGTCGCCGAACTCGATACGAAAGGCGCCCGACGCCGCCCCGGCGGCGTCCGTGGACGCGAGCGAATCCGGGTCGACCTCGACGACGAATCCGCGCGTCCGGGCGGCGCCGGCGGCGAGGGTCGCGTTCGAGTCCCCGGTACCGTTCGCGGTGAGGCTCCCCGTCACGTAGCTCCCCCGGCGGATCGACGAAGGGACGAGCGAGACGTTAGTCACCCCGCCGCGATCGGCGTACGCTCGGGCGAGGTACGCGTCGAGGTCGGCAGTGCCGTTCTCAACCGCCGTGACCGCCGCATCGTGGTCTCCGGGGCGGTTCCGATTCGTCCCGTCGATCAGCTTTCCGGTCTCCTCGACCGCGGCCGCGCGGACCTCCAAGGCCTCCCCGTCGGCGGCCTCGACTCCGCGGGTCGCGACGTTCTCGCTGTAGATACTCGCGTTCAACAGCACCACGAGCGCCACGAGCGAAACGGCCACGACCAGCCCGGAGATCAACAGGAGCTGACCGCGGTCCGCGTCGCGGAACCGCCGCCCGTCGCGGGAGCGGTCCGCGTCGCGGGAGCGCTCCGCGTCGCGGGCGCTACTGCCGCAGGCGCTACTGCCGCGGGCGCTATCGCCGCGGGCGCTACCTCCGCGGGAGCCGTCGCCGTCGGACGAGCCGGACGTTAAAGCTGCCATACGACGATGCGCACCTCCAGTCGGTCGTATATCGCGCCGGCGGCGGCGTCTGCCGCGTAGAACTCGCCGTCTTTCGTCCCGTCCGAGAGCGCTCCCAGTGTCGTGTCATCGTATCCCGGCGCGGTCAGGTTCGCGTCGTCGGTCACGACGACCGTCCGCGTCGCCGTCACGGCGTTGTCGCTCGGCGATCCCATGCTCACCAGCGTCGTCTCGGCCCCGTTGTCCGAGCCGTGTCGAATGTGGACGTTGAAGGCGATCCGCCGGTCGCCGAAGCTCTCGTTCAGCGCCGCGCCGAACCCGTTCGGTGGGCCGCCACCGGTGAAGTAGCTCGGGCTTCGGCCGTCGGTGAACGTCTCGTTCACCGGGTCCCAGCGCAGCACCGCGTCCCGGAGATCGCCGTTCGCCGCGCTCGTCTCCAAGATGTCGTTCGCGACCGCCCGCTGCTGGTTCTCCAAGTGCTGGTTCGACGTGCTGGCCGACAGCGGCGTCACCGCGGTCGCCTGCAGCGCGAAGGCGAGCCCGGCGACGATCAGGATCGCCGCCGCGAACGCCTCCAGCGTGTGCGCCTGCGCGCGGTCCTCGCTCGAGGGCATCGTCACCACACCCACACCGTGAGCCGGTGCTGCGTCCCCTCGATGGAGACGAGTCGCTGCGAGACGCTGACGCCCCCGCGGTCGACGCGGACCGGATCCCTCGTGCTGCGGCGGAGGTCGACCGCGTGCGTGCCGTACGCCGTGTCGACCGTGACGGTCGAGGCGTTACCGACCGGGTCCGCCTCGTCCATCGCGTGGACGACGACGAGCACGTCGTCGTCGAGCCCGAACTCCGCGGCCGTGTCGTTCGTGATCCCGGGGGGACAGCCGGCCGCGCCGGCGAGGGTCGCGTTGCCCCCGTCGTCCTCGAAGTACGCGGCCGTACACGCGGGTGACAACACCGCGGGCTCGGTCGGTGACGCGGCGAGGAGGTCGCCGACGAGCCCCGCGGCGACGCGGTCGCTCACTGCCGGCGAGGCGGTCGCGGCGCCCGCGAAGGGGTCGAACACCGTCGGCACGAAGGCGATCACGAACCCGAGCGTCAACAGGAACACGCTCGCGCCGACGGCGAAGTCGATCGGGGTCTGAGCGCGGTCGCTCGCGGAGCGCAGTCCGGCCGTGGCCGCGCGCCGGTCACCCCACATAGATCCACACCCCCAGCGCGAGCGTCATCAGGACCACCGCGAACTTGACGCCGGAGATAATGTCGGCGTTCCGGATGTAACCGCTGATGAACCCGGAGAGCACCGCCTGCAGGGTCACGGCGTGGAAGAACAGCAACGAGAGCACGTCCGGCTCGACGCCGCCGCCGCCGAAGCTCGGCCCGCCGCCCGCGGCCGCGCCCCCGGCGGACTCCCCCTGTGACGAGAGATCGCCCATCACGTCGACGAACTGCGTCTGGAGGATCGCCATCACGCCGAGCAGCGTGACGTACGTCATCACGATGATCGCCACCTGCATCCGGGTGCGGGAGATCCGTTCGCGCTCGATGTCGTCTTGGTTCTCCGAGGCCTGAGCCGCCGTCGTCAACACGTCCGTGATCTGCGAGGACGCCTCCTGGGCCTCCGAGATGAGCTTCACCGTCCGGGCGAGCCGGGGGACCGCGTACGTGTTGTTGAACTCGACCATGGCGTCTCGGAGGCTCATCCCGTAGTTCACCTTCGCGTGGATCACCTCGAACTCCTCGGCGAGCTGGCCGGTGGAGGTCGCCGAGACCGTCTCGACCGACTCCAGCAGCGTCTGGCCGGTGTCGTTCGCCGAGGAGAGCTTCCGGAGGCTCTCGGAGAGCTTGCCCGTGATCGCCCGCTTCGACCGCTGGCTCCACTCGTGGAAGGCCGCGAGGGGGACCATTACGAGGTACGCCGGGACGTAGATCCAGACGAACGCCGACCAGACCGGGCGGGCGACCCACCCGTCGAAGGTCGTCGGCGCGTTGCCGGTGAGCGCGGTGATCGCGACGATCGCGACCGCGGTCGGCACGGTCAGGGCCAGCGTGTACAGCGGGTTGTCCCGTAAGAACAGGTGCGGCGCCGAGACGATCTCTTTCGTCTTGAACGCCCCCTCGCGGTCGCGGATCCGGTCGAAGACGCCGAAGCGACCGACGAACCCCTCGATCAGTCCGAAGTGGAGGAGTCCCTCCCGACTCGTCTGCCTGAGCCGCTCGCTGCCGCCGTCGGGGCGGAGGTAGCCGTCGCCGGGCTCGTCCTGCTTGACGGTGGAGACGAGCACGAGGAAGCCGACTCCCGTCAGCGGGATCAGGACGTACACCGTCGCGTACAGCAGCCGGTCGTCGGCCTCGCCCATCATGCCCATGATGACGAGGATGATGATCAGGAGGAGGGGGAACAGCGAGAGCGTCATGTACATCTCGCCGAACAGCTCCAGCGTCTCTAAGGTCATCTCGCGCTCCTGTTTCGACGTGCGGAGGTGCTTTTCTTTTTTGTCCTTCAGGAAGCTCTCCATGTCGCCGCCGGAGTTGACGATGGAGAGCATGTCGGCGAGGAACTGCGAGAGCTCGTCGGACGGCGTCTCCATCGACTGCTGGCGGATCGCGTTCCGGTAGTCGGTGCCGAAGTACTCCGTCTCGTTGACGATGCTCTGGAACTCGCGGGAGACCTCGCCGTAGGTGTCCTCCGCCGTCGCCATCGCGCGGAGGATCTCCAGCTGGTTGAGCCCTCCCACAGAGAGCGCGTACATGAACGAGACGGAGTCCGCGAGCAGGAGGTTGATCTCGCGTTTCCGCGATGACGCCCGCGAGTAGGGGATCGCGACGAACGTGCCGAACCCGAGCGCGAATCCGATCGAGCCGAAGACGAGTCCGCTTATCAGCACCGCGGTCGGCACGACCAGCGACCGCAACAGCTCCTGAATCGCCGGCGTGGGCGCCGGCATACCGAGCGACAGCGCACTCGAGTCGATCAGCCCGAGCGAGAACACGCCGTAGCCGATCAGCGTGCCGAACGCCCAGAGAAGCCCACCGACGAGCAGCCCGATGCCGAGGGCCCGCGAGACGTACATCTCCACCTGATCCGGCATCCGGGCCTCCGCGAGCTTGCGCTCGACATCGCCGACGAAGTCGCCGTCGGGGGCGAACAGCAGCTCGAAGACGGGGTAGAACAGCTCCGCGAGGACGTCGCCGTCGGCGGATCCGTCGCCGACTCCCGTATCGAGGCTCACGCGACCCACCTCGTCGGGGACACGGCGCTACCGCTCCTCCGGAGATTCGACCGTGCCGAACCCCCAGTCGTCGATGTCGTCGTCGGAGGCGCTCCCTTCTTCGGCCCCGTCTTCGAACTCCTCCCCGACCTCGTCGCTCTCGTCGGGAGCGACGTCGGGCGTCTCAGCGTCTCCGCCGGGAGCGACGTCGGGCGTCTCGTTCCCCTCGCGGCCCGGGTCCAACACGTCGATCCCCTCCTCGAACGGCTCGTCGAAGTCGATCTCGGCGTCCCCGCCGCCCGAATCTGCGTCCGTCGCGCCTGACTGCCGATCAGTCGGCACCGAGCCGTTCGTCGGTTCCGTCCCGTTCGCGTCCGAGGTCCGGTCGCTCGGGCCGACGCCGGGACCGTCGTCGATGGGGGACGCGTTTGCGACTCCCTCGAAGCCGTCGCGGGCGGCCGGTTCGGACGGTGAGGGATCGGTCGGCGTCCCGTCGGCCGCCGCGGCCTCGTCGTCGGTACCGGTGTCGGGGGGTCGGGGGCCGAGCGCCTCGGGGTGGAGCGCCGCCGCCTCGCGGGCCGTCTCCGCGAGCGTCTCGCGGGCGGCGTCGGGCGACGCCTCGACGTCGGGAGAGGGGGCCACGTCGAGCAGCGCGTCGGCGACGGAGTCGGGCATCCGACCGCGGTACTCCGCGAAGAGGTCCTCGGCGTCGGCGAGGATCCGCTCGACCTCCGCGCGGCCCGCCTCGTCCGGCTCCGGGCGAGGCACCATCTCCTCCTTGTCGCGGTCGACGTTGATGAGGACCGACTCCATCTCGCGGAGGTCCTCCAGCGAGCGTTCGAGCTCCTCGTTGGCCATCAGCGCGAGCACCGTCTCGGGGTCGTTGATGAACGCTTGGAACGTCGCGGCCACCTGCGCGTAGCTGTTGAGCCCGCGGTCGATGAGGTACGCTAACACGATTCTGCGCTTCCGGAGCTCCTCGTCCAACGTCTCGCGGCTCCACCCGCGGTCGAACATGATGTCTTCGAGGGTGTTCGAGTCGCCCATCTGGAGGAACTCGTCGGTCTCCGCCTGCCACTGGAACACGTCTTGGACGTTGATCTCGTCGTTCTCGGCGTCGTAGTGGTTGATCTCAGTCAGCGACTTGTTCCGGCGTACCTTCTTGCCCTGCACCCGCGTCGACGTCTGGACGGAGACCAGATCGAGGGCCGTGAACATCGTCTTCGAGACGTTGATCGGTTCCGTGGTGAACCGCTTGAGCACCTCGCCGACGGTGTCGGCGTGGAACGTCGTGTACGTGGTGTGGCCGGTCGACATGACTTGGAAGGCGGTCCGACCCTCCTCGCCGCGGATCTCGCCCATCACGATGTAGTCCGGGCGCTGGCGGAGCGCGGCCTCCAATAAGTCGAACTCGTCGATGTCGCCCTTGTCGTCGTCGGAGAAGGAGGGGCGGGTGACGGAGGCGATCCAGTTGCGCTGCGGGAGCTCGACCTCGCGGGTGTCCTCGATGGAGACGATCTTCGCGTTCGAGGGGATAAAGAGAGAGACCGCGTTCAGGCTCGTCGTCTTCCCGGAGGCGGTACCGCCGGCGAATATCAGGCTCTTGTGGTTCTCGATCGAGAGCCAGAGGAAGGCCATCTCGTCGAGCGAGAACGTCTTCCAGTTGATCAGGTCGATCGGGGTGAAGGGGACGTCGTTGAACTGCCGGATGGTGTAGTTGGTCCCGTGGTCCGACACCTCGCGGCCGAGCGTGAGCTGGGCGCGGGAGCCGTCCGGGAGGGTGGCGTCCACCTGCGGGCGTCGCTTCGAGATCCCCTTCCCGGAGCGCTGCGCGAGCTTCACCACGAAGTCGTCGAGCTCGTCGGTCTCGTGGTAGACGTTGGTGATGATCTGCTCGTAGTCGGAGTGGTAGACGAAGACGGGGGAGTCGTACCCGTCACAGGAGATGTCCTCGACGTTGATGTCGTACTTGATCGGATCGATGCGCTCGTAGCCGATGAAGTCGCGCTTGAGGTAGTACAGCAGCTTCTCGACCTGATGCTCCGAGAGCGTCTCCGAGTCCTCTGCGAGCACCGCGGGCTCGGGTCGGGCGAGTATCTTCGAGGGCGATGTCGAACTCGATTCGATCGGCGCCTCGTACCCGAGCGACTCCGTGATCCGAGCGGCGATGCCCTCCGTCACGTCGAACCCGAACCGGTCGACCACGTCGTCGACGAGGTCCTCGACGACCCCGCGACCGTCGTCCTCGCGCTCGTAGAGGTCGTACCGGTCGAGGAGCGTGAGCGCCTCGTCGACGATCACGTCCTCACGGAACGCCTCGTCGCCGCCCGCGATCGCCTCGTCGGCGTACTTGATCGAGGTCCGGAGCTTCCCGGTCAGGAACTCGACGAGGTCCGTCTCGATCTCGGTCCGGTACGGCTGGACCGCGTAGTACTTCACCTCGTTCTCCTTCGTCGAGCGGAAGACGATCACGAACGCGTACGGCTCGTTCACCCAGTACCGCTCGATCTCGCGGAAGTGGGCCTTCTTCGGTATCGGCACCGCCTTCTCCAAGTCGTAGCGGTTCGCGAGGGTGGCGTCGCCGGCGGCCGTCGAGAAGAACGCGTCCTCGTCGATATCGGGGTTCACGTCCACGGTGCGCTCGTCGACCAAGTCGGCGAGCTCGGCGGCCGCGCTCCCGCCCGCACCCAGCAGCTCCTCGGTCCGGTCGGGGTCGAACCCGAGCGCCTCGGTCTTGTCCTCGTGGGTGAACGCCAGCGGCTCGTCGTCCTCGTCGGTCGGCGGCGCTCCCTCCTCGTCGAGGAAGTACTCCTCGCGGTAGTCGTCCCACGCGTAGTACCCCTTGAGCACCGGCACCTCGTAGAGGTCGTATCGAGCCGAACAGAGGTCCCAGAGGGCGTCGCCGACGGCCGCGGCCGCCCGGACCCGGTACCCCGTCTCCGACGGGTCGAACCCGAGGGACTCGCTCGGGTCGACGCCCGCTCGGTCCCACTCTTCACTCGTCGGCGCGCGCCTCGGGACGGTCTCGACGTCGGCGGCGGCGACAGCGACCGTTCCGGTCACGCCGCCGCTAGCGACCGCGGGACCGTCTCCCTCGTCGGTCGCGTCCGCGGACGTTCCCGATTCGTCCGCGTCGCTTTCCTCCGTCGCTCCTTCGGGCCCGTCCTCCTCCGTCGTCGAGGCCGGGTCCGGCTCCGACGCGAACGCCCCGGAGTCCACCGCCGCCGTCGACGTGCCGTCGGGGACGACGGCGTCGCCGCTGAGCACGGCGTGGGCGGCGCCGACCACGAGCGTTCCCGCGTCCGGCGTCCCCTGACCGGGGACCGCGGTGTCGCCGTCGGCCACGAACGGCTCGTCGACCCCGGTCGCGCGAACGACGCGGTCAGCCCCCGCCTCGGCGTGCGCGGCGACGGCGGTCGCCGGGACGACCGGTTCCTCACCGATGTCAGCGTACAGCGCCGCCGCGGCGGCGTCGCGGCCGCGCTCGCGGAGGAACGAGCGCCACGAGTACCGCCCCACCGACACCGGGGGATCGGACGCCGGCGATCCCGCCGTCTCGTCGGGCGAGAGAGGCGAACGCTCGGCGTCCTCGGTTACCATGCGTACGGGAACGCCGCAACCGTTGAAAAAGGTGTCTCGCAAAAACCCGCGACTGATAATCCCCGGACAACGGCGCGGTGACACGCGCTCGAAACGGGGGAGGGTCTCTCGCCCGCCACCGTTCGTCGGCTCGTCGGACGACCTCACCCGGAGCACGCGGTCCCGGTGATTTCGGCCCGGTCCGTCGCGGTACACTCAACGCTCGGGATTCTCGCGTCCGTCGGATCGTCGAGGGCGATCCGCGAGGAGTCCGGTCGGTTCGGGACCGTTGCTGTCGGGTCGGCGACGGGCGCGACCCGCTCAGGGCCACAGACCGCGCGTCTCGTGGGCCTCGGCGACCCGTGACAGCGCGACGATGTACGCCGCGTCGCGCCACGTCACGTCCCGCGCTTCGAACGCCTCGCGCACGTCTCCCCACGCGTCGAGCATCTCCGTCTCCAGCTCGTCGTTGACGCGTTCGAGCGACCACGCGCGGCGGTTGATGTCCTGGAGCCACTCGAAGTAGCTCACCGTCACGCCGCCCGCGTTGGCCAAGATGTCCGGGATCACCGGCACGTCGCGCTCGGCGAAGATCTCGCTCGCCGCGCTCGTCGTCGGGCCGTTGGCACCCTCGATGACGATGTCGGCCGCGACGTCGCCGGCGTTGTCCGCCGTCAGGACGTTCCCGATCGCCGCCGGGATCACCACGTCGACATCGAGCGCCAACAGCTCGTCGTTCGTCACCGTCTCCGGCGCCTCGTGGGCCATCACCGCCTCCGGCTCCTCGCGGTGAGAGGGGATCGCGTGGGTGTCCAGCCCGTCCGGGTCGTGGACCCCGCCGTTGACGTCGCTCACGGCCACGACGTTCGCTCCCCAGTCGTCGAGCAGCGTCGCGGCGTTCGCCCCGACGCTCCCGAACCCCTGCACCGCGACCGACGTCTCTTCGATCGCCTTCCCGTAGTAATCGATCGCCTCGCGGGCGACGATCGCGACGCTCCGGCCCGGCGCCTCGTCGCGGCCCTCGCTCCCGCCGACGACCGGCGGCTTCCCCGTCACCACGCCCGGGATCGTCTCGCCCTCCTGCATGGAGTAGGCGTCCATCAGCCACGCCATCGTCTGCGGGTCCGTCCCCATGTCCGGCGCGGGGATGTCCTTCGTGGGGCCGATGGCGGTCCGGATCTCGTCGGTGAACCGGCGCGTCAGCCGCTCCTTTTCGTCGTCGCTCAGGTCCTTCGGATTCACCGCGATACCGCCCTTCGCGCCGCCGAACGGGATGTCCATCACGGCGCACTTCCACGTCATCCACATGCCGAGGCCGACACACTCCTCGCGCGTCACGTCGGGGTGATACCGGAGCCCTCCCTTATACGGGCCGCGAACGCTGTCGTGTTGCGCGCGGTACCCCGTGTACACCTTTACCTCGCCGTTCTCGCGCTCGATCGGGACCGTGACCTCGTGGACCGTCTTCGGATAGCTGAGCCGTTCGACGGTGTTCCGATCGATATCGAGGTGTTCGGCGGCGTGCCGGAGCTGTCGACGCGCCGTCTCCAGCGCCGATTCAGGCTCGTTCGGTTCCTCCCGACTCTCCGCTCGCGTCTCGTCGTGGGTCGTCGTCGGTGTCCGCGCCATTCTCACTCGAGCGGCGTGTGTCGATTCCGCATCTCACCGCCGCAGTCGGGACACCGGCCGGGATTGTTCTCGGCGAGCACGACGTTTCCGCAGTCGAAGCACTCGTAGGGCGATTCCTCGGCCGATCTCTGGTCGACGTCCCTCATGGATAGTTGCGAGTTCCCGGGAGTTCCGCGCGGGACTCTACAAGGACATATCGTGGATATAAGGATATATTCAGTAGTTGTTCATCCAACCGAGATCTGATCGGGGGGTTTACAGTTAAATCACTCGCTGCAACCGAGAACGAGAGCCGGGGTCAGCGGTCGACGCGGCGAGCGGCCACCGGCGCGTGGTCGTCGATCAGCGCCGCGAACAGCTTCCGCTGGGCGGTGCGGATGTGCTGGTAGAACGCCTGCGGAGAGATGTCCAGCGAGTCCGCGACGGTTTCGCCGGTCGCCTTCCGCGGCGATTCGAAGAACCCGCTGTAGTACGCCGTCTCCAGGACCTCGAGCTGTCTGTCGGTCAGCCGGTCGAGGACCGACGCGTAGAATCCGTGTTCGGACGCCTGCTCGCGAGTCTGCTTCGACTCGAGGTCGACGTCGACGAACCGCTCGCGGACGAGCTGCGTGACGTGTCTGTGCTCGACGCCGCCGGGAACGTCGACGACCAGCTCCGTCTCCTCGCCGGTCGCCGTCGTGTTCCGGAGGACCGCGCCGTGGTCCGCCAACTCCGCGGCGAGGAACGGCTCGGCCAGCCGGAGCCGCAGCACGCCCCCGGTATCGCCCCCGCGGATCCGCCGAACGGCCTCGACGGCCACGAGGTCGTCCGCCGCGTCGACGACGGCATCGAGCGACGCGTCCTCGACGGTGAGGAACACGTAGTTGCCGCTCGCGGTCTGCTGGACGCCGCCCTCGTAGGCGATCGTGCAGTCGGCGGCCTCGGCCAACTGCGTGAGCAGGAACGACGGGTCGCGGACCGCGTACTCGACGCGGGTCATCGAGGTCGTGAGCAGCGCGCGCTTGCGCTCGCCGGCGCTGATCGCCGCGGCGATCGTCTCTCCCAGCTCCGCGATCACGGCCCGAACGGTCTCGTCGAACGCGTCCGGGGTCTCCGCGTACACGGTCAACACGCCGTACGAGAGGTCGTTGTACGCGAGCGGGACGCTCAACGCGGAGAGCAGGTCACGCGAGATCGCGTCCGTGCGCCACGGCGCTGCGCGGAGGTCGGCCGCGACGTTCGAAACGAGGGTCACGTCGCCCGTCGCCGCGGTCCGACCCGCTGGTTCGACGTCCTCGGGGGAGACGGGGAACGACTGCGCGTCGAGGTAGCCCCGATCGGTCCCCGCCCACGCCCGCGGCGTCACCGCGTCGCCCGCGTCGTCGCGGGCGCCGATCCACGCGAGCCGAAAGCGCCCGTCGGCGGTCAGCCGCTCGCAGACCGTGTGGTCGATCTCCTCGCGGGTCTCGGACTGCACGATCCCGTGGTCGATCTCGCGAATGGTCTCGTTTATCCGGTCGAGCGCGGAGAGCCGGTCGTTCTGTCGCTGGAGCTCGCGGTCCTGTTCGCGGAGCTGGGACTCCCGGTCGACCCGATCGAGGGCCGCCTCCGCGGTCGCCGCGAGGAGGTCGGCGAGCTCCCGCGTCACGTCGTCGAAGGCGCCGACCGCCATCGAGCCGGCGACGAACACGCCGTGGTTTCCGAGGGGAATGTACGCCGCGCTTCGGAGGCCGGTGGCGCGGTCCGCGAGCCGGTCGGCGTCGTGAACGTCGTCGAAGAACAGCGCCTCGTTCTCGACGAAGCTGTGGCTCGTGAGGTCGCGGCCGTCCGCGTGCACGGGCGGTAGCGGTCCGTGCGCGTCCCGCATCTCCCGCGAGCGGGCGGCGGGTCGGAGCCGTGTGTCGTCGGCGTCGAAGAGGTAGACGGCGCCGGCGTCGAGACCCAAGACGTCCGGCGTGTCGTCGACGACGTGGCGGGCGATCTCCCGGTGAGTCTCGGCGTACAGGAAGTCCCGCGCGGTTCCCTGGAGGGTGGCGAGCGCCCGTTCGCGCTGCTTGCGCTTCGTCACGTCCCGACAGCTGTACAGCAGCGTCCCGTCCTCGATGGACACCTCCCGGACGTTCACCAACAGCGTGTGCTCGCGGCCTGCCTTGTCCGTGGCCGTGGTCTCGATGTTCTTCAGCACGCCCTCGTCGGCCAGCTCCTCGCGGTCGAAGAGGTCCTCGCCGAGCAGGTCCTCGATGGTCCCCAGCCCGCGGATCTCCTCGGCGGTGTATCCGAAGATGAAGTGGGCGTTGGGACAGACGTACGTGTACTCGCCGTCCTCGTCGGTCATCAGGACGGTGTCGGTCATGTTGTTGAGCGTGACGCGGTGGAGCTTCTCGGACCGGCGGAGCTCCCGCTCGAGGGCGACCCGGTCGGTGATGTCGGCGCTGTCCACGACGATCGAGGCCAGGTCTCCCCGCTCGTCGGTGACCGGTCGCACGGAGAGCTCCAGCACCCGCTCGTCGGCCGCGTCCCGGACGACGACGGCGTGTCCGAACTCCCCGCCCCGCGCGACGTCGACGAGCCGGCGGATGTCCGCTCTCGGTCGATCCCCCTCGGACCACCACGGGAGCGTCCAGAACGAGTCACCGACGACGGCGTCGACGTCGGCGTCGACCATGTCGCGAGCGGCCTGATTGACGCGCGTCAGCCCGCCGTCGGGATCGAGGACCCACGTCGCCGATCTGGTGTCGTGGAAGGAAGCGTCGAACTGCCGCGCGCGCTCGCGCCGACTCGCGGACCGCCGGGCCTCCCGGAGCGCCCGCTCGGTCCGCCACAGGGCGTCGTCGACGGCGTCCGTGAGGGGCTCGCCGACCGCGAGGTAGTCGGTCACCCCGGCGCCGACCGCCTCGCTGGCGATCGCCTCGCTTCCGTCCGCCGTCCCCAAGACGACCGGCAGCGAGACCGTCCGGTCGCGTATCCGGCGAACGAGTTCGACGCCCGTGAGCTCCGAGAGCACGTGGTCGGTCACCACGCAGTCGACCGCCGACTCTCCGAGCGCGTCCAGCGCCGCCGACGCCGTCGGGACCGGGCGGACAGTCGCGTCGGACCGATCTCTGAGGGCGTCGGCGTAGGCGGTCGTCCACGCCGTCTCGCCGACCACGACGATCACGGCGGTGTCGAGAACGCCGTTGGATGCGGAGCTCATGTCGATACCGCCGACTACTCGTCAGACGAGCAAAACCCCTGCCATTTACTATTCAACCCGCGACACGTCACCGACCGCTGCGCTCGGCCCGCACTCCGTCACGGCGGCGCGGAGAGCGGACCTTTAGGCCGCGGCGGACGAAGCGAACGGTGTGACACGCTCAGACGCCTCGGTGCTTCGCTCGTTGGGGCGGCTCAGGCGGCCGGCCGTCCGTCGTCGCGTCCGCGCGGCGATCGCCGAGGAGCTGCTCGGCGCTCCCCGGAGCCTCGGCGTCGTGCTCGCGTTCGTCGCGTTCATGCTCGCGGTCGGCGTCGGCTACTACGCGCCGACCGCCGGCGACGTGCCGGTCCCGTTGTGGCCGTTGTACGCGGACTCGGCCGTCGCGGTCGCGCTCGGCGGGATCACGCTCGTATCGCTCATTCCCACGGTCCGCCGCGGAGATCGCGTGACCGACGCCCCGGTGTCACGCGCGCTCGCGTACCTCCACACCCTCGCGTTCGTCTGGCTGGTCACGTTCGGCCTCTGGCCGCTGGTCTCGCTGAACCTCGCCTTTTCGCAGTACGTCGCCGCCCCCGACGCGTGGATCTACTACTGGGGCGTGCTCGGCACGCACCTCTGTTTCGTCGGGCTGGCGCTGCTGTTCCCGGCGTTCGGTCGGACGACCCGCGGCGCGCTCGCCGTCGCCCTCGCCATCGCCGTCGGCAACGTCGCCCTCGATTACGGGCTCGGCTACCACCCTCCCCTCTTATACGACCCCGGCCCCCAGCTGGCGGGCGCGACGCTCGCGATCGCCGGGTTCGCGGTGTGGCTCGCGTGGCGGTCGTTCCCGCGGCTGGGCGAGGGTAATTAGAAGGGACGCGGCGCGATTGCGACGAGGCGACGGGCGCGGCGGGATCCTCGCGAGCGAACGGAGTCAGCGAGCGAGGGTCAGCCGTGCCCGTATCTCACTCCGTTCGATACGGGCACGGCGGGATTCGAACCCGCGATCGAGAGGTTAGGAACCTCTCGCCCTGTCCGCTAGGCCACGCGCCCAAGGCGTCAGAGAAAACGTCGCAGCGGGGATCGGTCGGCGTCTCGGAGCCGGTCTACGCGCTCGTCTCTTTCTCGGTTTCGAGGTCGTCGAGGTCCTCGTCCTCGTCGACCGTCGAGCCCGCGTCGACGGCCGGTTCCTCGTCGTCTCCCTGCATCTGTTTCAGTTCGTCCTCGACCTCCTCACGGCCCTTCTTGAACTCGCCCATCGCCTGGCCGGTCGACCGGGCGAGCTTCGGAATCTTGTTCGCCCCGAACAGGAGGACCAGCACGAGCAGAATGATGAGGAGCTCCGGGCCCGCCGGGATGCCGCCGATCAGTGGAATCGCACTTACCATCTCTATTCCGGAGTAACCCTCTTGCGACTATAGTCTTTTTGCCTCGGTGGGCTGACGACGGGTCGCCGTTGGCCGGGCAACGCCCCCGGAACCCCGCCGTACCGAGAACGGCTCCGACGGACGCCGAAACCGTCATACGCCCGCGGCACAAGCGATTGATATGACAGCCGTCGGCGACGACGCCCCCGACTTCACCGCCTCGCTCGTGGACGAGACCATCGAACCGTTTCGGCTGAGCGATCACCTCGGCGACGAGCCCGTGGTGCTCGCCTTCTTCCCGGCCGCCTTCTCGAACACCTGCACCGACGAGATGGAGGCGCTCCGCGACGGGTTCGACCGCGACGACTGCACCCTGCTCGGCGTGAGCACCGACCTCCCGCACGCGCTCGCGGCCTATCGGACGCAGTACGAGCTCCCGTTCGCGCTCGTGGGCGACCCCGACCACCGCGCGATCGAGGCGTACGACGTGGTCGAGTCGTTCGACCGCTACGGCGTCGACACGGTCGCGCAGCGGGCCGTCTTCGTGATCGACGGCGACGGCGTCGTGACGTACCGCTGGCTCGCGGAGAACGCGGGACAGGAACCGGAGTACGACGCGCTCGCCGACGCGGTCGCCGAGGCGGCGTAGGGGAACCGCGCGCCCTCCCGGTCCCGCCGCCGCGGCCGACCGTCAGGCCGCGTCGCGGAGGTCCGCCAGCGCCTCCGGGTTCTCCATCGAGGAGAGGTCGCCGGGGTCCTCGCCCTTGTAAACCGACTCGATCGCGCGTCGGATGATCTTCCCGGACTGCGTCTTCGGGAAGGCGTCGACGAAGAGCAACTCGCGCGGCCGGAACGGCTTCCCGTGTTCCTCTCCCACCAGCTCGCGGAGCTCGTCGCGGAGCCCGTCGCTCGGCTCGACGCCCTGTTCGAGGACGACGTACGCGACCACCGCGGTGCCGGTGGTGTCGTCCGGGACGCCCACCGCGGCCGCCTGATTGACGGCGTCGTGGTCGATGAGCACGCCCTCGATCTCGGCGGGGCCGACCTTCCGCCCGGCGACGTTCAGGGCGTCGTCGGCGCGGCCGTGGAGGAACCAGAACCCGTCGTCGTCCTTCTGCGCGAAGTCGCCGTGGTCCCAGAGGTCGTCCCACGTCGACCAGTACTCGTTCAGGTAGCGCTCGTCGCCGGACCACAGCGACTTCGTCATCGAGGGACAGGAGTCGCGGGCGACGAGGTAGCCGCGCTCGCCAGACTCCCTGACCGACTCGCCGCTCTCGTCGACGATGTCGATGTCCATCCCGAGTCCCGGGCCCCCGAGCGTACACGGCTTCAGCGGCTGGTTCGGCATCGGCATCAGGAAGCAGCCGCAGATCTCGGTGCCGCCGGAGATGTTGATTATCGGGCAGTCGCCGCCGCCGACCGCGTCGTAGAACCACCGCCACGACTCGGGGTCCCACGGCTCGCCGGTCGAACCGAGGATCCGGAGCGAGGAGAGGTCGTGGCCCTCGACCCACTCGTCCCCGTGCTTCCGGAGCGCGCGGATCGCCGTCGGCGAGATGCCGAACTGCGTGATGCCGTGCCGGTCTATCATGTCCCAGAAGCGGTCGGGTTCGGGGTGATCCGGGGCCCCCTCGTACATCACCACGGTGCCGCCGAACGCGTGGTTCCCGATCAGCGTCCACGGCCCCATCATCCAGCCGATGTCGGAGACCCAGAAGAACCGATCGGCCGGCTTCCGGTCGAAACCGAAGTGGATCTCCTTGGCGCACTGCGTGAGGACGCCCGCGTGGGTGTGGACGATCCCCTTCGGTTCGCCGGTCGTGCCCGAGGAGTACAGCAGCATGGACTCCCGGTCGCTGGGGAGCCGCTTCGTCTCGTAATCGGTCGACTGCGACGCGATCGCCTCGGTCCACGTCGCGTCGCGGTCGGGATCCCACGGCACAGGCTCGATGTCACCGCCGTCGCCGCCTCCCGACTCCCCCGCGGGCGTCGCGCCCAACCGATCGTACACCACCGCGTGCTCGACGCGCCCCGCGTCCGTGATCGCCGCGTCGGCGGTCGCCTTCAGCCGGACCTCGCTGCCTCGACGGTAGAAGCCGTCGCCCGTGAAGAGGACGGATGGCTCGGCGTCGGCGATCCGGGCCGCCGTCGCCTCGGTGCCGAACCCGGAGAATATCGGCACCGCGACCGCGCCCACCTTGAGGCAGCCGTAGAGGATCGGGACGACCTCGGGCACCATCGGCATGTACAGGCCGACCGTGTCCCCGGTCTCGACCCCGACCGACTCCAGGTAGTTGGCGACGCGGTTCGTCTGCCGCGCCAGTTCGTGGAAGGTGACCTCCCGGACGTCGCCGGGTTCGCCCTCCCAGATCAGCGCGACCCGGTTCCGGTTCGGCGAGTCGACGGCGGCGTGCCGGTCGACGACGTTGTGCGCGACGTTGATCTCGCCACCGGGGTACCAGTCGGTGAACTGCGGGCCGTCGCTGTCGTCCCGAACGGTCTCGTACTCGGTGTAGAAGTCGATGTCGAGGTAGTCGACGATCTCGTCCCAGAACCAGTCGACGCCGGAGGCCGGCTCGCCCGGGATCTCCGAGGTGGTGCGTTCGATCAGCGCCTCGTAGTCGTCGATCCCGTACTCGCGCATGAACGCGGCGACGTTCGTCGACTCGGCGAACGCCTCGCTCGGCTCGTGTACGACCTCGTTTATCCCCTCGTACTCGTCCATCTCGTCCGGCCGTTTTCGCGGTGACCGTAAGTAACTTTCCTGAGATTCGACCGGGCAGAGGGCGGCTCGCAAAAACGCGCCGGGGATGGGTCGACGCGGCTCCTCGGGACAGCTACTCGACGTGACTACTCGTCGTCGGTCTCGTCGGTCTCGTCGATCACGTCGTCGACCGACTCGGACTCGACGTACACCGCCTCGGGAACGATGTCCACGGAGGCGACCTCGTCGTCGGGATCGAGGTTCATCACGATGACGCCCTTCGTGTTGCGGCTCACCGTCGAGATCTCCTCGACGCGGGTCCGCATGATCTGGCCGTCGCCGCTCATCGCGAGCAGGTGGTCGCCGTAGGTGACCGCCTCGATGGCGACGACCTCGCCGTTGCGGTCGCCGGTCTTGATGTCGATAAGCCCCTTCCCGTTGCGGGACTGGAGGCGGTACTCGTCGAGGTCGGAACGCTTCCCGTACCCGTTCTCCGTGACGGTGAGCACCCAGTTGTGGTAGTCGTCGTCGATGGCGGCCACGCCGGCGACCGCGTCGCCCTCGCGGAGGTCGATCCCGATCACGCCGCGAGCGGTGCGGCCCATCGCGCGCGCCTCGGACTCGTCGAAGCGGATCGCCATCCCGTTCCGGCTCCCGATGACGATGTCGGTGGCGCCGTCGGTCACCTCGACGTCGACGAGCTCGTCGCCGTCCTCCAGCCGGATGGCGCGGATCCCCGTCGACATGATGTTGCCGAACTGGTCGACGGCGGTCCGCTTGATGTACCCGTCGCGGGTGACCATCGTGAGGAACTCCTCGTCGTCGAGGTCGTCGGTGTTCACCACCGCTTCGATCTCCTCGCCGCCGTCGAGGTCGAGGAGGTTCACCGCGGACTTCCCGCGAGCGGTCCGGGACATCTCCGGAATCTCGTACGTCTTCAGTTCGTAGATCTGCCCGCGATTGGTGAAGACGAGCAGGTAGTCGTGGGAGTTTGCGGCGAACACGGAAGAGACGCCGTCGCCCTCCTTCAGACCGGTACCGATGATCCCCTTGCCGCCGCGGTTCTGCGCCCGGAAGGTGTCCAGCGACATCCGCTTGATGTAGTCGTCCTCGCTCATCACGACGACGCACTCCTCCTCCGGGATGAGGTCCTCGTGGGTGACGTCGCCGACGTCCTCGATGAAGCTCGTTCGGCGCTCGTCGCCGTACTCGTCTTTCATCTCCCGCAGCTCGTCGACGATCACGGCGTCGAGCTCGTCGGAGTCCGCGAGGATCGTCTCCAGCCGCTCGATCCGGGCGGTGACGTCCTCGTACTCCGACTCGATCTCTTGGGTCTCCATCGAGGTGAGAGAGCCGAGCTGCATCCGGACGATGTGGGCCGCTTGCGCCTCGGAGAACTCGAACTCGGCCTCCAGCGCCGCCTTCGCGGCGTCGCGATCCGCAGAGTCTTGGATCGTCTCGACCACGTCGTCGACCTGTTCGAGCGCCTTCAGCCGCCCTTCGAGAATGTGCGCGCGGTCCTCGCGCTCTTCGAGTTCGTGTTCGGAGCGCCGGCGCACCACCTCGCGGCGGTGCTCGACGTAGTGTTCGAGCGTCTCCTTCAGGTCCAGCACCTGCGGCGAGCCGTCGACCAGCGCGAGGTTGATGACGCCGAAGGTGCGTTCGAGGTGGCTCTCCAACAGCTGGTTCTTGACGACCTCCGCCATCGCGTCGCGCTTGAGCTCGATGACGATCCGCATCCCGTCGCGGTCGGACTCGTCCCGGAGGTCGCGGATCCCCTCGATCGCGCCCTCGTTGACGTCCTCGGCGATCCGCTCCACGAGCCGGGACTTGTTCTGCTGGAAGGGGAGCTCCGAGATGACGATCCGACCCTCCTCCTCCATGACCTCGAACTCGGCGCGGACGCGGACGCGACCGCGACCCGTCTTGTACGCCTTATGAACCGCGTTCCGGCCGACGATGTTCGCGCCGGTCGGGAAGTCCGGCCCCTTGACGTGTTCCATCAGGTCCTCGACGGTCGACTCCGGGTTCTCGATCAGCTCGACCGTCGCGTCGACGACCTCGCCGAGGTTGTGCGGCGGGATGTTCGTCGACATCCCCACCGCGATCCCCGATGAGCCGTTGACGAGGAGGTGCGGTACCGCCGACGGCAACACCTCCGGCTCCTCGAGCCGGTCGTCGTAGTTGGCGGTGAAGTCGACCGTGTCGCGCTCGATGTCGGCCAGCAGCTCCTCGGCGATGGGGGCCATCCGGGCCTCCGTGTACCGCATCGCCGCCGGCGGGTCGCCGTCGACGGAGCCGAAATTCCCCTGGCCGTCGACGAGGGGGTACCGCATCGAGAAGTCCTGTGCCATCCGCGCGAGCGTGTCGTAGATGGCGCTGTCGCCGTGCGGGTGGTAGTCACCCATCGTCTCGCCGACGATGGAGGAGGACTTCCGGTGCGAGGAGTTGCTCGTGACGCCCGACTCGTGCATCGCGTAGAGGATGCGCCGGTGGACGGGTTTGAGCCCGTCGCGGACGTCGGGCAGCGCGCGACCCGCGATGACCGACATAGCGTAGTCGATGTACGACTGCTCCATCTCGTCTTCGATGCGGGCGTTCGTCACCTGCGCGGCGCGAGCGTCGTCGGGGTCGGCGCTGGGTACGTCCGAGCTCATATGTCCACCCACTCGGCCTCTGTCGCGTGCTCCTTGATGAACTGCTTGCGCGGCTCGACCGCGTCGCCCATCAGCACGTTGAACATGCGGTCGGCGGCGGCCGCGTCGTCGATGTTGATCTGCTTGAGGATGCGGTTCTCCGGGTCCATCGTCGTGTCCCACAGCTGGTCGGGGTTCATCTCGCCGAGGCCCTTGAACCGCTGGACCTGGTCCGGGTTGCCGTCGCACTGCTCCTCGACGATCCGGTCGCGCTCCGCCTCCGTCATCGCGTCGTACGTCTCCCCGCGGTAGCGGACGCGATAGAGGGGCGGCTGGGCGGCGTACACGTAGCCCGCCTCCAAGAGGGGCTTCATGTGGCGGTAGAGGAGGGTAAGGAGCAGGGTCCGGATGTGAGCGCCGTCGACGTCGGCGTCGGTCATGAGAATTATTCGATTATATCTGACATTTTCTAGATCGAACTCCTCGCCGATCCCCGCGCCGATCGCGGTGATCAGCGCGCGGATCTCGTCGTTCTCCAGAATCCGGTCGAGCCGGTGTTTCTCGACGTTGAGTATCTTGCCTTTGAGCGGGAGGATCGCCTGATTCTCGCGGTTACGGCCCTGCTTCGCTGAGCCGCCAGCGCTGTCGCCTTCCACCACGAACAGCTCCGCCTCGGTGGGATCGCGGGTCTGGCAGTCGGCGAGCTTCCCGGGCAGCGCGGTCGACTCCAGCGCGGACTTCCGGCGGGTGAGCTCCTCGGCCTTCTTCGCCGCCTTGCGCGCTCTGGCGGCCTCCGCGGCCTTGTGAACGACCGTCCGGGCGGTGTCGGGGTTCTCCTCGAAGAACGTGCCGAGCTTCTCGTGGGTCGCGGACTCGACGATGCCGCGGACCTCGCTGTTGCCGAGCTTCGTCTTCGTCTGCCCCTCGAACTGCGGGTCGGGGTGTTTCACCGAGATGACCGCCGTGAGCCCCTCGCGGACGTCCTCGCCCTTGAGGTTCGCGTCGAGGTCGTCGACGAGCCCGTGCTCGTTGGCGTAGTCGTTGACGGTCCGGGTGAGGGCCGTCTTGAACCCGGTGAGGTGAGTGCCGCCCTCGCGGGTGTTGATGTTGTTCGCGAACGCGTGGACGGAGCCCTGCAGCTCCTCGGTCGCCTGCATCGCGACTTCGACGTGGATGTCCTCGTCCTCGTCGGCGAAGTAGATGACGTCGTCGTGGATGGGCGTCCGCGTCTCATTGAGGTACGCGACGAACTCGCGGATGCCGCCGTCGTAGACGAACGTCTGCTCGTCGCCCGCGTCGTCGGCGTCGGTGTCGGCCTCGCGCTCGTCGGCGAGCGTGATGGCGACGCCGGAGTTGAGGAAAGCCAGCTCGCGGAGGCGGCTGGCGAGCGTCGAGAACTCGAACTCGTTCGTCTCGAAGATTTCCTCGTCCGCCCAAAAGCGGATATACGTCCCGGTGTCCTCGCCCTCGTCCATATCGCGGACGCGCTTGAACCCGCCCTCGACGGGCTCGCCGCGGACGAACTCGTGGCGGTAGACGCCGCCGTCGCGTTTCACCTCGACCTCGAGCCGCTCGGAGAGGGCGTTGACGACGCTGACGCCGACGCCGTGGAGGCCGCCGGAGACCTGGTAGGATTTGGAGTCGAACTTCCCGCCGGCGTGGAGGACGGTCATGATCACTTCGAGCGCCGGCCGATCGTACTTCTCGTGGGTGTCGACCGGGATGCCGCGCCCGTCGTCGCTGACGCTGACGGAGCCGTCCCCGTGGATCGTCACGGTGATCTCGTCGCAGTGACCCGCGAGGGCCTCGTCGATGGAGTTGTCGACGACCTCGTAGACGAGATGGTGTAATCCTCGGCCGTCCGTGGATCCGATATACATCGCCGGACGTTTACGGACGGCCTGCAGGCCCTCGAGGACCTGGATCTGGCCGGCTCCGTATTCACTCTGCTCTGACATAGAACTTACCGGATTTAGTCCGTGCCGGCTTATAAAGCCGGCGCACGCGCGCGGGCGTGGGAGACGGACGACACCGACGGACGTACCCCGATGTCGACCCCGACACCGACGGACGTACCCCGACGTCAGCCCGACGTACCATCCGCCCGTGAAAGCGGGTTACTCTGCACCGTTCGGGTCGCCGTATTCGCCTTCCTCGCGACCGTCGAGGAAGACCCGCGCGCGCTCGACGACCGACGCGCGGAACCGAGCCGGATCGACTCCCACGGGACCGGAATTCCCCTCCTCGAACTCGAGCGGCGTCTCTCTGGCGACCGCCTCGACGGTCCGGTCCGCGAGGACGTCGACCGTCGCCGGGTCGCCGCGTCGTTCGAGGGCCCGGACGACCCGTTCGAACCGCTCCCGTCCAGCGTGGGTCGCGGCGAGTTCGTCGGGGTCGACCGGGTCGCCGGCTCGGCCGTCATCCGGGTGACCGACCTCCACGCGAGCGTCATCATCGCCGTCGTCCGTCTCCCGGGCGATCCTCCCGCGGCCGCCGCGTTTGTTCCGGACGACGACCCCCGCAGCCGGACCGTCGCGCCACGCCGACGCCGGGACCGCGAACTCGTCGGGGTCGAAGTCGCGGGCGTTCACCTCGCGCGCCACCGCGTTGACCGGGTCGAGCCCGACCCCGTCGAAGATCGCCGCGTCGGCGTCTGGCGGACGGAACGCGCCGTCGGCTGCTTCCGCGTCCGTGCCTTCCGCACTCGCCTCCCTTCCTGGTCCCACCCACACGTCGGCGCCGAGGAACGGCGGGAGCCGGTCCCAGTCGTAGTCGGTCCCGCGACGGCGGGTCGCGACGCCGAGGAACGTCACGGCGGCGGGGTCGGCGACGGCCCCGCGGAGGGCCTCGCGATCGAACCGCCGGCGGACGTGTCGGACCGCGGGACGGAGCGCGAGCGGGACGGCGTCGAGGTCGGCGTACGTCGCTTCCGGGCCACCGAAGCGGAGGAGCCCAGATTCGTCCATCGAAAAGCGAAGCCCCGTCCCGTCGATCAGTTCGAGGAGCCAGAGGTGGCCCTCAAGGACGTCGTCTGGCGCCTCCGGATCGTCGAGAGAGGGGAGCGGCGGAAACTCGCGCATGGTGTGTCGGTCGAGCGACCGGATCTGAGTCTCCGACCCGCAGCGGGTTGGCTCTTGGGGAGACGGCCGCGGGCCGCGAGCCACGCCGCGTCGTGGGCGGTGTGCCGCCCGTTCCCACAGCTACAAGCGGCCGCCCGCCGTACCGACTGGCGATGCTACCGATCGCGGACACCTTCGAGCACGACTACCGGGGCTGTGAGATCCTGTACGGACGCGGTCGCGCGAGCGAGCTGAGCGCGATCCTCGGCGACCGAGGGGTCGTCGACGCGCTCGTCGTCTGCGGCTCCAACGTCGGCGCCAACGACGACCTCATGGACCCGATCCGCGAGGGGCTCGGCGACCGGCTCGCCGGGGTCTTCGACGGGACGACCCCGGACAAACGGATAGAGACGGCGTACGACCTCCTCGACAAACGGGCCGAGGTCGGCGCGGACGCCCTCGTCGCGGTCGGCGGCGGTAGCAGCCTCGACATCGCGCGGCAGGCGACGACCCTCGACGTCGACGGCCGCGACCTCGACGCCCTCCGCGCCGACGCGGCCGACGGGCCCGACGAGCTCGGGTCGCTCGCTCCCGGTAGCGACCCCGCGATCCCGCTCGTGGTTATTCCGACGACGTTCGCCGGCGCGGACGTCTCGACCGGGGGCTCGCTGGAGGTACTCCCGGCCGACGAGTCGCCCACGGGCCAGCCGATGACCGTCAGCGGCGACGGCGCGATGCCGGTCGTCGACCTCGCCGACCCGGCGCTGTTCGAGACGACCCCGAAGTCGGTGCTGGCGGGGTCGGCGATGAACGGGTTCGACAAGGGGATCGAGACGCCGTACGCGCGGGACGCGACGCCCGTGAGCGACGCGACCGCGGTCCACGGGCTGCGGCTCTTATCCGACGCGCTCCCGCGGGTCGCCGGGGATCGACCGGGAAGCGAGGCCGCGATGGACCGAGCCGTGGTCGGCGTGCTGCTCGTCCAACTCGACCGTCGGATCTCGGTGATACACGCGTTCGGCCACGGGTTCGCGCGGCGCTACGACGTCCAGCAGGGCGACATCCACGCGATCGTCGCCCCGCACGTCCTCGCGTACCTCTTCGACGAGATCGACGCGAGCCGCCGGGCGCTCGCCGACGGGCTCGGCGTCGACGTCGGCGGCCGCGACGACGAGGCGATCGGCGAGGACGTCGTCGACGCCGTCACCGCGGTCCGAGACGCGCTACCGACCCCCGGACGCCTTCGGGACGTGCCCGAGACCGACGAGAGCGACCTCCCGGCGATCGCCGAGTACATCGCCGACGACTGGTCGATGGACCGCGCGCCCGCCGATCTCGACGCGACGCCCGAGGCGATCGAAGGCGTGTTGCGCGCGGCGTGGTGAGGCCGCGGGTGACTCGACCCCGATCGGCCTGATCCCTGCCGGCGTCTGTCCTCTCGATCAGCGACCGTGGCGCCGACCCGCGGCGGTCGCCGCGGTCAGAAGCGCGAGGACCGCGGCGACGACGCCGAAGCCGGGGGCGCCGTCGTCGGTGGTCTCCGCATCGCCTTCGTCATCGGCGCCGTCCGACCCGTCCTCTTCCGGGTCGGTCTCGTCCGCCGTCTCGACGCCCTCGACCGTCACCGGGTCGGACGCGACGGACCCGTCGCGCGCGACGATCGTCCTGTCGCCGGCGGACGATATCGGCACGTCTATCTCACCGCGATCGTCGGTCTCGCCGACCGCGTCGCCGTCGATCTCGACCGTCGCCCCGGACACCGGCTCGTCGTACGCGTTCCGTACCGTCGCGCGGGTCGTCTCGCCGACGAGGACGCGTTCGTTCGCCGGCGTGACCGACAGGGTCGGGGTCCGCTGCGCCGTGGCGTTCACGCTCACCGAAGACTCCCGCACCCGAAGCCGATCGGGCGAGGCGTCGTATCCGTCGTTGACGACTTCGACCGTGTACGCGGCGTTCACGGGGACGTTGAGCGAGGCGGTTCCCTCGGTCACTGTCACCTCTCCCTCGTACACCGACGAGGTAACCCGGACCGATCCGGTCTCGATCGGCTCGGGCGGCTCGAAGTGGTCGTCGAGGGTGCGGACGTCGAGCGTCACGGTACCGCGCTCGATCGCCACCGTCGCCTCCGTGTTCAGCGACACCGTCACCTCGCGCGTGCTCTCGAAGTACCCCGGCTTCACGACGGTGACCCTGTACGTGCCGCGCTCGAGGCGTGCCGTCTCGTAGGCGCCGTCCGAGTCGGTCTCGCCGCGGTCGACAGTTCGGCCGTCCCGGCGGACGGTCACCCGCGCGTCGACCTTCGGCCGATTCTGGTCGTCGACGACCGACACCGTCGCGGTCCCGCTCCGAGAGACGCCGAGGTCGACCTCCGTCTCCCTCGCGTCGGCGACCCGGAGGGGCCGGTTCCGGACGTAGGTGTCGTCGTCCACGTCCAGATCGACGCTCGCTCCCTCGGGGACGTCGAGGAACACCTTCCCGTTGCTCGCCGTCGTTCCGGACGCGGCCCCCGTCTCGCCGGCTTCGGTCTCCCACGTCGCCTCGACGGTTACACCGCCGACGCTGTCGCCGCTCTGGTCGGTGACAGAGACGGTGAGCGTCACCGGGTCGGCGCCGACCGCGCCGCCGGTCGCGACGATCGCAACGAACAGGACTGCCGCTCCGGCGAGAGCCGGACGTGCGAAGTTCATGCGCGAGAGTAGGGGTCGCAACGGTATATTGGTATGTACCGAGCACCCGGAGCGAGCGCGGCGGCCACCCCGATTCTCGTGCGACGGTGACCCCGACTCCGCCGTATTCAAATACGCGCGCGAAGACCAACGGATATGGACGAGATCGACGACCAGTACGCGCCCGCGGACGTCGAGTCGGCGGTCGACGAGTACTGGGACGACGCGGACGCGTACGAGGCGGCGAAGGAGGCGCACGCCGACGACCCGCCATTCTTCTTCGTGGACGGGCCGCCGTACACCTCGGGACAGATGCACCTCGGCACGGCGTGGAACAAGACGCTGAAGGACGCGATCATCCGCCACAAGCGGATGACCGGCCACCGCGTCACCGACCGCCCGGGGTACGACATGCACGGGCTCCCGATCGAGGTGAAAGTCGAGGAGGAACTCGGCTTCGAGAACAAGCGAGACATCGAGGAGTACGGGATGGAGGGGTTCATCGAGAAGTGCAAGGAGTTCGCCGTCACCAACCGCGCGGCGATGGACGAGGACTTCAAGTCCATCGGCGTGTGGATGGACTGGGAGAACCCGTACGAGACGATCGACCCCGAGTACATGGAGGCCGCGTGGTGGGCGTTCTCCGAGGTCGCCGACAACGGGCTCGTCGAGCAGGGGAAACGCTCCATCTCGCAGTGTCCGCGGTGTGAGACCGGGCTCGCCAACAACGAGGTCGAGTACGAGGACGTCGAGGACCCCTCTATTTACGTGAAGTTCCCCCTCGCGGACCGGGAGGGAAGCCTCGTCATCTGGACGACGACCCCGTGGACGATTCCCGCGAACACCTTCGTCGCCGTCGACGAGGAGCTCAGGTACAACGCGGTCCGCGCCGAGAAGGACGGCGAAAGCGAGCTCATCTACGTCGCCGAGGAGTGCGTCGAAGGCGTGTTACAGGAGGGCCGCTACGAGGAGTACGAGATCGAAGCGGAGCTCACCGGCGGCGATCTCGTCGGCTGGGCGTACGACCACCCGCTCGCCGACCGCGTCGCCGAATACCCCGACTTCGAGGGCGCCGGGCAGGTGTACGCCGCCGACTACGTGGAGGCCGACCGCACCGGGCTCGTCCACTCCGCGCCGGGCCACGGGGAGGAGGACTTCCACCGCGGCAGCGAACTCGGGCTCGACATCTACTGTCCGGTCGGTCCCAACGGCGAGTTCGCGGAGGCCGCCGGCGAGTACGCGGGTCAGTTCGTGCGCGACGCCAACGACGACATCGTCGACGACCTCGTCGCCGACGGCCACATGCTCGCGCACGGCACCGTCGAGCACAGCTACGGCCACTGCTGGCGCTGTGACACCGGGATCATCCAGCTGGTCACCGACCAGTGGTTCATCTCGATCACGGACGTCAAAGACGAACTCCTCGACAACATGGAGGAGTCCGAGTGGCACCCCCAGTGGGCCCGCGACAACCGGTTCCGCGACTTCATCGAGGACGCGCCCGACTGGAACGTCTCCCGTCAGCGATACTGGGGGATCCCGATCCCGATCTGGGTGCCGGAGGACGCGGACGGGAGCAGCCTCGACGACGACATGATCGTGATCGGCACCCGCGAGGAGCTCGCCGAGCGCGTCGAGGAGGACGTCGATCCCGAGGCGATCGACCTCCACCGTCCCGCCGTCGACGACCTGACCATCGTCGACGACGGCACCACGTACCGCCGCGTCGAGGACGTGTTCGACGTGTGGCTCGACTCCTCGGTCGCCAGCTGGGGCACGCTCGGCTACCCGTCCGACGAGGACGCCCACGACGAGCTGTGGCCCGCCGACTTCATCGTCGAGGCGCACGACCAGACCCGCGGCTGGTTCTGGTCGCAGCTCGGCATGGGGACCGCCGCCGTCGGCGAGATCCCCTACGAGGAGGTGTTGATGCACGGGTTCGCCAACGACGAGGACGGCCGCAAGATGTCCAAGTCCGTCGGCAACATCGTCACCCCGGAGGAGGCGATCGAGCGCGCCGGCCGCGACCCGCTCCGGACCTACCTGCTCAGCCACGACCAGCAGGGGGTCGACCTCGCGTTCGAGTGGGACGGGCTCGGCGAGCTACAGGGGAAGCTCAACATCCTCTGGAACGTGTTCCGCTTCCCGCTGGAGTACATGGAGCTCGACGGCTACGACCCGGCCGAGGCCGACCTCGACGACGGCGAGCTCGAACTCGCCGACGAGTGGGTCCTCTCCCGGCTCCAGTCCGTCGAGACCGAGGTGACGGAGGCGTGGGCCGACTACCGCGTCAGCGACGCCGTCAACCCCGTCATCGAGTTCGTCACGCAGGACGTCTCGCGGTTCTACGTGAAGGCGGTCCGCGACCGGATGTGGGAGGAGGCCGACTCCGCCTCGAAGCGCGGCGCCTACGCGACCCTCGCGACGGTCCTCGACGAGGTGGTCCGGCTGCTCGCGCCGATCGCGCCGTACCTGACCGAGCGGATGTACCAGACGCTCGACGGCTCGGCGACGACCGTCCACCAGCTCGACTATCCCGAGCCCGACGACGGGCTCCGCGATCCGGACCTCGAGCGCGACGTGGCCGTCCTCCGCGACGTCGAGGAGGCCGCCGCGAACGCCCGCCAGCAGGCCGGTCGGAAGCTCCGGTGGCCCGTGCCGCGCGTGGTCGTCGAGAGCGACGACGACGGGGTGACCGCCGCCGTCGAGCGCCTCGCCGACCTGATCGGCGAGCGCGTCAACGCCCGCGAGGTAATCGTCACCGAGGCGTTCGACGAGCTCGTCGAGACCGCCGAGCCGCAGATGGCCGAGATCGGCCCCGCGTTCGGCGCCGACGCCCAGACGGTGATGGACGCGGTGCAGGGCGCGACCCGCGCCGCGGTCGAGGGCGGCGACGTGACCGTCGACGGCGAGCCGGTCGACCTCGACGACGCGATGGTCGAGTACGTCGCCGAACCCCCGGAGAACGTCTCCGGCGTCGACTTCGAGGGCGGCACCGTCTACGTCGACACCTCGCTCACCCCCGAGATCGAGTCGGAGGGGTACGCCCGCGACGTGATCCGTCGGATACAGGAGATGCGCAAGGAGCTCGACCTCGACGTCGAAGCGCGGATCCGCGTCGGCGTCGAGGTCGACGACGACCGGGTCGCCGGCTTCGTCGACGAGCACGCCGACCTGATCGCCGGAGAGGTGCGCGCCGACGAGTGGCTCGACGACCCGCGCGACGCCGCCGGCGGCGCGGGCGGCCTCGTCGAGGAGTGGGACGTCGAAGACGTCGTCGTGGCGATCGGAATCGAGCCGGTCGCGTAGGCCGGAATCGCACCGCGTGCGGGGGACCCACCGGTCTGGGAAGCGAGGCCCGCCGCGACGTTCGCTCGGCGGCCACCCGCTGACCGCCGAGCGAGTTTCGCCGTTACTGTGCGTACCGTTCCCATCCCGAAACCTATAGGTGAGTTCTTTACTCATGGTTATCCATGCATGTCCGGGCGGCTCGGCCCGACGACGCGGAGGCGCTGCGAACAGCGGTCTCGCGGGCCCGCGAGGCGACCGTGTTCGACGACATCGGATCCCCCCTTCTGGACGTGTCCGCCGCCGGCGTCCGCGAGGCCGCCGCGGAGGCGGAGTGGTCGTTCCTGATGGAGGACGGCGACGGTCCCGTCGGCGTCGCCATCGCGCACCCCGACGCGCAGGGATCGGAGGCCGAGCTGCTCGCGCTGTGGGTCCACCCGGGCCACGCGGGCGAGGGCGTCGCCGCCGAGCTGCTCTCGCGGGTCGCGTCGTCGGTGACCGACCGCGAGGTCGACACGCTCCGGGCGAGCGTCCCCGCCGACAGTCCGGGCGCACAGGAGTTCTTCGCCGCGCACGGGTTCGATCCGCGCGGCACGCGGCGCGGCCCCGCCGGCGACGAGTCGGTCGTCGCCGCCGACGTGAACTCGCTTCAGTGACCCGGACAGGGCCCGCGGCGGAGCGAGAGTAAGTAGCCGGCGCACGCACCGCCACCCGTCCGATCATGGTCTCCGTCGATTTCGGTTCCGCCCTCGCGCTCGGCTATCGATAGAAGCGGTTCGGCGCACCGAGCCGGTCGATCACCCCGCGCTCACTTCAGGCGTTCCTGCAGGAACGAAGGGTGTGCGGCGGTGATGCCGTCGATCGCCAGCAGCTTCTCGGAGATGACGGCACCGAGCTCGTCGCCGTCGCCGGCGCGCACCTCGGCCATCAGCATGTGGTCGCCGGAAGAGGTGTACAGCGCCTGCACCTCGTCGAGCTCTTTCAGCTCGCGGGTCGCGCCCACGTACTTCCCGGAGTCGACGTCCATCCCGACCATGGCGATCGACTGCGACGAGAGCTTCTTCGGGTCGACCTCCGCCGAGTAGCCGACGATCACGCCCCGATCTTCGAGGCGGTCGATGTACTTCCGCACCGTCGGCTTCGAGACGTCGGCCCGGTCGGCGATCTCCGCGCAGGAGGCCTGCGCGTTCTCCTCTAACACCGACAGGATCCGTTCTTCCGTCGATACCGTACTCATACGCATGGCTTTGTCGCCACGGAAAAAATACCTTGCGAACCAAAAAACGAGACGAACGGACGACGAAACGCGGCGGGATCGGCCGTCGATACCGATCTACGGCCGCGTCAGGCGTGCTTGTCGAGGCGTCAGGCGTGCTTGTCCAGGAACTTGTCGTGCGAGCGCTCCCACTCGTACTCGTCGTCCCAGTAGCGCTCGGCCAGCGGCTCGTCGGGCATCTCGCCTATCGCCTGCTTCTCGGCGCCGTAGGACGGGCGGTCCTCGTCGACGTAGTAGCGGCCGGTGAGGACCTTCCCCTCGTGCAGCGACTCCTCGGTCTCGCGCATCATCTCCGCGGCCTCGACGCGGTCCGTCTTGTCGAAGTCGTAGTCGTCGGACTCGTTGACGTCGATGTACGGAACGTACTGGCGCGCGTCCTTGTTCCAGGTCGGGCACTGGGTGAGGAAGTCGACGTGTGCGAAGCCGTCGTGCTCGATCGCCTCGATGAGGATCTCCTTCGCCTGATTGGGGTTGACCGCGGCCGTGCGGGCGACGTAGGAGGCGCCGGCGTTCAGCGACATCGAGAGCGGCTTGATCGGCTCCTTGGCGCTGCCGGACGGCTGCGTCTTCGACTTGTGGCCCTTCGGGCTCGTCGGGGAGGTCTGCCCCTTCGTGAGCCCGAAGATCTCGTTGTTGAAGACGATGTACGTCATGTCGTGGTTCTCCCGGGCCGTGTGGATGAAGTGGTTCCCGCCGATCCCGTAGCCGTCGCCGTCGCCGCCGGCGGCGATGACTTCGAGGTCGGGGTTCGCGAGCTTCGCGGCGCGGGCCACGGGCAGCGAGCGCCCGTGGATCGTGTGGAACCCGTACGTGTCGAGGTAGCTGTTCAGCTTGCCCGAACAGCCGATCCCGGTGCACAGCAGGGTCTCCTCGGGGGTGCGCCCGACTTCCGGAAGCGCCTGCTTGAGCGCCTTCAGGACGCTGAAGTCACCGCAGCCCGGACACCAGGTCGGCTGCGGCTCCACGCTGGGAGTGTACTCGTCGCGGTCGATCTCTCGCTCCTCTCCGATCGCTGAAAACGTACTCATTGGTTAGTCACCTGCGGCTGGGACGAAGGTGGTCTGATGGCCGGACGCGTCGCCGTCGCCCTCGACGATCGCGGCCTCGAACCCGTCGACGATCTCCGCCGGCTCGAACGGGTTCCCGTTGTACTTCAGCAGGCTCGACAGCCGCTCGCCGTAGCGACCGAGGTGCTTCTGGATGAGCCCGCGGAACTGTCCCGAGGCGGTCATCTCGACGACGAGGACTTCGTCGACGCTCTCGACGAACGCCTCGACCTGCTCGGTCGGGAACGGGGCCATGTCGGAGACGCCGTACGACTTCACCGAGATACCGGCGTCGTTGAGGCGCCCGACGGCCTCCTCGACGGTGCCCTGCTGGCTTCCGAAAGTGAGGATACCGTACTGGGCGTCGTCGGGGCCGGCGTACGAGCCCGTGTCGACCGCGTCGAGGTCGGCGCGGATCGCCTCCAGCTTCTCCGTGCGCCGGTCGATCTGCGCGACGCGGTTGTCCGGCGACTCGGCGATGTGCCCGGTCGGATCGTGCTCGTTGCCGGTCGCGAGGAAGCGACCGCCCTTCTGTCCGGGGATCGAGCGCGGGGAGACGCCGTCGTCGACGTCGTGCTGGAACCGGTGGAACTTCCCGTCGGCCGAATGCGGCTCATCGGCGAGCGCGTCCTCGCTCAGGGTCTTTCCGAGCGTCGGATTCGGATCGCGGTCGAAGTGGCTCTTGGGGACGTTCGTCATCTCGCCGCCGACCTTCTGGTCGTACAGGAGGATCGACGGAATCTGATACTCGTAGGCCAGTCGGAAGGCGAGCCGCGACTGCTCGTACGCCTCCTCGACGGTCCCGGGCGCTAAGACGACGCGCTGGGAGTCGCCCTGCGAGGTGTACAGGACGTGTTCGAGGTCGGACTGCTCCGGCTTCGTCGGCATCCCGGTCGAGGGACCGGCGCGCATGGCCTCGACGAGGACGACGGGGGTCTCCGTCATCTCAGCGAGCCCGAGCGGCTCCGACATCAGGGCGAACCCGCCGCCGGAGGAGCCGGACATGGCCTTGACGCCGGCGTGCGAGGCGCCGACCGCGAGCGCGGCCGCCGCGATCTCGTCTTCGACCTGCTCGGAGATCCCACCGAGCTTCGGCAGGTGCTTCGTCATGATGGTGAACACCTCGGTCCACGGCGTCATCGGGTAGCCGGCGATGAACCGGCAGCCCTCGTCGATGGCGCCGTAGGAGATGGCGTCCGACCCGGACATGAGCAGCTGCGTTTCCTCGTGTTCGCCGGTCGGTACCGAGACGTCCGGCGCGTCGGCGTCGTACTCCTCCCGCACCTGATCGTAGGCGGTCTGGAGGATCTCCAGGTTCGGGTCGAGGATCTTCTCCGGCATCGCGTCGCGCATGAGGTCCTGGACGTGGTCGAGGTTCATACCGGTCAGCGCGCAGGTGGCGCCGACGCCGGCGGTGTTGCGCATGACCTCGCGACCCATGTCGCGGGCGAGCCCGCGGAGGTCGAGGGGGAATACGTGCCAGTTGTTCTCCTCGACCCGCTCGTCGAAGTTCGGGATCTCGGCGGCGTCTAAGAGTCCCTCGTCGTAGACGATGACGCCGCCCTCGCGGAGCTCGTCGAGGTTCTCCGAGAGCGGTTTGATCTCCTCGTTCCCGTACACAGCTTCCTCCTGCGGGTTTCGGGCGAAGGAGTCGCCGAGCGCCAGCAGGAAATTGTATCCGTCGCCGCGAGACTTCACCGGGTCCGCGGCGGCGCGGACCTCGGTGTACGTGTGACCGCCGCGGATGCGGGACGGGTAGTGGCGATGCGTGAACACGTTGAGCCCCGATCGCATCAAGGCTTTTGCGAAGTTCTGGCTCGTCGAAGCGATCCCGTCTCCGGATCCCCCCGATATGCGCCAGATGAGTTCGTCGTCAGTCATAGTGGTATGTGAGCCCGTGAGGGCCTGTGGCCAGAAGTTGTGGTGGTTACCTCTTAGGGCTTGCTATGGAATCACAAGGAACAATCATGAAAGACCTTTAGGTGTGACCCCGTCGCCGACGGCCGGCGGTTCGTTCCGCGCCCTTTTAGCCGCCGCCCGACCCACCGCGGGTATGCTCACGTTCATCGGGCTCGGGCTCTACGACGAGCGGTCGATCACCGTCGAGGGGCGCGAGGCGCTGCGCGCCGCGGATCGGGTCTTCGCCGAGTTCTACACCAGTAGACTGGTCGGCGCCGACGTCGACGAGCTGGAGGCGTACCACGGCGCCGAGATCGAGGTCCGGGACCGCGAGGGGGTCGAGCGGGACCCGGAGCCTATCCTCGCGGCCGCCGCCGAAAGCGACATCGCCTTCTGTACCGCGGGCGACACGATGATCTCGACGACGCACACGGACCTCCGGCTGCGCGCCGAGGAACGGGGTATCGACACGCGCGTTATCCACGGGGTAACGGCCCAATCGGCCGCGTCGAGCCTCACCGGGCTCCAGAACTACCGTTTCGGTAAGGCGACGACGCTTCCCTTCCCGTACGCCCACGGCGGCGGCGACGTGCCCGGAAGCGTGGTCGAGACGATCGAGGCCAACCGCGAGCGCGGGCTCCACACCCTCGTCTACCTCGACATCAAGGTGGGCACCGGCCCGACCGGCCCCGACCCGGACCACGAGGAGTACATGACCGCCGACGTCGCCGCCGGCCTCCTCGCCGACGGCTGGCGCGACGAACTGGCCGTCGTCGTCGCCCGCGCGGGCTCCCCCGACGCGACCGTCGCCGCCGACCGGCTGAGCGCCCTCGCGGACCGGGAGTTCGGCGATCCGCTCCATCTCCTCGTGATCCCCGGCGACCTCCACCACGTCGAGGCCGACGCGCTCGCCGGGCTCGCCGGGGCGCCGAAGGAGTTCCTCGACGAGTGAGCACACCGAGGATCGCGGGGATCCGACGACCGGTCGTTTGATATCCCCGTCTCGCGTTATTGCAGTTCATGACAGACGTGCCCGTCGAGCAGCTGATGTCGACCGAACTCGTCACGATCTCCCCGAGCGCGGCCGCCGCGGACGCGGCCAAACGCATGCTGGAGACGGGAGTGAGCTCCGTCCTCGTCGTCGACGACGACGGGCGCCTCGCGGGACTGATCACTGCGACGGACTTCGTCTCGCTCGTCCGCCGGAACGACCCGGACGACGAGACGTCCGTCGAGGCGTTTATGACGACAGATGTCGTCACCGTCTCTCCCGACGACTCCGTCGAGGAGCTCGCGGAGCCGACGGACCGCGGATACACGCACCTACCGGTGGTCGGCGCGGACGGCGAGGTGGTCGGGGTGGTGTCGACGACCGACCTGACGGCGTATATCTCGGAACACCGACGCTGACGGCGTATATCTCGGAACACCGACGCTGACGGCGTATATCTCGGAACACCGACGCTGACGGCGCACCCTCGATTCAACGACGAGCCGTACGGGGGGACAGGACGTGCCCCCGTCGCCGATCCCCGACCGGCTAGCGGTTCGACGCGGACACCTGTTCGTCGTACGTCGCGCCCGCCGCGATCAGGAAGCCGATTATCGCGGTGACGAGCGCGATGCTCCCGATGGCGACGACGGCGACGGAGAACAGGTCGCTCGGGAGGACCCGCGCGGACGTCAGCAGCGAGACCGCCGTGACGAATCCGATCAACAGCAGCAGACGCCCGAGCCGCCCGGCGTCGATTCCGTCGTCACCGGACATAGGCTCTGAGCTCGTTGATGACGCCGTCGTATCCGTCCTCGCTTGCCTCCGCGCCGAGCGAGTGGATCGACTGGCAGATCCACATCCCCGCGGTGAAGTTCAACAGCGCGACGAACGACACTAACCCGAGCTGCGAGTCCACGGTAAGCCCGATGAGGAATCCCAACGGGAGCGTCACCGACATGATGGCGTGCGTGAGCAGCGACCGCGTTCCGAAATCGTCCAGTGAACTGAGAACCCCTGTCATATGAACAGTACGGAGGTGGACGCGTATATATGCTCGTCCGAGCGTGTCAGGCCCGCCGAGAAGCCGGCGGCCGGTCGCAGAAACCGTCGGACGAGTCGGAGATGATCGTGCACCGGAAGAGTAATCCGACCTGATAGCACACGACATGGTATGGATTTAAACGACCGAACCCGCGTTAGCGAGGTCATGTCGACGCCGCTGGAGACGATCGGGGCGGACGAGCCGCTCCGCGGGGCCGCGCGTCGGATGGCCGACGACGACATCAGCGCGCTCGTCGTGACGACGGGCGGCGGCTGTATCGTCACCCAGAGCGACATCATCGGCGCCGTCGCGGCCGACCGCGACCTCGACGAGGCCGTCGTCCGCGACGTGATGACCGAGAACGTGGAGACGGTGACGCCGGACCTCATGATGGAGGAGGTCGCCGCGATGATGACGATGTACGGCGTCAAACACCTCCCGGTCGTCGACGACGACTACGTGGGCATGGTCTCCTCGACCGACGTGGCGGCGCACCTCTCGTGAGTCGCGGAGCGCACGAAAAACGCAGCGCCCGTTAAAACAGGAGCAGCGGGACGCCGACCGCGACGCCGACGGCGAACAACACGAGGTTCCAGAGCAGCACCGGGCGAAGCAGCTCGCGGGCCAAGCTCGCCGCGAACGCCGTCTTGACCACGATGCTCGCGGCCGTTCCGGCGACGACGCCCGCGACCGCGGTGTCGACCGTTATCTGTCCGGTACCGAGCAGCGAGACCGCGGTCGTCGTCGCGGTCCCGGAGGAGACGAGCCCCGCGAGGAACGATGTGGCGACGAATCCGCCAGCGCCGAAGGTCCGCTCCGCGCCGGCGGAGATGAGGAGGACCGCGAGGAACAGCGCGCCGAACGTCAGGGCGTTCCGGAGGCTGAACGGGGAGGTGAGCTCCGCCTCCATGGTCGTCCGCCAGTCGCTCCTCCATATCGCGATCGACACGCCGGCGATGGTGACCGCACCGAGCGGCGCGCCGACCACCACGGCGGCCTCCGGAACGAAGGCGGCGACGACCGCGGCGTTCCGCAGGGCCATCGCGGCGTTCGCCAGCAGTATCGACCCGACCGCGAGGTCGAGCGCGTCGCCCCGACCCTTCGCGCGTTTGGCCATCTCCGCGACGACCGCCGTCGAGTTCACGAGCCCCCCGAAGAAGCCGGTGACCGCGTAGCCGCGCCCCTGGTACCGCTTCACGAGCACGTAGTTGACGAAGCCGATGGCGCTGACTGCGACGACGAGCGACCAGATGAGCCGCGGCTGGACCGCGCCCCAGGGGTCGATCGTCTCCGCGGGGAGCAGCGGAAAGACGACGAACGCGAGGATGGTGAACTCCACCGCGCTGCGGACCTCCTCGCGGGAGAGCCCCCACGCGAACTGGTGGAGCTCCCGCTTCAGCACGAGTAAAAGCGAGGAGAGCATCGCCACCGTCACCGCCTCGATGAAGAACGCCTCGGCGACGAGCGCCCCGACCCCGTACGTGACGAGCATCGACACCGACGTGGTGAGCGAGAGGCCGTCGACGCCTTCCTCGACGAAGCTCCGGACCGCTAACAGCACCGCGCTGGCGACGATGAGCGCGCCGCCGACGATCAGGAGCCCGCCGCCGTCGAGCAGTGAGAACACCGCCGCCGCAAGGGCGATCAGCGCGAACGTGCGGATCCCGGCCGACTTGTGGGACCACTCCCGTTCGAGTCCGAGAAACAGTCCGAGCGCGGTCGCCAAGACCAGCTTCGCGACGTTGGTCTGGAGGTAGACGAGGGGGTCGACCGCGCTCAACACGGCCGGTCACCTGCCCCGCCGCGGCGTCGACGCGCCGCGCGAACGGTCTCCGGCATGCGTCGGTATATCACACAAATACGCCTATAGTTTTCTATAGAGGACTATGTAGTCGGCGGCGGCGGGGCGGAAACCGACACACGCGATCCAACTCAGCGGTTCGTCGGCTCTCGCGGCAGGTCCAGCGACTCCGTCAAGTCGTGTTCCTCGCCCGTGAGCAGGTAGAGGACGTCTTCCAGGATGACCGCGAGCTCCGGGAGCTCCCGCACCGCGAGGAACGTGATCGCGATCAGCGCGACGACCGCGAGGAGCTGGCTCATGATCCGGTCGGAGATGAGGAAGGAGACCCGGTACGGGTCGGTCGCGCCGAACATCGCGAGCACGAGGTCGGTCTGCCACTGCATGTACTGGTTGCCCGCGACGACGGAGATGAACGTCGTCCGGAGGATGTTGAGCACGTAGATGAGCGGGATCGACACCGCGAGCGCGCGGAGCTTGCGCGAGAGCGGCGCCTGCACGGCGGCGACGAGGCCGCCGAAGATCGCCATGCTCCCGAGCCCCGTACACGCCAACACGACGTGGATCGTGACCGTGTGGCCGTCAGCGAGCGTCCACGCGTACGCCGCGTCGTACCCCTCGGAGCTTATCACGCGCTCCGGCGCGTAACCGAGCAGGTCGATGAGGAATCCCGTCTGCGTCGCGACGGCCTCGATGAGGATCTGCCGCGGTTCGGGGAACGCGACGCCCGCGATCGAGAACGCCGGGATCGTCTCGAACGGGAGGTAGATGAACAGCATGATCGCGATCGCCCGGGTGAGCGTGAACAGCGAGGCGCGGCCGTCGTACAGCAGGTAACCGGCGTAGGTGCAGGCCGGAACGCCGACGAGCGCCAAGATCGACTCGACGTAGCTCTGGTGTTCGAGCGCGAAGTACGGGACCGTCGTCAGCCAGAAGAGCCCGAACAGCGCCCACGTCCCCGCCGCGAGCGACCGGCCCGCCGCCAGCCTGCGGCTGTCGAGCAGCCACGACGCCGCAAAGAGGATCGCGACGATCCAAGCGAACGTGAACGTGTTGGGAACCAAGCTCACGACCGCCGACAGGCCGGGACCGAACATGTCCGAACCGTCGGTCGTCGTCGAATAAAGCCCTTGTCGTTGCCGACGATCCGTCGCGGGTCGCTCGGTGCGAGAGCACGGAAACTCGGTGCGAAAGCGCGGAAGCTCGGTGCGAGAGGGCGCAAAGAAAGACGCGACGTGGGGACGAAAGAGGAGGACGGAGAGGGAACGGGAGTCGGCCGATCAGCGCTCGTCGGAGTCGAGCACGCGGATCTGGTCGCCGCGGACGGTGACAGGGATCGGGACGGTCGCCTCGTACAGCTCGACGGTCACCTGGTCTTTCCCCTCGTCGATGCGCTGGACGCGGGCCTTCTCTCCTTTAAACGGCCCGGCGATCAGCTCGACGATGTCGCCCTCGGCGATCCCCTCGACGTCGGGGGTCGGCGAGAGGAAGTGTTCGACCTCGGAGAAGGGACTCCGGGCCGGTCCCTCGGAGCCCTGAATGACGCCGCGGGCGTGCGGGATCTCGTCGAGGATCCGGGCGAACACGCTGCCGTCCGTCGCCTCGACCATCACGTAGCTCGTGAGCTGGTCGGGGGCGATGACCGCCTGGATCTCCGGCATCTCCTTCTCCGCGAGCATGTCGGCGACGGTGCGCTCTTGGCTCGCAGTGGTCTTGACCGAGAAGATCGGCATCAGACGCCGACCCCCGGCAGGAGGCTCATGATCGCGAACATCAGGAATCCGATGAAGCCGACGAGGAGGATGCCGGCGCCGGCGATCTTCGACACCTGGAGGAACTCGTCGGGGCTCGGCGTGCTCGCCAGCTTCAGCACCCGAACGTAGCTGTTGAGGTCGTACGGAACGTCCATGTTACGACGGGTTTCGAGGCGAGACGGTTTTTACCTTTTGATGCGGGCCGATCCGATGGACCCGAGAGCGAAACCGCGAGAAGGGACTCTATCGGGACGCGACGCGTCGCCGACGCGTCACTCCACGTAGTCGATGTCTTCCATCTCCGCCGCGGTTCCCTCCGGCGGCTCGCCGTTGCTCCCGTAGATCTGCGGCGACTCGACGCCGGTGACGACGATCATGGTGCGCATCTGACCCTCCAGCTCGTCGTCGACGGAAGTGCCCCAGATGATCCGGGCGTCGGGATCGATCCGGTCGTAGATCTCCTCGACGACGCCCTCGGCCTCTTCGATGGACATGTCCGTGCCGCCCGTGACGTTGACCAGCGCGGAGTTCGCGCCGGAGATGTCGACGTCGAGCAGCGGCGAGCGGAGCGCGGACTTCACCGAGTCCTGCGCCTTCGAATCGGAGTCGGACTCGCCGAGGCCGATCATCGCGACGCCGCCCTTCTCCATGACGGTCCGAACGTCGGCGAAGTCGAGGTTGACCAGTCCGGGCATCGTGATGAGTTCGGTGATCCCCTTCACCGAGCGCATCAGCACCTCGTCGGAGACCTTGAACGCCTGCCGGACCGGGAGCTTCCCGACCGCGTCGAGCAGGCGGTCGTTGGGGACAACGATGACCGTGTCGCTCACGTCGCGGAGGCGTTCGAGGCCGGCCTCGGCGTTCGTCCGGCGGACCTCGCCCTCGGCGGTGAACGGCGTCGTGACGATGGCGATGGTGAGCGCGCCCGACTCGCGAGCGGCCTTCGCGACGACCGGCGCGGAGCCGGTGCCGGTGCCGCCGCCGAGCCCGGCGGTGACGAACACCATGTCGGAGCCGTCGATGGCGTCCTGAATCTCCTCTTGGGACTCGATGGCGGCCTCCTCGCCGACCTGCGGGAGCGAGCCGGCACCGCGGCCCTGGGTCTTCTGCTGACCCATGAGGATCTTCGTGTCGGCCTCGATGTTGACGAGGTGCTGGACGTCGGTGTTTGCGGCGACCAGCTTCGCGCCGTGGATCCCCTCCTCGGTCATCCGGTCAACGGTGTTCCCGCCGGCGCCACCGCAGCCGACGACGGTGATGTTCGTCTGCAGGTCCTGGAGGACGTCCTGCAGCTCGTCGTCGGTCATCGTGCCGGACTGTGGCGGGGTGCCGGTCGTCGCGTCGGTCGCGCCGGCGCCGGCCTCCCCGGCGTCGTCCGCCGGGGGTTCCTCGGCTTCGTCGATTGCGTCCTCTACGATAGAGTCCATTATGTGGTGTGGTTGCGACCCGGACGTATTTATTTTTGCCCGATCGTCTGACGCGGGTCGGACGCCGAGAGACCGTCGCCAGCGCGGGGAGCGCGGTCGCTCTCGGAACCGTCGGTGTCCCTCGGGCTCACTCCCTCCGCGGCGGACTCACTCCCTCCGCGGCGGACTCACTCTTCCGTGTCCTTACCGTCGATCGGGAACCGGTCAGTTCGCGACCGCGACACGTCCTCCGGGGCCACCGTCTCGCCGTCGGCCTCGATGGTCTCTCCGTCGGCGAGGCGGCCGAACGCCGGACCCTCGGGAACGCCGCGGTCCCTCGCGAGATCGGGGTCGAATGCCGCCTCGCGGGCGACGACCGCGTCGTCTCCCGCCTCGACCGCGTCGTATCTCTCCGCGAGCACCGCCGCGAGGTCGTCGACGAGGTCCCCGTAGCCGGGAGCGTCCGCGCGATCGTCGAAGGCGGCCGCTCCCGCCGCGCGGGTGCCGGCCTGCTCCGTGTCGAAGGCGACGGCGTTCGACGCGACCGCCTCGCGGGTCGCTTCCGGGTCGATCCCCTGCGCCCGCGACAGGAGCGCGTCGGGGAGCTCGCGGATCCGGATCGCGCCGGCCCCCGACTCCGCGGGGAGGATCTCGCCGAACCGGAGCCCCTCGTCGACGGTCGCGAGATCGGCCTCCAGCCGCTCGATCAGCGGGAGCGGGCGGTCGCCGACCTCGCGGACCCACGTCTCGCTCACGACGCGGTGGCCGAGCGCCTCGACGACTGCGGCGAGGTCGGGTCTATCGCCCTCGATCACGGCGCGGTCGGCGCGGCTGCGCGCGAACGCCTGATCGATCGTCTCGCGGTTCGCCTCGGGCGCGCCCATCTCGCCGAGCGCCCAGTCGGCGCCGACGTGCCCCACGGCCCACGCGGTGTCGCGGACGATCCGAGTGAACCGCGGCGCGTAGTGGCCGCCGCCGAAGCCGACGACGTGGCGGGGGGAGTCGTCGTGGCGGGACGACTCGTCGGTCGCCTGCGCTGTCCCGTCAGTCACCTGCGCTGCCCCGTCGGTCGCCTGCACCGCCCCGTCGGTCGCCTGCACCGCCCCGTCGGTCGCCTGCACCGCCCCGTCGGTCGCGTCGGCAGCTCCGTCACCCACGAGATCCGGGCCTGTCCCGCGTAGGTCGAGGACCGCCCGGGCGACCGCCTCGGCCGCCCCCGAGTCCTCCCACTGCGGCTCGTCGGAGCCGAGCTCGACGAACAGCGAGGGGACGGAGACGCTCGTCGGTCCGTGGTGCGTGCACTCGATACCGACGTCGTACCCATCGGGAGCGCGCGTCGCCAAGGCCTCGACGACGCGCTTCTCCGCGCCGGGAGCGGCGGTCGCGAGCGTCTCCGGCTCGCCGCCGTACGGCGCCGGGCCGAAGTTCCCGGTGACGTGGGCGGTCAGGAGCCGGCCCGTCTCCCCGGAGTGTCTGGAGACGAAGACGAGGAAGTCGGGCGCCGCGTCTCCGGCGGCGTCTCCAGCGCCTCCGCGGTCCCCCCCGCCGCCGAACGCGGCCGCTGGGTCGTCGAGTTCGATGTGGAGGTCGTCGAACTCCCGGAGCTCGAATCCCTCGGTCCGGTAATAGGTCCCGCCGCCCGCGGCGTCGGAGCGCGTTTCGTCCTCGCGCCGCTCCCAGTCCCCGACCGCGAGCAGGCGCTCGCCGATGTGTTCAGAGGCGCTGTCGGCCCGGCTAACGACGATCGCTATCACGGGTTCCGGTCGGAGTCGGGCCGCCGAATAGGCGTCGGTTCGAGCGCGAGACGGTGTCGGGAAATTGGTCGCGGTCGTGGCCGAAGCCGCAGTCGGTTATTTATAAGCTATCGCCCTCGGAGCGCCGGGAAATTGCTTCAAAGCCCCAGCCGCTCTCTTATAAATTATCGATCGCGGATCTGCGGTGAACACCGCCAAAGCCCCGCCCGGCACAGCGACCGCACCTCACCCCTCTCCAGCCTCGTCACGGGAACAGCAGGTACGCGAACGCGCCGTACCCCGCGATGAGGACCGCGCCGTCGACGCGCGATAGCCGCCTGTCGCGATACATGAGTCCAACGAGGAGGGCGGTGAAGCCGATCAGCGCCGGGAACTCGAATACGCGGACGCCGGGGCTCACGCCGATAGGTCGGACGATCGCGACGATCCCGAGGACGGCGAGGACGTTGTAGATGTTCGAGCCAACGACGTTGCCGACGCTGAACTCCGCCTCGCCGCGGACGGCGGCGACGAGGCTCGCCGCCAGCTCGGGGAGCGAGGTACCGAGCGCGAGCACCGTGAGCCCGATGAAGATGTCGGAGAAGCCGGCCGCGGAGAGGAGCGACTCCCCCCCGTCGATGAGCCACCGCGAGCCGAGCACCAGCGCGACGATACCGCCGACCACGGCGGCGACGTCCCGGAGGCTCGCGTCCGGCATCTCCGCGCGCTCCGCGGTGGAGATGCCGGACTGCGTTCGGCGGATGCGTCGCATAATCACGACGGTGAACGCGACGAGCACTCCGAGCAGGAGGAGCCCGGCGGGTCGGCCGATGCGGCCGTTCCAGCCGAGCGCGACGAGCAGCACCGCGGCGAGGACCATGAACGGGACGTGACGCTCGAACACCGTGTCGGAGACGTCGAGGGGGCGAATCAGCGCGGAGACGCCCAGCACGAGCCCGATGTTGGCGATGTTCGACCCGAGGATCGTCCCCAGTCCCACGTCCGTCGACACCGTCACGGCGCCGAGGAGAGAGACGAACAGCTCGGGGGCGGTCGTCGCGAACGCGATGACGGTGACCCCGACAGTCGACGCCTTCAGGCCGACGGCGAGCGCCAAGTCGCTGGCGCCCTTGACGAGCAGCTCCGCGCCCGCGTACAGGAGCACGATACCGCCGACGAGGAGCAGCAGTTCGGTGAGCGGCGACCCGATCAACACGGCTCCCGCTTGTCGGTCCCGTTTTAAAAAGCGTCGTGGTTCCGGCCGGCGCGGGCGCAGCCCCGCGGAGGCGTGGTCGCTGCGAGCCCGATCAGGCGTGTGTCGCCCGGAACTGACCGTGTTTCACGCCGATGGCGAACGCGATCGCCCCGAAGAGGAGCATCGACGGGGCGACCATCATCAGCGTGGTCTGTAGCGGCATCATCCCGCTTCCGATCAGTCCCGCGGTGCCGACCGCGACGATCAGTACCAGCAGCGCCGCCGCGCGTGGGAGGTCAAACTCCATACAGACCGTACGCCCCGGGACCGCCTAAACGTTCGGCTCGACGACGGAGGCCGCGGCGCGTTCCGGTGATTGACGGACCGTCGCGACACGGGGACCGAGCGCGCTCACGCCTCGATGATGTCGTCGCCGTCCTCCTCCGCCGGCAGCGTCAGCTCGCCTTCGGTCGAGACGACCGCGCGGCCGCCGACCCGGACGTCGTCGCCCTCGACTCGCACCCTGACGTGCCCGGGGCGGTCGAGGAAGTGGCCCTGTTCGAACCGGAGCTCCTCCGGGAGGTCGCCGTCGAACGCGTCGACGGCCCGGAGGTACGCCCCGACCGCGCCGCTCGCCGTGCCCGTCACGGGGTCCTCGGCGACACCGACCGCGGGCGCGAACGCCCGGCCGTGGAGCGTCGACTCCGCGCCGATCGCGTCGAACGTGAACGCGTAGATCCCGGCGGCGTCGTGGGCGTTCGAGATCGCCTCGACGGCGGCCGCGTCGGGCTCTGCCTCCCCGAGACGCTCCAGGAAGTTGACGGGGACGACGAGCCACGGGAGCCCGGTCGAGGCGACGGCGACGGGGAGGTCGGCGCCCACGTCCCGGAGGGCCGCGGGGTCGATCCCGAGCGCGTCGCCGAGGCGGTCGGCGTCGAGTTCGGCCTCGTCCACCGGCTCGACCGTCGGCGGGTTCTGGCGCATCCAGACGGTGCCGTCGTCGTCGATCCGAATCGAGAGGTCGCCGACGTTCGTCCGGAGGGTGCGGTCGCCGGCCTCGACCGTCCCCGCCGCGTACAGCGCGGCGTAGCTCGCGATCGTGGCGTGGCCGCAGAGATCGACCTCCGTGGAGGGGGTGAAGTAACGGACCCGCTCGTCGGCGCCGTCGCCCGCGTCGAAGAGGAACGCGGTCTCGGAGGCGCCGATCTCGGCGGCGATCTTCCCCATGCGGCCGTCGCTCAGGCCGGCGGCGTCCGGCAGCACGCCGGCGACGTTCCCGGCCAGCGGTTCGTCCGTGAACGCGTCGACGAGCAGCGCGCGTCGCGTCTCCATGGGTCACCCTCGCGGGGCGCATTCAAAAGGCTCCCGAGCCGAGACGGACGCCGCCGCGGAGGCGGTCGACATCCCGCGAGCGGTCGACGGCGGGCGCCGTCCGAGAGGGCGGGCGATGTCAACCCTTTTGCCCTCCACGCCGGATGTACCCCTATGGGCCTCTTCGACCGGTTGCGCGGGACCGACACCCCGCGCGTGGCGTTTATCGGGATCGACGGTCTCCCGCACGGTCTCGTCGCCGACAACCCGGACACGTTTCCGGCACTGTCGGCGATCGAAGACAACGGCGACGGCGGACCGATCGACAGCGCCGTACCTCCGGAATCGAGCGCGTGCTGGCCGGTCCTCACCAGCGGCGTCAACCCCGGCGAGACCGGGGTGTACGGCTTTCAGGACCGGGAGGTCGGCTCGTACGACACCTACGTCCCGATGGGACGGGACGTCCAAGCGACCCGCGTGTGGGACCGCGCCGCCGACGCCGAGCTCGACGCGACGGTGATGAACGTTCCCGTGACGTTCCCGCCCCAGCGGAGGATCCAGCGGATGGTTTCGGGATACCTCTCGCCCGACGTCGACAAGGCCGCACATCCCGAGGAGCTCCGCGAGTACCTCACCGAGAGCGACTACCGGCTGTCGGTGAACGCGAAGCTCGGACACAAGCCGGACAAGTCCGAGTTCATCGAGCACGCGCGAGAGACGCTCGACGCCCGCGCCGCCGCGTTCTCCCGGTACGTCGAGCGCGACGACTGGGACCTGTTCGTCGGCGTGTTCACGGCGCCCGACCGGATCAACCACTTCCTGTGGGGCGATTACGCGGAGAACGGCCGATACCGTGAGGACTTCCTCGACTTCTACGCCGCGCTGGACGAACACATCGGCGCGATCCGGACGGCTCTCCCCGACGACGTTCGCCTCGTCGTGGGCTCGACCCACGGGTTCGCGCGGCTCCGCTACGACGTCTACTGCAACGAGTGGCTGGAGCGAGAGGGCTGGCTCTCGTACGACGGCGACGACCACGGCGCGTTGACCGACATCGACGAGGACACCCGCGCGTACTCGCTCGTCCCCGGCCGATTCTACGTCAACCTCGAGGGCCGCGAGCCCGACGGCGTCGTGCCCGAGTCGGAGTACGAATCCGTGCGCGCCGAGCTGCAGTCGGCCCTCGAAGCGTGGGAGGGCCCCGACGGGAAGCCGGTCGCGAAGCGCGTCGTCGAGCGCGAGACCGTCTTCCGAGGCGATCACGACGAGATCGCCCCCGACCTCGTCGTCATCCCGAACGAGGGGTTCGACCTCAAGTCCGGCTTCCGCCCCCACGACGACGTGTTCGACCCGGACGGTCCGCGGACGGGGATGCACACCTTCGAAGACGCCGCCCTGTTCGTCGACCACCCGGACGCGACCGTCGAGGACGCGGACCTCCTCGACGTGGCACCGACCCTCCTGCGACTGCTCGACGTCGACTACGGCCGGACCGACCTCGACGGCGCGAGCCTGATCTGACCGGACATGGAACGGACGCCGGACGGGACCCCCGTCGGGGTCGACGACCCGTACGCGGTCGCCGGCGTCTGCGACCACTTGACCGACGACGGGCGCTGTCGGTTCGCGCTGACGCGCGCCGGCGACGACCCCGAGTTCACCGCGACCCGCCGCGCCGACGGCTACGCCTGCCACGTCGGCGCCGAGGAGGCGTGGCCGCGGTGTCCTCATTACCGCTCGACGACCGACGGTCGCGAGTGTCGCCGCTGCGGGCTCGAAGAGGTTCGGATCGCCCACGACGACGCCCGGCCGCTAGTGGAGGAACACCACCTGTCGTACGGCGGGACAGATACCGACGAGGAACAGTCGGGCGACCCCGACGACGCCGGTCCCCACGAGATCACCGTCGCGCTGTGTCGCTGGTGTCACACGAAGGTCCACAAGTCGTTCGCGCGGATCGACGACGACGCGAGCCCGGCTCCCGAGGCGGTCGCGGAGCGAGAGGGCCGTCGGAGCAAGGAACAGTCGGAGTCCGCCTTCGAGACGGCCCGCGACCGGTTCGACAGAAGCGAGTAGCACTCCCGGAGCGTCGGCGCCGACGCCCGACCGCCCGCGCTCAGGCGTCGGGCTTCGGACGGATCAGGTTCGCGAGGGAGACGAGCACTCCGAGGAACCATCCGAGCGGGACGGAGATGCCGAGCCACATCAGCACGTAGCCGAGGCCGGCGACGCCCCACTGCTCACCGAACGTCTTCAAGTCGAACGCGCCCCGGAGCGCTTCGTTGACCCCGCCGACGGCGAGGAACGTGTCGAGGATCCAAACCGCGAGCTCGTAGCTCGGATCGAGCACCAGACTGGAGATAGAGGGCGTGAGCAGCCCGGCGACCACCGGCGGGAGGAAGATCGCGGTCATCGCGAACGGGTACGCGAACAGCACGCTGACGAACCGTCCGCCGAGCTTCGAGAACCCGGCGGCCGCGCCCGCGGAGATCACCGCCACGACGCTGGCGCCACCGATACCGAGCATCACCTCGGTCGGCAGTTGGAAGTGCGCGAGGAGGGTGAGCGACCCCCAAACGAGCGTCGCGACGATGACCGCGCCGATCACGCCGAAGCGGGTGACCGCCGAGTCGAGCTTCGCGGCGTAGAACCGCGTGGCGAACCCGACGAGCAGGAGCGGGTACGCGACCGCGACGAGCGGACCGCCGAGTATCGCCCAGAGGTAGTACCCGACCGTCTGAGCGGGGGTTTCCGGTTTCCACTTTCCCAGCACCGCGCTCGGATCGAGCTGTCTAGGGAAGACGACCTCCATCCACGTCTCGTGGAGTCGGACCACGTCAAGGAGGAGCGCTTCCACCAGCCCTGTCTGTCCTCGGCGTTCCATTTGGCTCATCTCGCACACGCCACACCGTGAACTTTGTGCCTTCACTCGCGGAACTGATACCGAGCGCGCATCGCCGATTATCAGATAGGAGCCCTCGCGCCGATACGCTTAACCGTTCCAACAGGCCTACAAACCCTTATGCACAGACGTGGACTGCTCGCGGCGATCGCCGCATCGACGTCCGTCGCCGTCGCCGGGTGCGCCGGCGGAGAAAACGGGAGCTATGAGTACGACGCAAGCCCGGCTCGGATCCCGTCCGATGCGGCCTCGGAGTCCGGGTACGAGGGCGAGGAGCCGGAGTCGTTCACGCTTGAACAGGAGTTCGACGTGGCGGGCGTGAACGCGCAGGTGTCTGCGACGACGTGGGTCGCCGGGTACGAGAACCGGGACAACGGGTCCGCGCTGTTCGTGGCGAGCACGCCGGATGCGTCGGTTGGCGGCCAGTCGGTCAACCCGCTCGTCCGCGCGAACGACGCGGAGCTTATCCGTCGGCTGTTAGAACAGGTCGATCAGCGAGGGATCGGCGGCGAAGGCACCGAGGTTCAGGCCGAAGATATCGAGAGCCGCGGGTCGGAGACGCGGACCATCCTCGGTCGGCAGGTCGAGGTGTCGATCCTCGAGACCACGATCGACGCGGAGGTCGACGCCGGCGACAACCAGAGTACCGTCGAAGACGTTCCAGTGCTTCTCTACGTCGCGACCGTCCAGCACGAGGAAGACGTGATCGCGCTCGTCGGTGTCCACCCGATCGCGGTCGACGCCGGCGACTCCGTCCTCTCGCTGATGGAACACGCCGAGCACTCCTCGTCAAACTGACACGTCAATCTGGTTTTTGAGGCCCTCTGACGATCACGGAGGGGAGCGCTTCGATCGCCGAACGTGAGTCGATCTCTCGAGGTCGTTTCCGCGATTAGAAGCTTCTGTGTCCGTAACGCATTTAATAAATAATCAACCACCCGAGAGTATCTCACGACGCGAGGCGGCGGCAGCGTAGCAACCTCGTCGGACACCACAGGCGAGCGCTCCGTAGCCCCGGCTCTGTCGATCGTGGCTCATCACGATGGATCGAAGAAACTCAACTCGGCGCAGACCGGTAGTCATCCTCATCATTTGTGTTGTCGTGATTTCTGTTGCCGCGGTGGGAATGACTCTTATGTCTGCAGAAGCGGATAAAGATCAATCTCTCAATATAAGTGAATCAGGAGATGTCGAGAAATTATTATCGTTCGAAAATACTCATACAATTTCAGATATAAAAATCGAACCGAGGGATGTTACTGATTCTAAAGAATATTTGACCATATATCTGAACTTTAAAGAATTACAAAACATTGGTGTTGATATGTCTAATACAATTGTCGAAAATTCAACAATATCAAATGGGATTATCGCTAAAACTAGTAATATGAATATCAATGGCGAAGCAGTTCTTATGATACAGATTAAGCGTCTGAATTTAGGAGGTTCTGTTCAAATTGAATCAGTACAACTGGGGGGCATTAATGGGTCGGAGGGCGAAACATCAACTAACCTTCAATATAGAGTGGGTGCAATAAACGGTGACTCAACAAGTAGCTATGATGAATTAAAAACAAGTGGAAATTTAAAGAATTCTTCTGAATTTGATTTTGCTGATGCCTCCATGACTGTGCAGGATCAAGCAACGGTTTCTACGAATTTTGCTAGAGATACTAGAACTTCATCTGGAGTAACAGTCAGTGAGTTAATTGCAGACGTGAATTCGACAGTGGTCCTTACCCACCCAGATAATGGCGAAATTGTTGGCCATAAATCACTGACAGTACAACAAATGGATGGGGAAGGCAGTATATCGCTTAATACTTCAAATTTAGGGGGAGGGATTAGAGCATACCTCATACCAAGCAAGCAAATAAACATTAAACAAAATAATGTTACAAAATTACCGAGTGAATTAAAGAGGTTGGCAATAGCCAAAGATCAAGCTCATGTGTATTTAGGTACAGTACGTTTTGAGAATCAAAAACATGAGGCGGAAGCAACCACAAATATCTCGATCGCAACTATAGAAGTTCGAGACACGGTGGGAATGAAGACACCATATGTCGTTTCAATTCACCCAATCACTGCGGGTGGTAACGTCGTCTACGAGAAATACATTGGATACTCAGAGGTACTAACTGGTGTACATGATAGTTTGACGATTCCTGCTAGAGATACTATGGGAAATAGAAACACGATTTGGCAAAGTAATCAGTTTGTGGCAGTTATTCGGCTTGCAGAAGGACAGGAACAGGGCGAACCTGTTAATTTGAATTCGACGAAACCACTGCCAAATTCAGATATTAGGGATCAGTTTGTAAATGGAGGAGTATCAGATAGTGCAAACATACACGTTTCTAATATCAAACCAGATCAAGGCAACAGTACAAGAGTAGATCGGCAATATAATCACACAAAACAGAACAGTAAGATTGTATATTCTGGAGAATTAATTGGCATTAAAAATGTTACATCATCAAATACAGTTAGATTATACAGGAGAGCTACGAGTAACCGATCCATAATATCCGGAATAGGTACATATTCAAATAACACAGATAATGTAATATTTGATACTACGGGAT